>JBKJRW010000039.1:0-15794 GCA_046593165.1 Gemmatimonadaceae bacterium
TCGGGATCGGTGGCACGGTAGTCGTCCTCGCTCTGAGTCTCATTACCGGACGGAATCTCTTCAGCGACCTGGGGGTCGAGCCGGGAATCACATCGGCTGGCGCTTCGCTGAGCCCCGAAGATTCGGCTCGCGAGGAAGAGCAGGTGGAGTTCGTCTCGTTCGTGCTCGACGATGCGCAGCGAACCTGGTCGAAGGTGCTCTCGAACGGGGGGGAGCAGTACCGGCCCGCCAAATTGGTACTTTTTCGCAACTCTACCCAATCCGGCTGCGGCTCGGCACAGTCGGCGATGGGTCCGTTCTATTGCCCGCTCGACGAGAAGGTGTACATCGACCTCGGGTTCTACGATGAGTTGACGACGCGCTTCGGCGCTGCCGGGGATTTTGCACAGGCGTACGTGCTCGCGCACGAGATTGGGCATCACGTGCAGCATGTCGCCGGCACCGACGGAAGAGTTCGCCAGGCGCAGCAATCGAATCCTGGCGAGGCGAATCAACTCTCGGTGCGGGTGGAGCTTCAGGCCGATTGTTACGCCGGCGTGTGGGCATCGAGTACCCAGAAGCGCAACTTGCTCCTCCCAGGCGACGTGGAAGAAGCGATGGCAGCGGCCGCTGCGGTGGGTGATGACCGGATCCTTGCTCAAAGCGGACGGCGGGTGAACGTCGATGCGTTCACTCACGGCTCAGCGGCTCAGCGCACCGAGTGGTTCAAGCGCGGCTTTGACTCAGGGAATCCTCAGAGCTGCAATACTTTTGGGGGTTGAGCATTCGAGGGTGGACTCAAGACAGAATGAGTAAAGGCAATTTGGGAGTTGGAGAGATGGAGAGATGGAGAGACGGGGAGACCATCTCCCAATCTCAGCTCATCGCAAGTTCTGATTTGTGTTTTTGATTTCTCCGTTCCTGATCCGTCCAAACCGTCTAATCCGTGGCCCAATAGTCGGTTGCAGTTGCTCTTAGTTGTCTGACGCGCACACTCTCAGGACACGACAGTCCCAATAAGTTCCCCAACGATCAGGTAAAGTGCTGAAACGGCCGCAACAACTCCCGCAAAGCCCACAATCCACCGAAAAACTCGAAGGAATACCCAAAGCGGATGACTCAGCGTCCTCCGTCCAGCGACGAGTGTGTGATCCGTCACGCCCCATATACCGAATGCACTGATGGCAAGGAATGGAAGCGCAAGCGGCCAGCGCTCCGGAATCCAGATCCAGATACCAAGCGAGAACAGCAGTCCGGCGGCTTCGGTACCAACCAGCCGCGAGTCGGGAGTTCGACGAGCGCTCGACTTGAGCGCGTTGAGTCCATTGCCGGGATCGTTGCGAAGAGTATCAGCAGTCATGGGACAAGTCGGACCAACGCTATCATCCCCTTCTTCACCTCGTCCAGTTCCCGCCTGAGCTGCGCATAGCGAGACGCAGCATCACGCGGCACAACCTGGTCCGCTCCCATTGCAGCGCCATACAGATACTGAATCTGCGCCTGCAGCCCAGGCCGGCTGTATCGAACAGGCGGAGTGACAAGAGTTCTCTCCAACGCATCGGCCTTCAGTCGTGCTTCGCTCAGGGCAGGTATCCCCATGGCCTTCTGCTTTACTGTGGCAAGATCGGCGACCATGTGATTCACCTCGCTGACCAGGTCGCGCACCCGAAGATTGTGCGCGAGCTGCTCGCGCATGATCGCCGATGTGACTCCATCACGCACTACCCGGGGATCCGGCTTGAGGAGCAGCTGCCGTGTCTGGCTGACTCCATCGACGCTCATTCTCACTGTGTATGTTCCCGGAGCGGCCACAGGTCCGTTGCGACCGCTACGCCTCGCACTCGCGTCCCATGGGCCAGGGTACTGCATGTCCCAGATCAGGCGGTTCGACCCCGCCGTGTGCGTGAGCCGCTGCGCAGCGAGCGCTTCGACCGGAGCTGACGCCGCCTGCTGCGCAGAAATCGCCTCGCTCGACATCCTCCGCAAAACTTTGCCGCCGGGTGCCACTATCTCGATCGTCACCGGCCCGGCATTCGGCGCCAGCCAGTAATCAATCATCGCACCCGCCGGAGGATACTGTGGATCGACACTCGACATGCGATTGGACTCGGCCCCGCCGAACCCGGCTCTGTAGAAGAAGCGAAACGCATCGCGCGGCACGAACAAGTGCGCCTGTTTTGCGACTATCTCGTCCGACATCTGTCGGAGAGGAGCGAGATCATCGAGAATCCAGAACGACCGGCCCTGGGTTGACAGGACCAGGTCGCCGCGGCTGACCTTCATGTCGGTTATCGGAGTTGCGGGCAAGTTGAGTTGAAGCGAGTGCCAACGCGATCCGTTGTCGAACGAAACCCACGCTCCGAACTCTGTGCCCGCATAGAGCAACCCTTCACGTTCGGGGTCTTCGCGAACTACGCGCGTGGGGTGATCGGATGGGATACCGTTGGATCCCGTGGTTAGCAACTTCCACGACTCGCCGTAGTCGTCGGTACGCCATATGAACGGGCGAAAATCGCCGAGCAGGTAACAGAGGACCGAGTAATATGCCGAGGCGGCGCGGTGGGGAGATGGATCGATGTTCTGAACTCTGCAGCCAGCGGGTTGCGACGCGGGCGTGATTCTCTTCCAGGTCTTTCCAGCGTTGCGGGTCACGTGAAACGGCCCATCATTGGCCCCAGCCCAGATGACACCGGCGCGAATGGGAGATTCGCGAATCGCGTAGAGCGTGCTGTAAAACTCTTCGCCTGTCACGTCGATGGTTATCGGTTCGCCGGAGACGCGCTGCTGCCGCTCGGGAGGATTCCACGTGAGATCAGGCGAGATGCGCTCCCACGTCACCCCTTCATCACGCGTGCGGTGCACGTACTGTGACCCGTAGTAAAGCACCCTTGAATCGTGGGGCGAGGCTTCCATTGGTGAGACGCGCTGAAATCGGTAAGTGAGATCCTTGCCCGGCATTCCATAAATCGATTGAGCACCGACCCAGTACGATTTTTCCTGGCCCGTTCGCAACGATAGACGCGAGAACAATCCCTTGCACGATCCGTAAACCGTGTCGGGATTGCTGATGTGCGGGAAAATTGGCCCTGTCTCGCAACCTGGCCCTGTGCGCCATGATTGAATCGGATCGTCGGGGGCGGAGGATTGATCGGGAAGACTCGGCAGGATCAGTGTCGTGTTGTCCTGTTGCGCGCCGTAGACCCGGTAAGGAAACTGATTGTCCACATATACCTGGTAGATCTCGGCCGTTGGCTGGTTGTATTGGGTTGACCAGCTCCGTCCGCCATCGAGCGAGACGTTCGCGCCACCGTCATTTGCCTGTACCATTACTGACGGTCGCAGCGGGTTGATCCACAGATCGTGGTTGTCTCCGTGGGGCGTCGGCACCGTCGTCCACGTCTTGCCTGCGTCGATGCTCTTGTAGAATCCTTCGGTGCCGACGTAGACGATATCGGCGTTGGAAGGGTCGGCGTCGATGTTGGTGTAGTAGAATGGGCGGGTTATGAGTCCTCTCGTCGTGGTATCGATTGCGATGAACGAGCGACCGCCGTCGTCAGAGCGGTACAAGCCGCCGCCCGGGGCCGCCTCGATCAGCACGTAAAGGCGTTGCGGCTTTGCGGGTGATACCGCGAAGTCGGCTTTCCCAACGAGTCCATTCGGGAGGCCATTCGCGAGCTTCGTCCACGTATCGCCTCCGTTCGCGCTGCGATAGACGCCTCCCTCGCGAGCACCGCTGATAATGGTCCACGGCTTTCGCTCGGCTCGCCACATTGCGGCGTAGACCACGTTCGGATCGCCCGGCTGAAGCTCGATGTCGACGGCGCCAGTCGAGTCCGAGACAAACAGCACCTTCTGCCATGTGAGGCCGCCGTCCTTTGTGCGATAGACGCCGCGTTCGGAGCCGGACTTGAAGGGGTTGCCTGTCGCGGCTGCGTAAGCGATGTCGGGGTTCGATGGATGAACGACTACCGACGCGATCTGACCGGCGTCGCGAAGTCCCACATGCGACCACGATTTGCCTGCGTCGATCGACTTGTAGATACCTTTGCCGATCGAGACGTTGCTGCGAAGACCGTCAGAGCCCGTTCCGGCGTAGATGACATTGGGGTCAGAATCGGCGACGTCGAGCGAGCCCATCGATGCGGCCTCGAACCATCCGTCAGAGAGGTTCGACCACGACTGTCCGCCGTTGATTGTCTTCCACACTCCGCCCCCGGTCGATCCCATGTAGAACGTGAGCGGTTCCTGCGCGACGCCGGTCACCGTCGTTACGCGGCCACCTCTCGCGGGGCCGATCATTCGGTATCTGAGTGCACGAAGCCGTGTGGTGTCCAACGCCGACAGGGGACCGGGCTTGATTAGCGCAGGTCTGGCAGCAATTGGCTGGGCCCCAACTGCGGGCGCAACCAAAGAGGAGATTCCCGAGAGCAAAAGAAGCAGGCGCATCAATACAATCCTCGGAATGCGTGGGCGACTCGCGCATTCGCGCGAGCTTGCGTCCGATGAAATTGGATTTCCGACCGGGTCAGCGCGAGTGGCGAAAGGCACGAGTCCCCGCGTATTTCATCCCCGTGCCTGTGATCTAGGCCATAGCGGAGGAGGGAAGCCCCAATACTACGCGATACGCCTGAACGTCGTCCCGCTTGAAGCTGTCGTAACATCCCCAGAGGTAGAGCCGGAACTTCCGGTACTGCGCCTGCCCCCAACGGCGCTCGATCTCCTCACGCGCAGCGTCGAGCCGCTCCGCCCAATGCTTCGTGGTGAGTTCGTAGCTGTGGCGGTCATCATGCACCGCTTCAAGCTGAAACGGTGACTCTGAAACGGCGCGCAGGTAATCGTGCAGACACATCGGCGATCCGTTGCCGGGATAGATATGTCGGCGCAGGAAACTCGAGATGTCGTATTTCTTCCTCTTCGCGCTCGCGTCAAGGTAGACCTTCCCGCCCGGCTTGAGCATCGAGCGGTAGAGCGCGAGCGTTTTGTCGTAGTCGGGTAGATGCTCTGTGACGCCGAGGATGCAGATAGCGTCGTAAAGCTTTGCGGGCCGGTGCTCGTGCAGATGCTGATACTTCACTTCGCAGGGAAGTTGTTCGCGGGCGATGAGATCATTGAGATATTTTTCGGATTCTCGCGAAATTGTGAGCGAGGTCACCTGGATGTCTTGGCCGCCGGCAAACTGCGTGAACGCGCCCCATCCGCCTCCGACGTCGAGAATGCGCTGACCCGCGCGAGCCTCGACCGAATCGAGCGAGAACTGGAGCTTGCGCGTGATGCCGACCTCGAGCGTCTCGTCGTCGGATTCAAATACGCCCTGCGAATAGCAGCGGTGGCGCTTGTCGAGAAACGCAAGGAAAAAATCGGCGTCGATATCGTAGTGATGCGAGATGAACTCGGCGTCAGTACGCTCCTGGCCGTGAATCTTCGGCCAGAACATGTGCCACGCCGTCACCATCGGGTGATTGTCGCGGAAGAAGGTCCGGTGCGCGAGAAGCGGCTCGATGTGTCCCTCGATCTCCACTCCGCCGGAAAGATAGGCTTCGGCGATCACCAGTCGGTCAAGCGTTGCCAGCGCTTTCATTGCGCGAGAGTTCGTCGCAACGAGTGTGAACTCGGGTTCCCCGTTTCCGAAAACCCGGCGAGATCCATCCGGTGCCGTCACAGCGAAGGCGGTCGCATCTCCACCGCCGAAATATTCGTCGTACCGCCTCTGATACCCTGACGTGATGCGATCGATCTCAGCACTCATCGTGGCACTCCGGCATGGGAGGTCCGAACTGTCCTGGGCGCGCAATAGAAGCTAATCAGTTCGGTGCGTCGCATCGCCCTCTTTGTGGAGCCGTGGGCACGTCAGCGAACTCCCTACAGTCGGACGTCGCCGGGTCGATTGTGAACAGTCGCTGAATGCCCGGCCGCGGCAGGCAATGCATGAGGTGCATTCGCCTCGGACAAGAGTCGCGTCATGAACCTCTGTCCCTCCCCAATGCGCTCAATTTCAATGGCCGTCGCCTCGACGGTCTGCTCCACACGCATCAGGCGGTCCGCAAGTTCTCGCGGTATTGACGTGACGACCTGTGCACTTCGGCGCCAGATTCGTCTCGCAAAGGCGATTGAAAGCGGTAGAAGAACAATCACCATGAAAATGCCACCGAGCACGAATGCCTCCTCTGGAGGTCCCGTGCGGGGAGGCTCTGGGGGATCGACGGCAGCGCCAGGGACTGCTGCTGCGCGCGCGACCTGCGCATCTGCGTCGGCGAGCTGCTTGTCGATTGTAGCGATGCGAGCATCGACCTGGGTGATTCGCTCTTCGAGTCCCTTCTTGTCGGCCCCCGTCACGAGAGGTTCCTCGAGCCTGGAGGACAAATCACCTCGCGTACTTTCGAGGGTCTCCATCTGCCGGGCCAGTTCCCGTCTCTGCGCTCGAAATCCCTGATACACCGCCTGCGGGCTGGAAAGCGCGGCTCCATTGACAATGACTTGCCCCGGCGCGATCACCGGATCGGTTGGAGCGGTCGGGGCTTGCTGTTGAGGCATCGAGAAAATCCTGTTCGGCGAAGTTCGGTTAGCGAATAATGCCTGCAGAGATTATAACGCCGGAAGACGGCGAGAAAGTTTCGTACCCTGCTACGAGTTCTGCCCGGACCCATTTTTGAACTCCTGCGCGAAGGCCCACCCGTAGTTCGCCCAGGTTCTCGACGCCCCGTATGGCGCTGTGAGTCGTGCCGTGCAACTGACCCAGTATCGCGACTGATGGCGTGATCGCGAATCCCCGGTACTCGCCGCGGACCGCGTACAGAAACAAGTCGTCCTGCTCGAATTCCGTTTCACGTGTTGTATGAATTCCAAGGCCAGTCTCCACCTGGATCGACAGGCGACCGAGAGACCCTGCTCCGCCAAGCAGGGCAAAAAAATCCACCGCGTCGCGATCCAGGCCCGTCGTGTTGTCGGTGGTCGGCAGGCGTGCCCCGAACCGAACCATGCCCAGCCACGGTTTTTTTTCCGCGGTGAGCCTTACAGTGGTGGATACCCGATAGTCGCCCGAGTCGTGACGGCGGCCATCATTGGCTGCGTCCACATCAGGGTATGGTGCCGCGAAGCGACTGCGCTCTCGAAACCGTCGTTGCGCAGTTCCCTCGGCCGCGAGGACGACGCGTCCCGATCTCCATGCAACTGCAAAGTTGCCGATCTCCCAAAGGTCGCCCCGCGTGCCGGCGAGAGATGCACGCTGCCCTTCTAACCGGGAGGAGCCCAGATCGGCCGCCAAAGTCTGGCCGGTCTCGAAAAGCCGCCATTGCGTCGGTTCGAGCGGCCGGAGCTGCGCCGGCACCTGCCGGGCAACAATGGTGAGCGCGGCTGCCAGGACGATCGGGTTGACCTTGCGGCCCCCGAAACTCACTGCGCTGAAACCACCTCTACGTTGAACACGATCACAGCGTTGCCGGGAATAGGGCCGATACCCGCGTTGCCGTATCCGAGCGATGCCGGAATGATCAATTGACGATTGCCGCCGACGCGAACTCCCTGTAACCCCTCCTCCCAGCCCGCGATCACGCGACCGTTACCCAGGGTGAACTGAAATCCCGCCGCGCTTGTATTGGAATCGAACTGCGTTCCGTTAGCGAGCCAGCCGGTATAGCGGACCGTGAGCAATTTGCCATTTGCAACGGTTGCACCGGTACCGACCGTGATGTCACGGTAATAGGCACCGTTGGCGGTCTTTGTCGAAGCTGCGAGGTTTACGCCGAGCGATGCGGCGAACGATGTCTGCTCGATTGGAATGAGTCTCGGTTCGGATGTGTCGGTCGAGCTGCAGGCGGATGCTGTGGCGAAGGCTGCCATCGCCACGATGCGAAGAATACGGAGCATTGATTTGTGTCGAAAGGTTCGGTGAAAACTAATTCCGGTACTCGGTCGGCGAACCCCCTCTCCCGGGCACTGGGCTCGACCTGACCGTCGCTTACTCGAGCCTGATTGACCCTATCGGCTCAGCGCGTAGTCGATGGTTGTGACCACTCGCACCGTCTTGATCACCTGACTCGCCTCGGTGATTCCCTCGGCCTGATCTCGAGGAAGAATCTCGAACACGCCCTGGCTGGCGCGGCGAATGCCGCCGATGCTGCTGCGCGAATCACGTGCAAATTGTTCCGCCGATTCTCTCGCCCGCGCGGTGGCCTCGCCGATCATTTGCGGCTTGAGTTTGTTAAGACCGGTAAACACGAATGTCGGCCCGCCGTTTCCGTACTCGCCGCCTGACGAAAGCACCACACCATTGCTCACGAGCTCCGATACTTTCTGGCTTGCAGCTCGAATCAGTTCCGGTCGTGTGGAACGCACAACGACAGTTTGCTTGATGACGAATCTTGCCCCGGCGGTCGCGCCTCCGGAGTACTGGTTCGTCTGCGCGTCGGTCACCGAGAAATCCTGGAGCTGAGCCTGGGTTGGATCGATCTGATTGTTGCGGAGAAACGTCCTGATCTTCTCGAGGCTCGACTGAAGCTGGGCGTTGGCTGTAGCGAGATCGTCGCTGGCGGCTACAAGTCGCAACGGCCAGATCGCCAGGTCAGCCTGAACCTCGCGCTCGGATATGCCTTTCACGGTTACGAAGCGGTCAGCTTCGCGGCCGCGCGCGAAACCGCCTCCCACAAGGAGGCCGGCGATAACAAGTCCAAGTGCGAGTATGGCGGGTCGAAGGAGATCGCGATCGGAATTCAAGAGGCCTTCCTTTGTGGCTTGGAGTATGGCGTGTTGACGTTACTTCCAGGCTGAAAGCTCCGCCTTGTAGAGTCCCTGCAGTTCCTTCCTCAGGTTCTCGACCTTGGGTGCATCGTGGATCCTGATGTACATGTCGTTCGGATGCAGAGTCGCGTAGTTCTGATGGTAGTCCTCGGCGACATTGAAAACTGGATTCGATGAAAGCCTGGTTACGATCGGCTTTCTGAAGATCTTCGCCTTGTCGAGCTGGACGATGTAAGCCGCTGCAATCTTTTTCTGCGTTTCGCTGGTGTAGAAAATCTCGGAACGGTACTGTGTGCCAACATCCGGGCCTTGGCGGTTGAGCTGAGTGGGATCGTGCGCGACCGCAAATAGAACGCGGAGAAGCTGACCGTACGAAACCTTGGACGGGTCGTAAATCACGCGCACGGATTCGGCGTGGCCGGACGTGCCTGAACTGACTTCCTGATAGGTTGGCGAAGAAGTGCGGCCACCGGAGTATCCCGACACTGCCGATTTCACCCCTTTCACGTGTTGGAACACTGCTTGAATGCCCCAGAAACAACCTCCGGCAAAAACGGCGGTCTCCTGACCCGGAGCCGCAGCCAGGGGATTGTCGATTATCGGCGCTGGAACTGCAGAGGGTGCCGCTGCGAGTGCGGAACCCGACCGGCCCGCCATTGCAAAAAAGGCGATCGGGACGATCAGCAGTGCGGGGCCGAAACGGAAGAGATTGCGTTTCATGTTACAACCTTGTTTTGTAGGAGACAGATACTCTTATTGAACGTCTGTCACGGCTTTCTGGATGCATGTGTATCCGTAATCAGACAGCGTCCGACAACGAAGTAAAATTGAAATCCTTCACCCTGAGTGAAGGCATCACCTGTCCGACCGCAGTGGGTTCCGCGCGGCCGATTTCCTCGATCTTGTTCAGCATGAACAGCGGACTCTCGTTCCAGCGGAAATTCTTGAGGCTCCGAGTGATCTTTCCGTTCTCGATGAGGAATGTCCCATCGCGCGTCAGACCCGTGAGCATAACTGTCCGCTGGTCGAGCGAGCGAATATAGAAGAAGTGGGTCACGAGAATTCCGCGCTGAGTGGCGGCGATGAGCTCGTCGAGCGACTTGGTGCCACCCACCATCTTGAGCCCGCCGGGGAAGCCCCCGCCGCCGAATCCACCACCACCTCCGGTTGGCTGCGCTCCCTGTTTGTGCGCCCAGAAGCGGGAGAACGTGAGGTTCTTGAGCACCCCCTTATCGATCCACACCCGCCGCTGCACAGGAAGTCCTTCGCCATCGAATGGTGACGCGAGCAGCTCTGCATCGGTTGGATCTGAATAAATTGTCACGCGTTCGTCGGCGATCTTCTCACCGATTTTCGTGCCGCCTCCGCGTTTCGAGAACGGGCTGCGTCCTTCGTCGGCCGACCTCGCGTTGAAAGCGCCGCCAAGCTGGGGGACGAGGTCGGCCACGGCCTGCGGCTCGAGAACCACCGTGTACATCCCGGGCTCGATCGCGGATGGATTGCGTGACGCCACAGCTTTCTGCGCCGCGCGCACACCGAGCGCAGCAGGGTCGATTGCGCCCCAGTTGCGGGCGCCGGCCGACGCCCATCCGGAGCCAGTGCCGTCGGGCGTCCTGACCGTCGCGGAAAGACTCGCGTCGGTCGAGCGGTGATACGCAAACATGCCCCGATTGTTCGCGATCGCTCTCGCGCCGGCGTTCGCCTCTAGAAACCCGGCGACAAAAACGTCACCCGCCGCCTTGCCGGTCTCGCCCGCCCGCTCGATCACGCGGTTGACTGCGGTCGCCCGCTGATCGCCTCCAAGGTTCGCCGTCGCGTCGATGAATCCCCGAACCGGTGAATAGGTTTGACCAGAAAGTTCGCGCATCACCTCCGGGTCTTCCGGCGACAACTTTGCCAGCCGCTCAGCGAGGTCCACGGTCCGGCGAAGCGATGAGTCCTCCAGGATGTTCGTGGACGCCGACGCACGGCGCTTGCCGATCGTGCTTACGACAGTCACCGTCGTGTCATTGAGCTCGCCCGACGTGGTGATTTCCCCACCGGCAAACCGGGTGTTGCCGCTCCAGTCGTTGTTGATCGAAACGCGCGTCTCTTCGGCCTTTGCCATCCCAAGAACGCGGTCGGCCAGAGCCTTTGCCTGCTCGGACGAGAGCAGGTTCTCCGCCGCGGCGGTCGCGCTGAATAATGAGCGGGGCCTCACGCTGTTCTCCCTGTGTTGACGATGTTGACCTGAAGGAAGCGAGCGGGCACACACCCGTGGCTCACAGAGTTCGACTGCGACGGCTCACCCTTGCCATCGCCGAACGATCCACCGAGCCAGTAGCTCTTCCGCCCGCCGATCATGTCCATGCTGTTCCAGAAGTCTGGAGTGCGGCTCTGGTATGCCACGTCTTTCAGCATCCCGGTGATCTTTCCGTTCTTCACTTCGTAAAAAACCTGACCGGAGAACTGGAAGTTGAACCGCTGGTGATCGATCGACCACGAGCCTCGATTTTTTACAACGATACCGCGATCGGTCGCCGCGATGATGTCCTCGATGCCGACGTCATCGACCCCCGGAAGCAGCGAGATGTTCGGCATTCTTTGAAATTGCACGCTCGACCAGGAGTCAGCGAACGAACAGCCGTGCGACTTGTTCACACCAGTGAGGGGTGCGATCCACGCAGCCTGCTCGCGGGTGGTCTGATAGTCGTTGAAGATGCCGTTCTTGACGATGTGCCACTTGTCAGCGGGCACGCCTTCGTCGTCCCACATTGTGCGGGAGAGCGAGTTCTCCTGCGTGCGGTCACCTTGCACATTCATGAAATCGCGGCCGTAGCGGAACTTGCCGATGTACTTCTCCGGCGGAGCGATGAACGATGTGCCCGCGAAATTCGCTTCGTAGCCCATCGCGCGATCGAGCTCAGTGGGATGTCCGATCGACTCATGAATGGTTAGCCACAGATTGGTTGGATCGAGAATCAGATCGTACCTGCCCACGTCCACCGACTTGGCGCCGAGCTTCTCCGCCGCAAGCGATGCCCACCTCTCCGCGTTGCCGGGCATGTTGAGGGACTCGATGTACTCCCACCCCGACCCGCGAGGGGCGAGCTCTTCAGTGTACGATTGGAAGTCGCCATCTCCGATAGCTGTAGCGGAGAACGAGGGCCCGACGCGCACGTATGTCTGGGTAACGAGAGTGCCGTCCGTCGTCGCGAGCGTCTTTTCCTCACGTAGCAACTGAAGCCCCGAGTTGACGAATCGCACCTTGGGCACCTTGAGAGCCGCTTCATTGGCGGCCAGGAGCAGCGCGACTTTGTCCTCGATGGGCACATCGATGGGATCACGAGTGATGGGCATGCGCCAGGTTCCCTTGACCGGAGCTACCGGCGCTAGAACGACAGGCCGGCGCTGAGCGGTGCGCGCTGCCTTCGCAAGATGCACGGCCTCTTTCGCGGCCTTTGCGATTCCATCCTTTGTCATGGAGCTTGTCGAGGCAAAGCCCCACGAGCCCTGAACCAGCGCTCGAATTCCTATACCATATGACTCGCTGTCGTTGACGCCGGTGACGTTTCGCTCGCGCGTCGCCACGAACTGGCGGCGATAGCGACCGATGCGGGCATCCGCGTACGAAGCGCCAGCGGCCTGTGCGGCGTTCAGAGCCTCGAGCGCGAGGTCATCGACCACAGCGTCCGATGGCGGGTTGGGGAGGTAGCCGGTCACCGGCTGCCCGAACGCTGCCCGAGCGCCCGTTACGGCGGCGAGAGCGGCCGATGCTTTGACGAAGTCGCGACGATTCGTTGGCATGAATGTGGGAGAGGAAAAGGGATAGCTCAGGGTGTCGAGCGGACGGCCGTGGAGTAAATGAGGCCGCACTCTGATAATACCGGCAGGACCGGGTTTTTGTTGGACCCGGTCAGCCGAGCTCCCCTCAGAACTCAACCCGCAGTCCAAGTTGCAAGGCGCGCGGGTTCACGCGCCGGCGAGGTGCGGCGAAAGTGGAAGTCGGATCGAGAATCGCCTGGTCGTTGATCGTAAGATTTCGCTCGACGATGGCGTCCGAGCCAAGTGCGTTGAACACATCGCCGGTGAAGACCCATGCAAAGCCGGGCGCGGAAAAGCGACGCTCCACGCGAAGGTCAACGATCGTACGCGCCGGGTAGTTCCGGTTGCCCCGCTGTTCAAGCTGGATTGTCTGACCGCGGACGCTGGCGAAGACGGAGTCATCCAGTGCCGTCCTGTCGAACGACTGAAATCCGAACCTCGGATGAACCTGGAAAAGTGGCGTGAAATAGTTGCCGATTGAAAAATTGACAAAGGCGCCGACACGGAATCCCAACGGCATGTCTCCAGTGACCCACAGCTTTGATTCGAGTGGCGGGAAGTTCGGCAGTTCGCCTTCGAAGTTGATGGCTTCGTTCGGCCTCACCGCCGCTCCCGCGGAGAAAGTGGTTCCGGTCGTGCCGAAGCCAGTGAGCCCTCCAATGTTTCCGCGAAGCCGCGTGTAAGTCATCGACATCGCGCCGTTCCAGTGACGATGCTCCGTCCGAAGCGAGGCCGTGACCTGATCGAATCGGCGCCGCGCCCCTTCGACCGTCGTGAGAGCGATATCCGGATTGAATGTCAGCCTGTCGATGTCGGCAAACGTGTACCCGGGCGTTGGTGGAAGCGGCCTGCCAATATTGTTAAGCCGGCGTAAGAGGTCCGCTCTAAGGTCATAGTTGGAAACCCAGACGACCGGAAGAATGAGCGGGTTGCCGAACTGGTCGAGGATTGTCTGGCCAAACACTCCATCCTTCACGGCTATGTTGCGAAGCGGACTGTAGTTGTCCGCCAGATTCCGGTCCACCAATCCGACGATGTCCTTGTTCACCCGATTCGTATAGAACAACTCGAGCTTCCACTTCGGCCCAAATCTTTTCTCGGCACTGAGAATCGCCTGCTCGACATAGGGCTGGCGATAGTTTTCGACCGCCCCTGCCTCGTTCAGGATGGACTCGACGAACGTCGGAGAGAAACCGGTGAATACGTTTCGATTCGCGTCCCGCTGGGCCGGAGTGTAGACCTTTCTCGGATCGGAAAGATCGGGTCCCTGAAAGTAGAACTGCTCGTTGCTGTAAACGTCGGCTCCCTTGGCGCGATCGAAGAAAACCGAATTCATTCCCTGATGATATCGTCCCCAATGCGTTTTTAGTACGAAGTCATTTCTCCCCGATACATCCCATACCACGCCTAGTCTCGGATCGAACGCCTGATGTCGCACAGCGAGAAACCGGGCCCTGGATGTGTCCGATGGCGTGAGCGAGCCCGTCCACCGCCCGTACCGCAGACCCGGGGTAATCGTGAGGTTCGGCATCAGCGTCAAATAGTCCTGTACGTAGATGGCGGCATCTTCCACGTCCGACTCTAGCCTGATCTCACCGCCCCACTGATTTGCCACGTCGGGCCAGGTCTGGGGATTTGCCGGATCGACGCGACCGGTTCCCTGGTTGGCGTACGGCATCCACGTGAGGCCGCCGTTCCTGGTGCGATTATTCTTCCACCACCCGCGCGTGTACTCCGCTCCAATTACGAGCCGGTTCTCACCGTTGCGAAGCGGACTCTGCCTCTTCCATGACAGATTGCCGCCGATACTCCTGGGCTCCGACTCCTCATTGAACGCTGCGTTCTGGTAGCGAGGCTGGCGTCCCCGCGAGAAAACCTGAATGCCTGGTACGCCGCTTCCCTCATAACCGAGCCGCGCTTCACGCGATGTAAAGCCCGCCATCCGCGCATCGAACGAGCTCGCGACTCCCGTGCGTGACCAGTTCGCCTCATAGAACGAAGTTGGCGATCGCACTTTGCTCGTTGCTGCCGGATCGTCGATTCCGTTCAGGCCGGCGCGCTCGGTGCGGTTATCGGTTCGGCCGAAAAGGGCATCGACGCGGTCTCGAGAACCGGGAAGCAGGGTGAGCTTTGCTATTCCGCGCAGATCCCTGAAATTCTGCTGCACGTCGCGAAACTCGCCCGCTACCGTGGAGTCGAAATTCGGAACGTGAACATCCCGGTCGATCACAATGCCGCCGAGGAAATAGAAGAGGCGATCGGGGACGATCGGGCCTCGCATCTCGCCGCTGAACTCACGGCGCATCGATTGCTCGGCACCTTCTTCATCCCGCTTGATATTGGATGATGTGAGGGAAGGCGAGATGTAATTCGCGCGCATCGATCCGCGCCAGTCGTTGCTCCCTGTCTTGGTAATCGCGTTGATCAGTCCGCCCTGAAATTCCCCATACTCGGCCCCGGCGCCGAGGCCCCTGATTTCAAGCGCTTCGATCCAGTCGATGCCCGGAGCGAGAAAATCTCCGCCCACTCCAGGATGATTCACCGAAACTCCGTCGAGCTGGTAGTTATTGGATGCATCGCCAGCGCCTCCCCAGACGAACCCTCTCGACGCACCAGGAATAAGGTCGATCAGACCGTTGGCGTCGCGCGACATGGGAACGAGCGCAACGTTTCCGACATCGATGCGGCGCGCGAGTTCGGATGTTGTCCCGTCGATGGATGTGGGGGTGACCCGAACCTCTACCGTCGACAGCTGCGTCGGAGACGCTGTGAGCCTCACACGGATTTCCGTCGCTTGCCCCGCGACAATGCGAAGCGACGTGATCTGCGCTTCGCGAAAGCCGATCCGCCGCGCGGTCAATCGATACAGGCCGGGAGGAAGTGCGCTGAACGTGAAGGTCCCGTTCTCGCTGCTGGCGAGTTCGCGTGACGCGGTTCCATCGTTTCTGGCCACGCGCACCGTCGCATCGGCGACCGGCTTGCCGTCTTCAGTGGTGACCGTTCCCTGGATGCTGCCCGATGCCGCTCGTTGGGCGCCTGCGGCGGTCGCCGCAAGAAAGGAGAGAACGATGAGCAGCGTGAACGCTAGCCAGCGAACTGACGAAGCTTGAGCCATTCTGTTCATCTCCGTTCATATGATACGGTATGCGCATTCTGTTGCTCCGGAAGCACATGAGGC
This sequence comes from Gemmatimonadaceae bacterium, assembly GCA_046593165.1. Lineage (GTDB taxonomy): Bacteria > Gemmatimonadota > Gemmatimonadetes > Gemmatimonadales > Gemmatimonadaceae > UBA4720. The sequence continues at coordinate 15,695 of JBKJRW010000039.1, forward strand.
CAAACGTAGAAGTTGATCAGCAGGTGCACAATAGAAATCGTGGCAGACGGAAAGGCCTTTTTACCACAGATGACACAGATGACGCAGATAACGGCTGACA
>JBKJRW010000056.1:0-3067 GCA_046593165.1 Gemmatimonadaceae bacterium
ACGAACGCGGTATTCATTCGCGAGACGTTCGCGAACCAGGCCGGCTGGTTTTCGAGAGTTTGGCTTACGAGGCATTGACGGACCCATCCTGAATAGTGACCAGTATTCTAGTCATATTTACGCGATGGGGCAAGGTTTCCGTTTGTGGGTGCGGCCGGTGCGCCATGTCGCCAACAACACACGCGCATTCATGAGTCGATGAGTTTCCTCACGGGCGAAGACAGAAATTTGTCGACCGACACACCGTCGCCACCGACGAGCAGCGGCCGTGACCGCTTGTACTGTGAATTGAATGCCTCGAGGCCGGGTTGGGCGAGCGACGCCGCCCCGCTTTTCACCTCGATGGCTGTTATCGACGAGCCGTGTTGAAAAACAAAGTCGACTTCCCTGTTGCGATCGCGCCAGTAGAACAGGGATCCCTGACCCGTTGCCGCTTCATTCGCGAGATGAGCGCCGACGGCTGACTCGACCAGCCTTCCCCAGCGATCGCCATCCGCCTGTGTCTCTTCGAAGGACAGCGTCGAGAACGCGGTCATGAGCCCGGTATTGAGCACCTGGAGCTTGGGTATCGAGCCACGCTGTCGCGTGACTGCGCCCGAGTATTTGGGAAGAGCGGCGACCATGCCTGCGGCGGCGAGTAACTCCATGTAATGCGCAAGCGTCGTGCTGTTGCCCGAGTCCTGAAGTTGGCCGAGCATTTTCGTGTATGAAAGTATCTGGCCGGAATAGCGGCACGCGAGCTCGAATAGCTGCCTCAACAGAGCGGGCTTGTCCACGCGGGTAAGCAGCAGCACATCTCTCGAGATCGTCGTTTCGATCAGAGAATCCAGCATGTACCTGCGCCACCGTTCGATGTCGCCGATGAGCGGCGCGGCACCTGGGTATCCGCCGAAAAAGATGAACTGGTCCAGCGTCCATCCGAATGCTTCGCGGATTTCGGAGAACGACCAGTGTGGGAGGTGAATGATCTCGAACCGGCCGGCGAGACTTTCCGTCAGGCCTCGGCGCATGAGAAGCGGGGCCGACCCCAGCAGGATGACATGAAGGGGCAGGCCGGTTGCCGTGTCTTCGTCCCAGAGACGCTTGACCGTTTCGGACCAGTCAGACAGCTTGTGCGCTTCGTCTACCACAAGGATTGCGGTGCCCTCGCTCCGAGCGAGACTCCGCGCCTGATCCCATTGCGCTTGCAGCCAGCCGGGTCCCCTCAAAGACGGTTCGTCTGCGCTCACCCGGTGAACCGGTTGAGGCAGTCTTTCCGTTACCTGCCGCACGAGGGTGGTTTTCCCTACCTGACGCGGTCCGGCAACGACCTGAATGAACCGCCGTGGCTCATTGAGCCTGTTCGTAAGCGTATGTGTTTGAAGGCGTTGAAAGCCCGGCATCGTTTTACTCATCATAATGAGTAAAATTACTCATTATCACGAGTAAAAACAATCAGCAGCCAAAATTCCGCAGCCTCGCAGACCTCTCTCTTCCAGGACCTTCTCTCTTTCTATAGTATCACATCGCCCAGGCTCTCGAGCGGAACCGCTTCGGTACCGCCCTCGAACAGGCTCTCATCCGCGTCGTCAGGCAGCGAATCCCACTTGCGAAACTTCCCGAAATCGAGCTTGGTCTTCGCCTCGATCTCGGAAACGCGCACCTGAAACGGGCGGTACTCCTCCGCCTCGAACTCCTCCTCGGGAAGATTCTTGATGAGCTGCGACTGGCTGAGGATAAACGCGGCCGCGCCCGGCTTTCCGTTATCGCGCTCATACACGATGATCTTCCAGAACTCCTTCGGCACCCGAAGCCCTCTGTGCATACGGTCGGTCTTTCGGAGCACCGGTCCATTGAACACCGCGAGCTTTCCATCCGCTGCCACCTTTCCCTGCTTCGCCACGTGATTCTCGAGACTTCCCCACAGCCGCACACCCGCCTGGCTGGCCTTTGCGCTCTGATTGTACACCTCGTGCTGAGGTGAGCAGTTCGTGAAATGGAAGGTGTCGTCGCTGGCCGTTTTGGCCGACTTCTCTGTCGAGCCCCACGCGCCGTCGGCACGCCGCACGAGATGCCCACGATCGAGCGGGTTGCCTGCGTAGAATTCTTCGCCTGCCTGAAACTCTTCGTCGATCCGTGGGTCGAAGAACCACTTGTCCTTCACCGCACGCGTGTGCTTGACCTTCGCCTTCGCGTTGAAGTTCACCGCTGCCACGAACGCGATTCGTCGCTTCCGATTCATGATCACGCTGTAGTGATGGTACTTGAGCTCCAACTCTGACCCCTTCTTCGCGCCTTCGATTTCGACAGCATCGCCACGAATAGCGGCGTCGAGCTTGGGAAGCGGTGCCGCGAATCCAAGGAAATCGGGATCGTACCCGGGCCTGCCTTCGTAGTTCGGGTCGGGCTTGACGCTCTCGAGAAGCATCTCGGACGGCGGGTCAACAGCGATCGTGTTCGAATCCGCGGAATCGTCCCGAACCGATGTTGCTCCGGTGCTCGTCCCCAGCGAGACGGTGATGTTGAGAGGAATGGTCACGGTCACGCCGCCGCCGATGTTGAGCGTTGCCGATCGCGATTCAGTCACTGGCTTCACACTGTCCTCCGTTGATGGCGTACGTGCTGGTTTGTTGCCGATATTCTCGGGCGTGAGAGGCGCCGCGGGCGGTTGTGGGATTTCGCCCGCAGCAAGTAGTTGATCGAGGAGCCGTGCTTCGTGATCCTCCATCTTCGCGGTCTCCAGATGCGCGACGATTTGCGAAACTCGAATTCCCTCATTCGCTATCCAGTGGATGAGCAGCGGGTCGTCGCCCCTCACCCACTTCTTCCCATTCACATCGAGCATGTTGCCCTTGTCATCCACCATCGGCACACCCGAATGATGGAGCCCCACTATTTCCCATTCATCGTTGAACACAGGCGAGCCGGAAGAACCGGGCTCGGTATCGCCTTTATAGTGAAGAAAATTGGGAAGCAGTTGAACCAGCTTGTTCTCGCGAATCACCACCTGCTTCATCTCGCCTTTGGGATGCTGGACGATGTTGACGCAGTTTCCGATTGACACCTTGCCCAGTTCCTTGAAGAGCGG
>JBKJRW010000082.1:0-3240 GCA_046593165.1 Gemmatimonadaceae bacterium
TCGGCGTATATCAGCAGGATCAACCGTCGATGCTGCCTCGCGCCCACGTCGTACCACGACCACCAGCAATGCAAACTTTCTGACGAACCATTGACACCAGCCCAGTCATATCAACGCCCCAGCTCACCTGCGGGCGAGTTAAACAAAAGCGAGCGTAGGGCGGCCCTTGCCCCATGCTAATAGCCTCGGCTCGTGGCTATTATTGGAAGACGCCGGTTTCCGGCAGGTCGATTCCCGCGCGCAAAGAGCGAAGGCCAGGAAGTGTCAGGGAACTCCTATAGAAGCTGGGAGACTGTAACGATCGATTCGCCCGCTGGTGGTGTCCGAGTGGCCACCAAGCCGGGCGTATTCGCCCATGGCCGAGTCGACGCAGCCGCTCTTCTCCTGGCCACGCACGTTCGTGTAAAACAGGATGACCTCGCAGTCGTGATGGGCTCTGGTAACGGCTTCGTGCCCGCAGTACTCGCGCGAACCGGACTTTGCAGCCGGATCGTTTGCACCGATCGCAACATTCTGTCGGTCGAAGCAGCGATGAGAAGTCTGGCGACCAACGACGCGGTTAACGCCGAGGTAATTGCGCAGCACGGCGCGTTGGGCGTCGTCGCCGATTCCACTGCCGACACCGTTGCGATTCGCATCCCGCACGAGAAGCTCGCATTCCTTCAGCTTCTCTTCGATGCAATGCGGGCGCTTAGGAACGGAGGCACCTGTTATGTGGCCGGGGCAACGAACGAAGGGGTCAAGTCGGCGGCAAGGCTGCTCGAGCTTGCGTTTGGGAATGCTGTTCTCATCGCATACGAAGCCGGATGCCGAATTCTTTCGGCGCAAAAGAATTCAGACGCGCCGTTCGACCACGCCGTTTTCGAAAGCCCATTTGTCTCGTTCGATTCATTTCGCGAATTGGACGTGACGCTTCGCGGTAAGCATCTCAAGCTGTTTTCGAGGCCCGGTGTGTTTTCCTGGGACCATCTGGATGAGGCCACCGAAATCCTCGCCGCGCAACTGGAGATTCAATCCGGCTCATCGGTTCTCGATATTGGTTGCGGAAACGGGGCTCTCGGAATCATCGCGTCGATGTTGAGCGGAGGTGCTCCGCTGGTCATGGTCGACTCCGACGTCGAAGCTGTGCGCTCGGCGCAGAAATCAGCGTGGGCCGCCGGCATTGGCGATTTTCGGGCGCTGCCAAGTGACATCGCGGGTGCAGTTCTCGATGAGAAGTTCGACGCCGTCGTGACCAATCCACCGTTTCACGTTGGCAAGCACACAGAGCTCAGCGTTCCGCTTCAGTTCATCGACGATTCGTGGGAAGTACTGAAGCCAGGGGGGCGCGTTTTCCTGGTCGCCAATCGAACGCTTCCATATGAGCAGCCGATCAGGGAACGATTCGGTCAGGTATCAACGGTTCACGATGGTCGCCGATTCAAGGTTCTTTCGGCGACGAAGCGCCAGGCAATCCGAGCAGATTTCGTTCGTCCGGTGAAATAGCGCGCCACTCCCCGGCACCAAGGTCGCCCAGGTACAGGTCTCCGATCGCAGACCGGTGAAGCGAGACAACGTGATTGCCGACCGCAGCGAACATTCGGCGCACCTGATGATATCTGCCTTCTGTGAGAGTCAGTCGAACGTGCCGGTCATCGATCACCTCCAGCCGCGCCGGCTCGAGCGGCTCCGTTTCCGACTCGAGCAGCATCGTCCCGCTCGCAAATTCCATCGCTTCGTTCCCGGTCAGATCATTCGCCAGCTCTACTTCGTAAATTTTCGGCAGATGGGTGCGCGGCGACGTAATGCGGTGATTTACCTGACCATCATCTGTCAGCAGCAGCAGGCCTGATGTTTCGCGGTCCAGCCGGCCGATGGGCGACATTGCCGGTGATCGAGCCGCGAGGCGATCGGGGAGCAGCTCGTAGATAAGACGCTCGCTGCCACGGGTCGAGCAGATGTAACCGACGGGCTTGTGCAGAATGAGAATGCTTCCAGGAGCGGGGTCGAGCGGTTCGCCGTCAACGAGAATGATCTCGTGCGCGACCTCTTCCCCTTCTTCCAACTCACTTCCATCGCTCCTCGTCACCCGGCCATCACGGAGCATGCGCATTACGTCACGCCGGCTCCCATACCCCAGGTTCGCGATGTATTTCGCCAGCTTCATCGGCATCAACTCATTTCACGCGACAGGTACTTGTCGGGCCCAGGTGAGCGATTCACTCATCATCACAGGCTTGAAGAACTCCCTGGACAAGGGAGGTCGCCAACACCATGACAAACCTGCCAGAAAATCCTTTCTACGGCTACTTCATTGTAGCTGTTCGCTATTCGCTTGTCGCGCGCCCCGGGCCCATATTCGCAGCAACCGTGACACGACGATTCTCCTGGGCCAGCTGGCCCACCGAACGACTGCTTCAGCTCCGAATCAGGGACCTCGGCCTCACCATCGATGGCACCTGGCTCGAGCCACGCATCGATGCGCTCTACGAAACGCTGGAGCGCCGCGGCTTCCGCCTCCGCCCGCACATCTGGCTCTCCGAGGAGTGGTTCTCGCCGCAGGGCGTGCCCGGCTTCGCCATCCCGTTTTACCTGGCGCATCCCCGGCTCATTCGGCTGGAGCGCAGTCAGATGCTCGACGTCGAAGGCGGTACCCGTGACGAGTTTACACGAATAATGCGGCACGAGACGGGGCACGCGATTCAGCACGGCTACCAGCTTCAGCGCCGACGCGAATGGCAGCGTCTTTTCGGCAAGTCATCCAGACAATACCCCGACTACTACCGCCCGAATCCCGCGAGTAGGCGCTACGTGCAGCACCTTCGACTCTGGTACGCGCAGAGCCACCCCGACGAAGATTTCGCCGAGACGTTCGCGGTCTGGCTTCGCCCTCGGGGAGAATGGCGTAAGCGCTATGCCGGCTGGCCCGCTCTCAGAAAACTCGAGTACGTGGACGAGTTGATGGGCGAGATCGCAGACAAACCGCCGCTCGTCGCCACCCGAAAACGCATTGAACCGCTCACTACGCTCAGCAAGACACTCGCGCAACACTATGACGAGCGGAAGGCGAAGTACACCGAGGTGCTGCCCGACATCTACGACCGCGACCTAAAGCGCATCTTCTCCGACTCGCCGTCACATCGCAACCAGCCGCTCGCGTCAGCATTTTTGCGGCGCAATCGCAGGGAGATCAGGCAAATGGTCGCGAAGTGGACCGGCGAATACGAGTTTACCCTCGATGTTGTGCTGGGCCACATGCTC
>JBKJRW010000232.1:0-16173 GCA_046593165.1 Gemmatimonadaceae bacterium
GCGTGCCCGCGACGAGGTCTCCCTCTTTTACGGCGAGATCGTGCACCGGAACGATCGGCAGATTTCGTCGGAGTGTCTGCCATGAGTCGCCGTTGTCCAGGCTCACCCATACTCCGCGCTCGGTGCCTGCGTACAACAAACCACGCCGGACCGGATCTTCACGGACGACTCGCACGAACTCGGTCGCCGGAATTCCGTTGGTGATCAGCTTCCATGATGCGCCAAAATCCGTCGTCCGGTATATGTACGGCTTCAAGTCGTCCATCTGGAAATGGTTGGACGCGACGTAGGCAGTCCCGGATGCGAATCGCGACGCCTCGATGATGGACACTCGGCTCCACTCGGGAATGTCCCTGGGAGTCACGTTCTTCCACGTCTTTCCGTTGTCGCGCGTGACGTGCACCAGTCCATCGTCCGACCCGGCCCAGATCACACCGGGAGTTACAGGCGATTCCGCGATGGCGAATACGGTGGCGTAGTACTCGACTGACGTTTGGTCCTTCGTGATCGGTCCGCCTGAAGGGCCGAGCGTGCGCGGGTCGTTACGTGTCAGATCGGGACTTATGGGCTCAAAGCTCTGACCTTCGTTCTTCGACCTGAACACAACACTGCTTCCCACATAGAGAGTCTTAGGGTCGTGCGGAGAGATCACGATCGGGAAGGTCCACTGGAACCGATACCGCGCATCGACTGCGTCGTGACCCATCGGATTGTCTGGCCACGGGTTGATGTTCCTCTCGAATCCCGTGCGGTTGTCGTACCTCGTGAGGTGTCCGCCGTACGAGCCTGCGTAAACGATTTCGGGGTCATCGGGGCGAACTGCTATATACCCGCTCTCGCCGCCGCCTACGTCGTACCACTGATCTCGCGAAATGCCGCCACTCGCGCGGCTCGGCCCACATAGCGTTGAGTTGTCCTGCTGGGCACCGCACACACGATACGGGAAATGATTGGTCGTCGTGACGTGGTAGAATTGCGCCGTCGCCTGATCCTGCTCCGTCCACGTGCGTCCGGCGTTGAACGAAACGTTGGCTCCTCCATCGTTTCCTTCGATCATCCTGTTGTTGTCGAGGGGCGAGATCCACAGATCGTGATTGTCACCGTGCGGCACCGGGATCGCACGAAAAGTCCTGCCGCCATTTGTCGAGCGGTAGAATCCCGTATTCAGCGCGTACACAGTGCCGGTATCCTTCGTGTCGGCGAATATGCGCGTGTAATACCACGCGCGCTGACGCAGATTCCTGTCGGAGTTTGTCTTCGTCCACGTTGCTCCGGCGTCGTCGGAACGAAAGACGCCGCCCGAGTCTGCTTCGATGAGCGCCCACAGACGCTTCGGATTCACCGGCGAAACCGTGACGCCGATTTTTCCGAGAACTCCAGTCGGCAGGCCGGCATTGCGTGTGATGTTGGACCACGTCTCGCCGCCATCGGTGGACTTATAGAGGCCGCTGCCGCTCCCGCCCGAAACGAGCTTCCACGGTGTCCGGTAAGCGTGCCAGAATGATGCGTAAAGTGTGTTCGGGTCGGTTGCATCCATGGCAAGCTCGATCGCGCCGGCAGAATCGCTCTGAAAGAGAATGCGGCGCCAGCTCTTGCCGCCGTTCTCGGACTTGAAAACACCTCGCTCGGTGTTGGGACCCCACACGTGTCCGAGTGCCGCGACGTAAACAATGTCGGGGTTTTTGGGATGCACTCGAACGCGGCCAATCTGCCGGGTGTCGCCGAGGCCGACGTAACTCCATGATTTGCCCGCGTCGGTGGACTTGTAGACTCCGTCACCGTGGGAGACGTTCCCGCGAATGGGATGCTCGCCCGTGCCGACGTAGACGATGTCGGGATTCGACTCGCTGATCGCGATAGACCCGATGGTGCCGCCGAAAAACTTGTCGGTCACCGGCGACCACGTTACTCCGCCGTCGATCGTCTTGAAGACTCCGCCCCCGGTTGTGCCGAAGTAATACTCCCACGGGCGCATGCTCGTCCCGGCGACAGCCACTGATCGGCCACCCCGGAAGGGCCCAATCTCGCGCCATTTCAGCGCGGTGAACGCTGCAGTGTCGTACTGCGCGGCGGCCGGTTGTAGTGCACCTGACTGCGCGTCAATTGTGAAAGGAAGTGCGGACGCTACGAGCGCGGCCGATGCCAGCAGACGAAAGTTCAGATGCGACACTAGAGGCTCCGAGGTGGGGACAGTAAAGGATCGGGTGAAGAAGTTTGTTCGATTCAACCGGAGCGCGTCCAGTCCCCCGACGCGCCCCCGTGTTTTTCCAGAAGGCCGATCCCGGTGATCGTCATCGCACGGTCCATCGCCTTGGCCATGTCGTAGATCGTGAGCAATGCGATCGCCGCGCCGGTGAGCGCCTCCATCTCGACGCCCGTCCTGTCGAGAGTTTGCGCGTGCGCTTCGACGCGTACGCCGGGAAGCGACTCGTCGATGGAGAATTCAATGCGAATGTCGGTCAGCGACAAAGGATGACACAGTGGGATCAGGCTGGACGTCTGCTTCGCCGCCATGATTCCGGCGATGCGTGCAACCGACAGCACGTCCCCCTTCTTCAGCGCATTGGTCTGGATGGCGTCGAGAGTGGATGCAGCCATTCTGATGGTGCCGGTCGCCACTGCGCTCCGTTGCGTCGGCTGCTTGCCGCTCACGTCAACCATTCGGGCGCGGCCTTCCTCATCTGCATGCGTCAGTTCCGTCATTTCATTACCGATGTGAGGTCGCGCATCAGCCGTGACATTATCAATTGCGGGTTGACGTTGCCACCGGCCAGAATCTTCGCTTGTCCGACGCTTTCCGACGCGCGGCTGGCGGCGAACGCCTTTTCCTCATTGCCATCGTGGAGGGCCGCGCGCATTCGCTCGCCGAGTATGGTGACAAGAGAATCCAGTATGTCGGTGAACCCGCCGCGAGCGCCTGACGCGCCTACCGCGATCGCTGCTGCGTGTCGCGCCGATGTGTGTGGGGCGGCCGCCGCGTCAAGGAGCCGCCGCGCGGTGGTCATCGCCTTGCCCCGCGCATCGTCTCCAAAGAGCGTCCCCGGCGCTCCAGCGGCAAGCTGGACCCGCTCGTTCACCGATCGCGCTCCGCCCGACGCGTCGAGCGCCTTTATTGCGAGAGGGTTGGAGAGAAATGCGCGCAAGGATGGTTCATCTATTTGCGTGACGCGCACCGCCACTGTTCGCGAGCGAATCGTGGGTAGCAGGGCGCCCGGTTCGCTCGAGGTGAGAATGACATGAGTGTTCTCTGCCGGCTCTTCGAGCAGTTTGAGAAATGCGTTGGCCGCCTGGTCGGCGCCCTCCTGTGAAACCATGCGTTCGGCGTCACCGACGATGAAGACCTTGCGACGACCGATGGCCGGGGAGATCGCCGCTTCCTGCACGAGAGCCCTCACCGTCGCGACGAAAATGCCATCACTTCCCGGCGGCGGCGAATACAATCCTCCATTTGACGCGCGCTCGGCGATCGCATCCTGGTAGTCTTCGCGAACGTCCTGGAGATCGGGGTCGGCGTCCTTCGGCCTGGGTTGCGGGAAGTACCAGTGGAGGTCGGGGTGCGTGAGATTTCGGCTGTACTGGCAGCTCTTGCAGCGGCCGCAGGGTCGGTCGTCGGCCTCGCACAGCAGAAGCTGCGCCAGCCAAAGCGCGAGACGCTGTTTGCCGACGCCGCGTGGTCCGTGAAAAAGAAGACTGGCGGGAAGGGTTCCGGACACGGCGGCTTTCGCGAGCCGGGCTCGCAACTCTTCGTGACCGTAAAGGTCGATCAGCGGCATGTCGAAATATGGCACGATCGTGGAAACAGCAGGCGAGTGGCGCAGGTGGCACGTTTCCTGACAACTGGAGTGCAGACTAGCTTGCAGTCCAGGAGGAAGTAATGGCTGGAGATCTGACAGGACGAAAAATCGCGATGCTCGCCACCGACGGTGTAGAGCAAGTTGAACTCACTGCGCCATGGCAGGCCTTGAAGGAGGCGCGGGCGGAGGTGTCGCTCATATCCATAAAGCCGGGCTCCATTCAGGGCTTCATCAATGAGGAGAAGGCGGACACTTTCCCGGTCGACAGGCTTGTCGGCGACGTCACGGCCCGCGATTTCGATGCGCTGGTGCTTCCTGGCGGGTTCAGGAACACCGAGGCGTTGCGGGCAACGCCGGCTGCGGTAGAGCTCGTACGAGGTTTCATGGAGGCCGACAAGCCGGTGGGCGCCATCTGCCATGCGCCGCGCCTTCTCGTCGAAGCGGGTGCGGTTGAGGGGAGGACGCTGACTTCGCACCCTGAGATCGCTGACGAGATTCGCGACGCGGGCGGGTCGTGGGTGGACAAGCAGGCGTCGGTGGATCAGAAGCTCCTCACGAGTCGCAGGCAGGAAGATCTGCCCGCGTTCTGCGGAAACCTGATAGCGATGCTGGCGTCGGCGATTGACGAGCGGCGCCTGGACAAGATGGTCGAGCAGAGCTTCCCGGCGAGCGATCCCTTGCCCGGTCCGATATCGGTTCACTGAGTTCCCGGTGGTGCGTTCGGGGACGGGATACGCGGGCCTAACTTTATGCCGCAAAGTACTTGACACGCCTCGCCCAATCGGCGTATGATATGCGAATGACATCAGTCCGACCGCTCAGACCTTCGCCATCGACGGAGCTTTCTTCGCTTCATGGCCGTGCGATGGACAATCTCGCTTTCATCCGCAATACAATGGAAGCGGCCGGGTCTTTCACAGCGGTTTCCGGCTGGGGCATGGTGGCAATCGGAGTAGTCGCAATCGTGGCTTCCATCGTCGCCTCGATGCAGACGACGGCAACCGGTGCGCTCTATGCCTGGCTCGCCTCGGCGTTTCTTTCGCCGCTTATCATGGTCTGGGCGATGGTGCGTAAGGCCCGCGTGGCGAAGATGCCTCTGTTGTCAGGTCCAGGACGGAAATTCGTGCTGAGCTTTTCTCCACCGATCATCGTGGGAGCGTTGCTGACATTCGTGCTCTACCGGGCTGGGCTGCTCGAAGCGATTCCGGGGGTGTGGCTGCTTCTCTACGGTACTGCTGTCGTGGCGGGCGGCGCTTTTTCTGTGAAGATCGTGCCGGTGATGGGACTTTGTTTCATGGCAGCGGGGGTCGTATCGCTATTCACTCCTGTCGCATGGAGCACGGTCATTCTCGGGATGTCGTTCGGTGGGTTACACGTTGCATTTGGAATTCCAATCGCCAGGAGTCACGGTGGGTAAGAATGGGGCGGCGCGGGATGACGCCCGTGCACACAATCCGGTGAAGGGAGCCGCTGCGCGGCGTCCTCCGGCGAAAAAGATTGACGAACTCGATCGTCTTATTCACGAGCGGCTACGCCTGGGGATCGTCAGCGCCCTGGCAGTTAACGACACCTTGAGTTTCAGCGATCTGAAGAAGCTGATGGATACAACCGATGGAAACCTCAGCGTGCATGCTCGAAAGCTGGAGGAGGCGGAGTACATCGCCTGCACCAAGTCGTTCCAGGGACGGATGCCGAAGACACAGTACCGTCTCACGGCCGCCGGGCGGCGCGCTCTCGAGCGCTATCTCGACCACATGGAAGCACTGATCCGCGCAACGCGGGATCGTTAGCCCCGACGACGACTCATGAGCTCCCGGACTTCGAGCGGCATTCACGTCGCGATAATCATGGACGGCAACGGTCGCTGGGCGACCGGTCGCGGGCACATGCGCACAGCGGGCCATATCGCGGGGGCGCGAACGGTTCGCAAAATCGTCGAGGCGGCGCCCGACTGCGGAATAGGTACTCTCACGCTGTACGCCTTTTCGGCCGATAACTGGCGGCGACCGTCGCGCGAAGTTGCTCTGCTGATGCGCCTCTTCCGGCGCTACCTGGTGTCGGAAGTCGCACGTTGCGTGACCAACGGCGTAAGAATGAAGATTATCGGGCGCCGCGACCGCATACCCCCGGAGCTTCTTCGCGCGATCAACAACGCGGAGAGTGCCACGCGTGACGGCCGCACACTCGAGCTTCGCATCGCTGTCGATTATTCCGCGCGCGACGCGATCCTGCGCGCAGCTCGCAAACTTGTCGGCGATCCGCACGAGGACATTGAGGGGGAGCGGGCGGCCTTTGCGAATGCTCTCGCGCAGGTGGACAATGGCATCGGCACGTCTCGCGATGTGGATCTCCTCATCCGCACTGGCGGAGAACAGCGCCTGAGCGATTTTCTTCTCTGGGAATGCGCTTACGCCGAACTTTATTTCACGCGCCGCATGTGGCCCGACTTCTCGGCCGCAGATCTGGCGGAGGCGGTGGAGGATTTCCGTTCGCGTGAGCGACGGTTCGGTACTGTGCCTGTTGCTGCTGCTGGTTAAGGCAGTAGCTGTATCGCACCCGGCCGCTTCATTTCGGAGTCGCGCGTAACCCCCTGCGACGCGGAATGTTCCACCAGATTGGTCGGCATATTTCACTAACATCGATCTCATCACGGCGTCTACCTGTTGTCACTGCGCATGGTGCGCGGAATGTCAACGTAGCAGGAGGTTCGATGTCAACGATTCGCACGGCTGCCATGGGCGCCGTTCTTACATTTGGGCTCGCAGTGCTCGCGGGCGCGCAGGTGCCGGCAAAGCCGGATAGTGGTGGACGTGGAATGCGCGATGGCCAGCCGCATCGCGGAATGATGGATGGGCAACAGCATCGCCGGATGCATAGCCGCATGCACGGTCGGAAGGGTGGGCCAGCGCGGCGTTCCATGGGGCGGGGCCACGGCCGCGGCCAGCTAATTGCCGATCTCAATCTTTCCGACGCCCAGAAGACGCAGATCAAGACAATTCATCAGAAGTATCAGCCGCAGTACAAGACGCTGCGCGAGCAGGGCAGATCACAGTTTCAGCCGATGCGGGACGCGCGTCAAAAGGGCGATACGTCGGCCGTCGCGCGGCAGCGCTTCCAGGCTCAGCGGGAGCAGTTCAGTCAGCGGGTGATGTCGATCAGAACGCAGGAACAGAATGATGTTCGCGCAGTTTTGACAGTTGACCAGCGGACGAAGTGGGACGCGGCCGCTACCCGCCGTAAAAAGCAGATGGAAGGACGCCGCGAGAAGATGATGCAGCGTCGCGGAGACCGCGCCCGCACCAAGGCGTAATGCGTCAGCTGGAGAAGCTCAAGGGGTCGCCGCAAGGCGACTCTTTGTGTATTGGGGCTCAACGGTTCTGGCCTACATACCTCTCCGCCGGTACATTTGCGCACCATCAATCACTCACAACCCTGGCGGGAACATCGCATGCCGATCAAGGACGGAAAGCGTTACTGCGTCAATCACCCGAATGCCCGAATGAACCGAACCGAGACCTTCAAGGCCCTGGTAAACGTGACCGGCAGCGCAGCGGATGGAGCGATAAATCCTCAGGCCGGACTCGTCGTGATGCCGTTCGTCTGCGAAGAGTGCGGCTATCTCGAGCTGTACGTCGCCGACAAGACGCAGCACGAAAAGAAATAGTCTCGAATGGGCGTCGATGTAGTTCAGCTTCGGCGTCGTGGGTGGGGAGAGACGATGCGCCGCGACGCCTGGTGGATTCAGCCAGGCGTCGTCTTCATCATTCTCTCGAGCTTTCTGGGATACGCAACCTGGGCAGCATTCCAGAACGCTCACTACGAGTACGGAAACTATTTGTCTCCGTTCTATTCTCCGTTGATTTTCGGCGGCGAGGGCTCGTGGTTCGGACCGAAACCCGCCTGGTGGCCCGGCCTCCTTCCGTTCTCTCCGGCACTCATCATACTCCCGTTCCCAGCGGGATTTCGGTTCACCTGCTACTACTATCGCGGCGCATACTACAAGGCGTTCTGGTCTGATCCGCCGAGCTGCGCGGTGGGTGAACCGCGAAAAGGATATCGGGGTGAAAGCTCGTTCCCGCTGATCATCCAGAACGTACACCGGTATTTCCTCTACTTCGCTCTGATATTCCTCGTTTTTCTTGCGCACGACGCGTGGAATGCGATGTGGTTTACCGATGCCGCTACTGGGCAAGCGACATTCGGAATTGGCGTGGGAACGATTCTTCTCACTGCCAACGTAATTCTCCTTGGTGGCTACACACTCGGCTGCCACTCACTCCGGCATCTCGTCGGCGGATTCAGAGATACTTTGTCGCGGTCGCCTGTGAGAAAGAAGGCGTACGACTGCGCGAGTTGTCTCAATCGCGGCCACATGCGATGGGCATGGCTCAGTCTCTTCATGGTTGCGTTCTGCGACATCTACATTCGACTCCTTTCGATGGGCGTCTGGTCGGACTGGAGATTGTTCTAGATGACGAAGTTCGAATCGCATGAGTATGATGTGCTTGTGGTGGGCGCCGGCGGGGCCGGGCTTCGCGCTGCTATCGAAGCCGCCAGCACCAACGCACGGGTAGGGCTGATCTGCAAATCGCTACTCGGCAAAGCACATACGGTGATGGCCGAGGGTGGCGTCGCGGCAGCTCTGGCGAACGTCGATGATCGTGACAACTGGCGCGTGCACTTTGCTGACACGATGCGCGGTGGCCAGTATATGAACAACTGGCGGATGGCCGAGCTGCACGCACAACAGGCGCCCGATCGGGTACGTGAGCTTGAAGCGTGGGGCGCTGTGTTCGATCGAACCCCCGACGGCCGCATTCTTCAGCGCAACTTCGGTGGTCACAAGTACCCGCGGCTTGCCCACGTCGGCGACCGCACTGGTCTCGAGATGCTCCGTACGCTTCAGGATCACGCGATACATCTCGGCATCGATGTCCACATGGAGTGCACGGTCATCGATCTCTTCAAGGATGGAGAGCGGATCGCCGGAGCGCTGGCTTACGATCGCGAAAGGGGACGGTTCCGGCGCTACGATGCGAAGGCAATCGTTCTCGCGACGGGTGGAATCGGGCGGGCGTTTCACATCACGAGCAACAGTTGGGAGTATACCGGTGATGGGCAGTCACTTGCCTATCGCGCGGGCGCGATGCTGCAGGACATGGAGTTCGTCCAGTTCCATCCCACCGGAATGGTATGGCCACCGAGCGTTCGCGGAATTCTGGTGACCGAAGGTGTGCGCGGAGAGGGCGGCATTCTGGTGAACAAGGAAGGGCGCCGTTTCATGTTCGACGATATTCCCGAGAATTATCGATCGCAGACGGCGGATAACGAAGAAGAGGGCTGGCGCTATGTGCAGGGTGACAAGAATGCACGCAGGCCGCCAGAGCTTCTCACGCGCGATCATGTGGCTCGCTGTATCATGCGTGAAGTGAGGGAAGGGCGGGGCAGTCCGCATGGCGGAGTGTTCCTGGACATCTCGTGGATCAAGTCGAAAATCCCCAACTCAGTTGATCACATCAGGAAAAAACTTCCCAGCATGTACCACCAGTTCAAACAGCTCGCAGATATCGATATCACATCGGAACCCATGGAAGTCGGGCCGACGACCCACTATGTGATGGGAGGCATTCGCGTTGACGGAGACACGCAGATGTCTACCGTTCCCGGGTTGTTTGCCGCGGGAGAGTCGGCGGCCGGGTTGCATGGCGCCAACCGCCTCGGGGGAAATTCGCTGTCCGACCTGCTCGTGTTCGGCAGGCTGGCCGGCGAGCACGCGGCGAAATACGCCGCCGCCACACCCGCCGGAAAAGTGTCGAGCGATGCAGTGGACGAGTCTGCGCGACGTGCTTTGCAGCCGTTCGACGACGCTAGCGGCGATGCGTCGGCGGAAGGCCCGTACCAGGTGCAGCATTCCCTCCAGGAGATGATGCAGGCGCTGGTCGGTATCGTCCGGCGGGAGGAAGAGATGCAACAGGCACTGGAAGGACTTACTGCGCTCCGCGAACGAGCCGGACGCGTTCTCGTGACCGGGAACCGGGAATACAATCCGGGTTGGCACACCGCTCTCGATCTCTCCAATCTTCTTACGGTAGCCGAGGCGGTGACACGTTCCGCGATTGAGAGAAAGGAGAGTCGCGGTGGTCATTTTCGCGACGATTTCCCCGAGAAGGATGCGGGCTACGGATCGTTCAACATTGCAGTGTCTCGCGGCGACGACGGGACAATGCACGTGACGCGGCTTCCGATTCCGGAGATCAGAGCCGACTTGCGGCAGATCATCGAGGAGAACAGGTAGCCCCAATGACATCGAGCGTTCAGCGCGGAATCGTCGAGAGCGGACAGCGTGCGGCCGAGCGAAGTGATACGAGCGCCGGCGGCGAGACACGAAAGGCGACGTTCAAGGTGTGGCGCGGCGATGCGAGCAGCGGCGGGCTGGAGACGTACAGCACCGCAGTCACCGAGGGCATGGTCGTTCTCGATGCCATCCATCAGATACAGGCGGAGAGCGCGAACGACCTCGCGGTGCGATGGAACTGCAAGGCCGGAAAGTGCGGATCGTGCTCGGCCGAAGTGAACGGGATGCCGAAGCTGATGTGCATGACGCGGCTCAACGATCTCGATCTGAGTGTGCCCGTGACGGTGGAGCCGATGCGTGCATTTCCACTCGTGCGCGACCTTGTGACCGACGTGTCCTGGAACTTCGAGGTGAAGAAGCGGATCTCCAGGTTCAAGCCGCGCGCACCTGATGCGGCCGACGGAACGTGGCGCATGTCTCAGGCGGACGTGGATCGCGTGCAGGAGTTCCGGAAGTGCATCGAATGCTACCTTTGCCAGGACGTGTGCCACGTACTGCGCGATCACAACAAGCATGACTCTTTCGTGGGGCCGCGATTTCTCACATATGTGGCTGCGCTCGAGATGCATCCGCTCGACACGGTCGATCGTACCGGGGAGCTCAAGGAGGCCCACGGTATCGGCTATTGTAACATCACCAAGTGCTGCACCAAAGTTTGTCCGGAGGGTATTACGATCACCGACAACGCTATTATACCGCTTAAGGAGCGCGTTGTGGATGAGCATTACGATCCGTTGCGGGCACTCGTCAGGCTTTTCCGCCGCAAGGCATAATGAAAGGTGCGAACATGTACGAACTGAAGCCGATCTCTCGTGACAGCATCCCCCGCGCTATTCAGAAAGCCGAGCGATATCGTCTGCTCAATCAGTCATGGGCGGCGGAGAGTATCTGTCTCGACATACTTGAGGTAGACTCCGAGAACCAGCAGGTGCTGGTGATGCTTGTTCTCGCGCTCACCGATCTTCACAGCGGTGTCGCCGCATCAGGTGTGAAGCGGGCCAAGGGGTATCTGGCGCGAATCACTGACGAGTATCAGCGCACCTACTACTCCGGAATGATTGCCGAACGCCGGGGCCAGGCGCTGTTGAATCAGGGTGGCATGGGCTCTGGGGGAATGGCCTACGATTCGCTTCGTGAGGCGATGCAGTGGTACGAAAAGGCGGAGGCGATTCGGCCGGCGGGCAACGATGATGCTATTCTGCGGTGGAACACGTGCGCCCGGGTTCTTGGTAGTAACAGCCACCTTGCTGTGCCAGCCAGTGATTCTTACGAGCCTGCGCTCGAGGAGTAAATATCGTTCCGCCAGGAATGCGGAAACCGCAATCAGGGAAAACTGGGAGAGCAGGAGCTTGGGGAGACAACATTGGCCGACAGTTGGTGTAAATATCAAACCTGCCTCAGCGAGTTTGTCCTGGAAAATCGATCATACGGTCTTCCGTTGCTCTTTCCCAAAATTGACGTCTCTCACCACTCCCCAACCTCCCAATCCTCCCTGATTGCGGTTCTGGAGGTACAACGGAAAGCAATCAGGGAGAAATGGGAGAGCAGGAGCATGGGGAGACAACATTGGCCGACGATTGGTGTAGATATCAAACCAGCCTCAGCGAGTCCTGGAAAATCGATCAGACGGTCTTCCGTTGCTCTTTCCCAAAATTGAAGTCTCCCACGACTCCCCAACCTCCCAATCCTCCCTGATCGCAGTTCCGCCCTATCCGTGAAATCCGTGAAAAAATCTGTTGTTGTTGTTCTGCTTGCCGTACTCGCCGCCTGCTCGTCGGGTACTGATTCGACTGACCCGACACCAATCCCCGTCGATTTCAAGCTGAGGCTCCAGCAGGTCGCGACCGGTCTCAGCAACCCCGTTTACGTGACCAGTCCAACCGGAGACAATCGACTCTTCGTTGTGGAGCAACCGGGCAGAATAAAAATCGTCGAGAACGGCCAGCTCCTCGCGACGCCGTTTCTCGAGATTACATCCCGCGTTCTCAGCGGGGGCGAGCGCGGGCTCCTGAGCGTCGCATTTCATCCCCAATACCGCACGAACGGGTTCTTCTACGTCTACTTCACCGGGTCGTCCGGCGAAATCCGGATAGAGCGCTACACCGTCTCGTCGAACGCGAACGCCGCCAATCCATCCTCGGCCAAGGTGATTCTCACTGTGCCTCACGCGCGGTCGAACCACAACGGCGGGCTCGCCATGTTTGGCCCCGACGGAATGCTCTACCTCGGCCTCGGTGACGGCGGCGGCGGCGGAGATCCTGACCGTAACGGGCAGAATCCGAATACCCTGCTGGGGTCGCTGCTTCGAATCGATATCAACAGTGCCGACCCTTACGGAATTCCTGCAGGCAATCCCTTTGCAGGTCGCACGGATGCAAAGCCGGAGATATGGGCGATTGGACTTCGCAATCCATGGCGTTTCTCATTTGATCAGCAGGCGGGACTTCTCTACGTCGCGGACGTAGGTCAAGGGCTCTGGGAGGAAGTGAACGTCGTAACGGGCACCCGAGCTGGCGTGAACTACGGATGGAACATCATGGAAGCGTCATCGTGCTACAACGCTTCGACATGCAACAGGCAGGGGCTCGAAATTCCCGCTCTGGAGTATGGCCACGGCGATGGATCGTGCTCGGTGACGGGTGGATTCGTGTACCGCGGGGCAGCACTGCCCGAGATCGCCGGACACTACTTCTATTCTGACTACTGCCGCAGCGTGATCAGGAGCTTCAGGTACCAGAATGGCGCTGCTGCCGACTCGCGCGCGTGGGACATCCCCATGGTGGGATCGATCACATCGTTCGGAGAGGACGCCGCGGGCGAACTCTATGTCACTTCGGCGGCCGGCCAGGTCTACAAGTTCGTCCGCGGAACCTGAGGCGCCACGCGTGTTCGGACCGCTGCGCGGTAAATCCAGACGATCATGAGAGGCTGCAATGGCAGTCTCAGAAACAGCAGCGTGATGTAGAGAGTGGACTCGCCGGCAGAGATGGCGTTTGCGAGCATCTGAACATTCGCCGGAAAGACTGCGATGAGAAGAGCAATGAGTCCGATACCGGCAGCTTTCCGCAGAGCCGGAACGAGAACGCCAATTCCGCCGGCAATTTCGAGAAGGCCGCTCAGGTACACCATCGCGAGGGGGTACGGAAGCCATGGCGGCATGATGTCCGAGTATTTCTCCGGAATGACGAAGTGCACCACTCCGGCAAAAATGAACAGGGCTGCGATTAAATACAGGCTTCGGCGTCGATTCATTGTTCTATAATAGTGGGATGAGATGCATTTGCCTGCTGTTGCTCGCGCTTTTCTCGACGCCGGCGCTGAGCCAGGGTCGGCCGGAGGCGCGCGCCCTCTGGGTCACCCGGTTCGACTACGATTCCGAGGCAAAGATCGCGCGGATCATGGAAATCGCCGCGCGGGCGAACTTCAACATCATCTACTTTCAGGCGCGCGCATCGAGCGACGCGTATTATCGCTCGACCATCGAGCCGTGCGCTCCGCTGCTATGTGGAAAGCTGGGCGGCACGCCGTTGTACGATCCGCTCGAAGTTGCAGTGCGCGAGGGCCACATGCGCGGACTTCAGGTTCATGCATATCTCAATGCGCTCACAGCGCGGCCGGCGGGCATTGAAGGGCCTTGCAAGCCCATGCCCGAGCCGGAGCCTGGTAATCCGCGGCATATTCTCCTCGAGCATCCTGGATGGGTCATGAGCGATCGTACCGGACGGCGGCTCGGATGTCCGAATGGTGAAGAGTATGTATGGCTCTCGCCTGCTTTCCCCGGCGTGCGAACGCGACTGGCCACTGTGGCCGCCGATATCGCGCGCCGTTATGACGTCGATGGGATTCATCTCGATCGAATCCGGTATCCTGGTAACGCATGGTCGCATGACGAGGCGAGCAGGACAGAGTTCGGCAAAGCCCCCGCCACGAATGCCGTCGAATGGCGAGCCTATCGCACCGAGCTTGTGAATCGCATGGTGCGCGAGACACGCGATTCGATCGACGTAGTGAAGCCTTCGCTCGTTCTCTCGGCCGCCGTGTGGGGGATATACGACGACACGTGGCGATGGAAGACTCTCGCTGCGCGGGCAGACCTGATGCAGGATAGCCGCGCATGGGCAAAGGGCGGTTATATCGACGTACTTGTGCCGATGACGTACTCGCGCATAAAGGTTCCGCACTGTGCGCGTATCGACTGGGGCTGCATGCTCGATGAGCATCTCGAGGGTGGGGAGCGCGACACGGGTCGTCAGATGTACATCGGCATCGACGCGAGCAAAGGCGCGCGCGAGGTGATCAACCAGATCCGTATGGCTCAAAGGCGTGGAGTGACCGGGATTGCTGTGTTCTCGTTTACGGATGCCGACAACTCCAGAATCTGGCCACTGCTTTTGGCCAGTGTGTTCTCCGAGCGCAGCAGCGTGCCGGCAATGCCATGGAAGAGGACAGGCACCCACTGATGGCAGAGCGCGTTTGCGTGATCGTGAATCCGGCGGCGGGGCGGGGGCGTGCCGCGCGAATGGTTCCTGAAATCAGTTCACGGTTTCACGAGATCGGCGCTGCTGACATCCGGCTCACCAGTTCGCGAGGTGAAGAATCTCATATCGCGCGCGCGGCTATCGGCGAGGGGTTCACGACCCTGGTGGCGGTAGGCGGCGATGGGACTACTTCGAATATCGCCAACGCGATACTTCATTCCGGTGCCGATGTGAGGTTGGGTGTGCTGCCAGCGGGTACGGGAAACGATTTCGCCAAGGTTCTTGGAACTTCGAAAGCGGGGATCCGCACTGTTGCCGAGCTATGTTCTGGGGCAGCCGACGTTCGAGTGGATGCAGGCCGAATCGAGGATACGTTCTTTTTCAACTGCTGCGGTTTCGGGTTCGATGTTGCGGTGCTCGAGGAAATAGGGCGAACTCCCTGGCTGCGCGGAAACTCGGTGTACGTCTACACCGCGTTGCGGCAGCTTTTTGGCTATCGAGGCTTCAACGTCGCGATCTCGTCTGAGCGTGGCACCCGGCCGCAGTCCCTTCACATGATGCTCGTGATCGCGAATGCTGCGTGGTTTGGCGGGATATTCAGAATTGCACCCGATGCGTCGATTACAAATGGGCAGCTCGACGCAGTATCGATCCTGAATATTCCGCCGTGGCGCAGGATCCCCATGTTGGCTGCGGCAACTCGAGGCACTCACATTGGGCGTCCTGAATGCCGCATTGACCGGGGGGGCTCGTTCGAAGTCTCGTTCGAGTCTCCCCCGAGTTATGAGGCGGACGGAGAACTTCACCGTGCCGCAACCGCGACAGTAACGGTATTTTCATGCCCGTCGGTGCTTCGCGTAGTTGCAGGACCCGGGTTTTCCGGCTGAGGTTCAGTCTCGAGCTGACCAGTCCACACTTCAACACCACTCGGACAATGAAGAGCATTCGCCGTGCAGGTGCTTTATTGGTTGCAACTCTCGCGATTGCCTCGTCTACAGCCACGCTGGAAGCTCAGGCGCCGGCGACCGAGACGGTGGTTCTCAAGGCGGCGCGGATGATTACGGTTGCCAATCCCGTCGTAGTCAACGACGCGGTGATCATCGTGACAGGCGACAAAATCGCTGCGGCGGGGCGGGCATCTACCGTCTCGATCCCTGCGGGTGCGCGCGTCATCGACCTTGGCGATGTGACGCTGCTACCCGGATTCATCGATGCGCACACACATATTATCGGGCGAGTACTTGGCGACCCAATGGCGGACCTTGCCAACGTAAAAGACTTCCGCTCGTACGGCGCGATTCTGGGTGTCGAGAACGCGAGGAAGACGTTGATGGCGGGGTTCACGTCGATTCGCGTGGTTGGATCGGGGGGCTTTGACGATACCGCACTCAAGCAGGCCATCAACGAGGGCCGAATACCGGGCCCGAGGATCGACGGTGCCGGACATTCCCTCGGGATAACTGGCGGACATTGCGACAGTAACGGCTGGACTCCGGGACTCCTCGAGTCTGGCCCGGAGAAAGGCATTGCAAACGGCGCGGATGAG
>JBKJRW010000073.1:0-4991 GCA_046593165.1 Gemmatimonadaceae bacterium
CACTCTAGGCGTGAGATGGGAATACGCATGAGAGGGGTGAGCTTCGCCAATTGGAGCGGCACCAGCTCGATCTCGTCCGCCGGATGCAGGGTCGCCGCGAAGTCGTGCTTGGCGAGCGGGCGCATCTCGTCGCCCAGATGAAGGCACTGTGGACGCTGGTTCGCGCGGCTGGCGAGAGTGATGACGGAGATTTGTCGGCGGTTGAGCGCCTGCTTGCAACGTGTGCCGAGATTCGGGCTGAGGTTGATGCGGCTGAGCATCATGAATGAATGATCTGCCTCGCGCGGCGCAACCAGTCGCGCAGGCCGGCGATGCAGTCGCACTCGGCTGCCGATCGTGCCTCGGTGATCGGTGTGCTCGTCCGCGCGGCGCGGCTCGGCGCAGATTTTCCCGAGATCGAGGAGCTGGATATCAATCCGCTTGTAGCGCTGGCGGGTGGCGCCATTGCCGCCAACGCTCGGGTGTTGCTGGGCGAGTCAGCGCCTAGTGCCGATCAGGGTTCGACGCGATCGCATTTAGTGCCGGCTTGATTGCAGCAGTAGTTCTACGGGTCGGTCGAGGCGCCCAGTAATGGCCATCGAATTCCAGCCGGGTCCAATCGATATCAGGAGGCGTGCCCGATCTGAGTACCACCGCGCCAACGAGCATTCGCGTGCCCACAGAATTCCCTTGAAAGGCTGGGTGAACAGAACCGCCTGCCGGGCGGGTTGACTGTGCTATCCGCAGCGCGTGGCCGTTGATCGCGATCCCGCAGCGACCGTCGGAAAAAAGCTGGATGCGGACGCGATTCGGTACGCCCATATCGATTCGGTACGAGAAATCGGATATCGCGGAGCGGAGACTCAATAGCCAGATCGGCAGTCTCGCAGTCGCTCCTTCGCCTTCGGGATAGGCGAACCAGCAGTCGAGATCCCTCGACATATAGTCTGAGACGTAACCAGTGCGATGGTCCCATCGCGCCAATTCCTTTGGCCGGGTCACGGAAGGCAAACCAGCGAGCACGATCTGCCACTGGTTTCGGTTGACGGGCGTCACGAGGTCGAAATCCATGGCTATCCCGCGGCTGGCATCGAGTCCATCGCGGAGGTAGGCACCGCTGAAGTAAGTGCCATCACCGTTGTTATAAAAAAACCGGCGTCCACCGATTCTCATCAAGGCAGGCAAAGGGCTGCCGAACAGGCGCCACTGCTTGAGTACATCTCCTTCCCATTTCTCGTCCAACAATGTTTTCGTTTGTCCAGCGCGGATGGGAATTGTGTCTCGAGTTGTCCGCCAGCCTCCGGCGGACAACTCGACTATCGCGTTGCCGGTGTCACGCGCGATCAGGATGCCGATGGAGTCAATGGCCGCAATCGCCGGCGTAAGAGACCGCCAGCGCGCAACTGCTGGCGAAACCGGACGTCGGTCTCTCGTCCAGCCGGTCGGCCGAAGTTGGTGCGGTACGTCTGGTGTAAGGGGACCGGGCGAACGAAGGATCGCTATTGAATCCAGCACGTTCGGGGCGACGGATTTTGATGCAAACCACACAGCGGCCGGGACCCCCGGGTCCAGGGCCACGGCGCGCGCAAGATCGGCGCGGCCGGCGGGAGAAACTTTCACGAATCGATCCCCGATTCTTCTCGACTCCATCAACGCCCAGCCCCCCGTTTGGTCGAGGGTTACGGTGTGCTCCGTATCGAACCCAGTCCTGCTTGTCGTACCTCGGTCCGCATCAAGCGCCAGCCATTTGAGGGCGCCGCCGGAATCAGCGAGAATCAACAACCGGTGGGCGTCTAGCCACCCAGCCTGGTCGCGGAATCTCCATACCGTGTGAGACGGGCAGCGCATTCCGGCGCCGCTGGCGTCTATGATGCAGACGGACGACTCGTCACCCCCGGGTCGATTGCGCGTGAACGCGATTCTGGTTCCATCGGGACTCCAACGAGGGAACTGGTAACTTGCGCTCCCGTGGGTCAACCGACGGGTGGACATGGTCTTCATGTTCAGAGCTGCAACATCGGACCAACCCGTCCGGCTCCAGCGCGTGGTGAGATAAAGGAGTTGGCTGCCGTCCGGAGAGAAGGAGATCGGCCGGTCGTCGCCGGGCGACTTTGTGAGGCGAACGCGTGCGCCGTCCTGAGAGATCATGACAATGTCTCCCTGACCGGAATCCGGAAACGTGGAATACGCAGCCCACCAATCCGACCCTGGTTGCCCGGTCGCGTGGGTGGCGACGGACGATCCGGGAGATCGAACCCTATGGGCGGACCCGGGCCGCAATGGTGACATCGCATCCCATCCATCAAGGTCGAGCGTGGCGTTCCGGATAGAGAATCCGCCGCCGGTATCCTCGAGCACGGCGACCGTTCCCGATTCATCTCCGGCTATCGGTATTTCTGACAATGCGAACAGCGCAAGCCCCACAGCAGCCACCGCGCCGAACGCTAGTCCGCGCCGAATTATCTCGGGACGGCGTACGGAAAACGGCAGGCGGTGCTTCACTTTCGCGAGAGTCTCGGTCTTTGCGGCTGAGCCGAGCAGACTTGACAGCTGTGCATCGACTTCGTTCGAATGCGAAGTGGACCGGCGCAGAAGCGGAATCGCGCTCTCGGCAACCCGTTCCCACAAACCCCCTTCCGCGAGGTGGAGGATTGCCTTTCTCTGCCAGTGCGCATCAGTGCTCGCGGCCATTGCTTCTCCAAGTCTGGCCTGTGCGTTCTTCAGCGTGATGGTATCAGTTTCGCCGATCAGGGATTCCCGGATCGAGTCGTGCGCAAGCGACCATGTGTCGTTCGCCACAATCAGCAGCCCGCGAATCTCGAGTTCGGCGGCTGCCGCATTTGCACTCTCGGAATCCGCAACGGCCGCAGTCGCGGCTATGTCACGCGCAACGGGAAGACCAGCGATGCCGAGAGTGAGGAGCACGGAGCGCTTGGTGGCGGAGAGCGCTGACAGGCGTCCGGAGACGGTAGCTTTTTTCTCGAAGAATTCGAGCAGCGCGACCGGATCAGCCGTGAACCACTCGTCATCGTTCCGTTCCAGAAGCATGCTGTCCATGCACAGACGCAGCGCGTCGAGGACATACAGAGGATTGCCTTTTGTTGCCGAACACACGCGCTCGGGAAGAGTATGAGCCCACGGTGTTTCCGGAAGTCTGGCAAGGCTTGTGATGAGGCCGCCAATTTGGTCGGCCGTGAGACGCGTCAGGCGGAACTCGAGCGAGTCTGATGGCAGCGAGTCAGCCGCGTAGATCGGGCGCGTAGTGAGGACGAGCAATACGTTCTGCCGCTTGAGGCGCGAGGTGACGACGATCAGCGCAGCACGGGACGCCTCATCGCACCAATGCATGTCGTCGAGCACGATCGCAATCGGTTGCTCGTCCGCCACGGATGATATCAGCTCGAGAAGAGCGAGCCCGACGCGCAGCGGTTCTAGCCGCTCGGGCGCTGACACGGACTGCGAGTATTGCGACGAGAGTGCGGGATTCAACGCGACCAGGGTTTGTGCAGCTCCGGGCGCGACACCACCAGCGCCGCCTACAGCCGCGAGCATCTCAGCCGCGGCAGCCGCAAAGCTGAACGGAATATTGCGTTCTCCGTAATTCGCCCTCGCGTACCGCGCTCTGCCGCGACCCGATCGTATGCGGGCCGCGATGTCGCGCGTGAGCCGGGTCTTGCCGAGTCCCGAGTCGCCAACGATGCGCACGATTCGCGCGCCTTTGGTTTGCGCGATCGTCCATGCGTGGTGAATCGCTGCAAACTCGCGTTCTCGTCCAACGAGTTCCGCGACCATTGGACCGGCAGCAGCATCCGGACCTGTCGGCTCCGCGACGTGTCTAGCGGCGTAAAGAGCGACCAGACTCGCCGGTTCCGGATCCCATTCTTCCTGACGGAGCCACTCCGAAAAATGTTCGGCCGCAGCGAGCGCGCCGATGTTGTCACCGGACGCCGTCCGCGCCTCGAGAAGCATTCTCCATCCGATCTGCCCGTGTGGGTCAACCGTGCGGAGGCGACGCGCGAGGGCAACTGTGTCGGCGAAGCGGCCGGAGTCGAGCGACTGGCGTGCGAGCACCTCGGCCGCGTTCGTGAAAAGCGATCTGAAACGCGCGCGCTCCAAACTCGCCCACTCTTCGAAGCGGCCTGCACCGGGAGCCCCGTACCCGGTGAAAAAATCACCCGAGTAGAGTTCGATCGCGCGCTCAAGGTCGTTGGCTTCGATGGCCGTATTGAACTCGTGTGCATCAGACGGGATGACCTCAGGGAGTGCAACACCGGCGGCATCGGCCGTGACGATATCCGGGTGAATTTGGGTCTTGATCAACCAGAGAGTCTGTCGCAGGGACGGGCGAGCGTGATCGAGTGCGCGGTCGCCCCACAGCAAGTCGCAGAGAGTATCTCGTGTAGCGCGTCGCTGTGGCGCGAACGCCAGGAAAGTGAGCAGCGCGAGCGGCTTTCCAGGCCCGATGGTGCGCCTGCTCAGCGCGTCGGGAGCGCTGAGGTCAAGGCGGGGACTGCCAAGCGTGACAAGACGAATAGCGGAAGCTGGTTCTGCTTTCCGAGTCAATGAAGGCCGGATGAAGGACAGGCTGGCGACTTCGCGCCGACTCAAGAGCCACGACGCTGTGATGCACCCGCAACAGGCAGGCAGAGCGCCAGCCCGCTCTGTTGAGAGGGTGCCAAGTTAGGGTTTTCGAAGTGACGGGGCAATCTGTTTATTTGCGTTTGGCGTAGACAGTTGCCTCCGTATCTGCCTGTCGCAACCGCCCGTCCGAGAATCCTGACATGATCTGACGGTAATGCTGACAGCGCCATGACAAAGCAGGATGTCGCCATCCCGAAAAATCTACCCGCCAACTGAACAACCGGGCGGCTAACGACGCACTTTCGCCAGAACTCCGGTGGACGCAAGCGCGACAGTCGTGAGCAGCAACGCAAGCATGATGGGCAGGGGCAGGGACGTCTCCTCGAGATTGACGGTCTCCGCTGACATCTCCGCTTCGGGCGAGACAGTGG
>JBKJRW010000114.1:0-4549 GCA_046593165.1 Gemmatimonadaceae bacterium
TCAGTGATTCTCGCCAGTCAGGCCGGGTCTGGACCGGTCGCGGCGAGTTTTAGCGGCACCACAGTTGTGGTGCGCATTCCGATGGGTTCTCTCGGTAATGACGATGGCAACTTTACAATAGTCGGAGTCATCGGTACCATCGATCGACCCACTGATATATTCCCCAACAGCGGACAAACTACGGTTCGCCGTGGCATCGGCATCAGCTCTACGGTGAATGTCATAGGCCGCGAGGTCGGGAACCCGGTGGCAACACGGGGATCTGTTAGCTGGAGAGCCTTGGCGGGCCGGGTGCATTAATCGCAGGCTCATCGCATCGCGACCTGAAGAAGGGCCGTCCGATTGGGCGGCCCTTCTTAGTACCTGAGACGAACGTCGCTCAGGCAGGATCACGCTCTCGCGCAGTTAACGAGCCGTGGCAGTCGATGCTGGCGAAACGGCGATGCTCACGATCGGAAGCGCCGTTGCCGGAAGACCACCAAGCCTTGTTGCAGCTCCGGTATCGAGATTCACCGAGAACAACCCAAGACCCGGGGTAAATGCCGTGCCCATGTGAATTCTCATCGATGCATAGGCGATCTGGGTTGTGTTGCTGATGTCGAAGCCTGCGAAATCGGTGTTCACTCCCAGCGCACCGACCGTGACCAGCTGACCCGAATTAGGGCCTGTGGCCGGCACGACACCTGGTGCACTCGCGGGTCCGAACTCGACGAGAAGGTCCAGGCCGGTATCGATTCCATAGAGCTCTGTTCCAGTCGCTGTATTGGTATCGTTGTTGGTGTAGCCCGTGCCGACAACCGTCGGGTTGCGACCGGCATGACCGTCACCCGCGGTGTACGCCAGCGCGCCATCGACGACGGTTACGCCATTGTCGACATTGATGCGCAGATTCTGATCCGTGTCGGTGTGCACGCGGAACCGATCAACTGCCGGGTTGAACCCAACACCAAAGGATGTCCCGGAAACTGTCACCAGCGCTCCGGCAGATGTCGCCAGCCGATGGCATCTCGATGCGGCGCCGGTATTGACGTCAACGACGCAGACCCTGCTACCGCTCGTGAGCACGTAAAGCCTGCCGGTATTGCTCTGGCTGGGTGAGTTGACATGGACAAGGTCGAACGGTCGGAAATCCATTCCGAGGACGGTCTCTCCACCAATTCCAGAAATTGTCACTGACGTGCTGGCTACGTCTGATCCCGCCACGAAGCTGACGAGCTGATTCCCCGAGGTCACGCCATAAATGGTTTCGGCCACCTGCGCGCTTGTGTGGTGCGACTCGGCTACCGCCAACGCGCCGTCAACTTTTGGCGTAGTCGGCGTTTCCGAACACCCCGCTGCTAGCGCAGCGACAATCAACAGCCCTGATATCCGTCTCATCTTGTCTCCCGAAACCCGTGGTGTCACTCTGAAGTTGGCAACTCGCGAGCTCGTCCCGCCAATTGCGTACCGCCTGGGTTTCGCGCAAGCGCACGAGTCCCCGAGGTATACGCCGAGCGAAGAGAATCAGATTGCTGGTCGGAATGGACGAAGCTACCGACGCGGGCAGACACTGACTGCCATTGCAATGTCAGGGCCGCAGAAGTTTGATCAGGGTGGCGCCACCTGCTGCATTGTCGGCATCGCGCGCTGGATGATCCCCGCGTCCTGCGCGCCGCTTATCACGAATTGAACCGCGACAGCCGCGAGAAGAAGCCCCATCACACGGGTCGCCACCCGGATGCCCGACTCGCCCAGCCTGGCGAACACCTTGTCGCCGCCGCGCAGCATCGCCCACGATATCAGCATCGTCAGAACGATCGAGGCGTGAATGATGAGCTTCGACGTCGGCGTGCCCGCCTGCGCGCCGAGCACCATCACAGTCGACATCGCGCCGGGCCCTGCAAGCATCGGAATGCCGAGCGGCGTAATTCCGACGTCCTCCTTCTGCTGGCCCTCCATCAACTCCTCCGTCCCTTCCTGCG
The DNA here is from genome assembly GCA_046593165.1 of Gemmatimonadaceae bacterium. Lineage (GTDB taxonomy): Bacteria > Gemmatimonadota > Gemmatimonadetes > Gemmatimonadales > Gemmatimonadaceae > UBA4720. The sequence continues at coordinate 1,962 of JBKJRW010000114.1, forward strand.
TGCTGCGCTTGGCACGCAGCATATCCATCGCGACCAGCCAGAGGATGAATCCGCCGGCGATTCTGAACGCGGGCAGCGTCACCCCGAACATTCGCAGTATGATATCGCCCGCTGAGGCGAAAACGATGAGCGTGATGGCTGCGGAAACGCATGCGGCGCGCGCCGTCGCTTTCCGACGCTCGGGTGTTTCACTCCGCACAAACGCCAGGTACGCGGGCACCACGGCGATTGGATCGACGAGAAACAGAATCGACGTGAACGTAACGAACGCGAACTGGCCGATGTCATTCAATGGAGCACGCCCGAGAAGAAAGGGAAGACCTTTGTTTCCAGTCGCGACCGTATGCGGCTCCCGTGGGTGCCATCGTACAACTCCGCCGAGTGCTCGACACCAAGCGAGGAAAGCGCCGAGTCGAGTTTCTGAACATTGATCGGAATGTCCCTGAAACCATCGGCTCGGCCAGCGTCGAAGGCGATGTTCATCCGCTTGAGGCTCACAGTGTAGTGTCCGACCTCCGATAGCGGAGCCGTCCTCCAGCGCGACGCAATGTCTGGCACAGCTCTGAGAGAATCACCTTCGAGGCGGTAGGGCAGGTCGACGAAGAACGGCAACCTGGCGGCGTTGGGTGAGTAGATCGCGGCGAGCGCGTAGATGATGTTCGGGATGAAGCCGGCCTTGGCGAACTGGGAGCGCTCCGTAAGGCCGATCGCAGTTTTCCAGGAACGGATGCCGAGGCCTTCGGGACCGCCGGCATTCCCGAGGCAGCACGGGCTGAGCGCGTAGATCGCCGAGAATGTTTCGGGGTGGCGCATTCCGATTCGCAGCGCGCCGAATCCTCCCATGGAGTGGCCGGCGATGCCGCGTCCACGCCGATTGGGGACTGTGCGATACTTCCGGTCGATGTGGACGACAAGGTCGCGTACGATGAAATCTTCCCAGTTGCCCGTAGCGACTGAGTTTGCGTAGAAGCTCCCATCGAAGGCGTTTCTGCCACTGGGAGTGACGACAATCATTTCCCCGACGGCGCCGGATCTGATGAGACTGTCCATCGAGATGCGGACGTTCAGGTTTTGGTATGCCCCCTTCATGAACGCGCGGTGGTCGGCTGCGAATCCGTGCAGGAGGTAGACCACCGGATATCGTTTCGCCTGCCGTTTCAAATAGCTGGGCGGGAGGTACACAGTGACTTCCCGGCGGTCGGGGTCGCCGAGGAGGTTGTTGCGTAGCGATGGGGCGGCGACAGTGTCTACGTGGGAGACGCCGCCGGTCTGGGCTCGTGCTGCGTCCGCCGCGAGGATTGCCAGCGCAAGAACAAGAACTGCTCGCTTTCTCATCATGTTCCCGGGAAAGTTCGTCACTGCTGGCGGAATGGCAAGCAATCGCTCGTCGGCCCTCGTGCGCAAATGCCGCATCAAGGCACAATGGGACACGGATTTGACGGATAGGAACGGATGGGGACGGATGAACATCAAGCAGCATGAACATTTCGGTCGTGGTCTGGCGTGTGGCGTCGAGGCTCGATGTGCGAGCACTCCAGGGGGCCGTTATGTGGCCCGCGCAGTTACGAGTAGCGGGATCCCCGAGCCTGGAATGAGCCAGCTCCCGACGAATCCAATTCTTGCCGCTCTGCCGAAGACCTTCGTAATCGGCGTATATCAGCAGGATCAACCGTCGATGCTGCCTCGCGCGCACGCCGTACCACGGCCACTTCAATGCGACGACCCTAACGAACTATTGACACCAACCCAGTCATATCGACGCCGAGCACGTCGCACTAGCGCTCATGTCGTATCTGACATATACTACCCAGGATGCCATTGAGCAACAAGCCATTGGTATGGCTACGCGGCGAGGTGAAGACACCGCCGTTCTCGGCAGAGGCACGGCTGGAGGCGGGCGGGCTGTTAAGACGCCTACAGCGTGGTGAAAAGCTAGGAATGCCTCACTCACAACCGGTGGCAGCGATCGGAGCACGATGTCATGAACCCCGGATTGTCGACTCAGGCAAGACTTGGCGGATCGTCTACCGAACCGACCCTGATGCCGTCGTGATTGCGGAGGTGTTTCAGAAAACGACCCAGCATACCCCGCCTCGCGTCATCGCTGACTGCAAACGGCGGCTACGACAGTATGAAATTGCGGCGAACGAGGAGCACTGATATGGATGCACAAAAACGAAGGCGACTGGAGGCGGCGGGTTGGAGCACCGGGAGTGCATCAGACTTCCTTGGCCTGTCTGCCGAAGAGGCAGCGTTGGTGGAGACGCGACTAGCGGTGAGCGGAGCGCTCCGCGATCGGCGAATCGAGGCGGGACTCACGCAGGGAGCACTAGCCAAGAAACTGAAGTCCAGCCAGTCCCGCGTAGCAAAAATGGAGGCGGGGGATGCAAGCGTGTCGCTCGACTTGCTGCTTCGCGCCTACTTTGCCACAGGCGCAACACGACGTGATCTCGCGAGAATCCTGACTTCGCGTCGACGCCGGGCTGCGGCATAACGCTTCACGTTCAGCTGCGAGCGGATACATAGGGCGAGCCGCACAATCGCCCGCTCGTCAAGTTCAGCGTTCGTTAGCCAGCAGGCGCGAGGTA
>JBKJRW010000132.1:0-9651 GCA_046593165.1 Gemmatimonadaceae bacterium
CTCGACCTGCCGGTATATCTCGGCCGTGCCGATCCGTACGCCACCAGGGTTCAGCGTCGCATCGCTCCGGCCGTAGATAATCATCCCCTCGTGCTCCGTGAGCTCGCACCAGTCACCGTGCCGCCAGACGTTGGGATACTGCTCGAAGTACGCCGCCCGGTACTTCGATCCATCGGGATCGTTCCAGAACGCTATCGGCATGCTCACGAACGGGCGCGTGCAGACGAGCTCGCCGGCCTCCTCTACAACCGGCATCCCCTCGGCATTGAATACATGCACCGCCATCGCGAGCGCGCGGCACTGAAGCTCGCCGCGATACACCGGCCCTATTGGGTTGCCCCCAGCGAAGCACGACACGATGTCGGTACCACCGCTGATACTGGCCAGATGAACGTCGGCCTTGATCCTGGAGTACACGTAGTCGAAGCTGTGCAACGCCAGCGGACTCCCCGTCGATAGAATAGTTCTGAGCGCCGACAAGTCGTGTGATACGCCGGGAGTCATCGACAGCTTTTCACACATGGCCAGGTATTTCGCACTCGTCCCGAAGACAGTGAGCTTCTCCCGAGCGGCCATGTCCCAGAGCGCATCCGATTCGGGCGGAAACGGAGCGCCGTCGTAAAGAACAATCGTCGAACCCACTGCCAGCGCGCTCACAAGCCAGTTCCACATCATCCAGCCAAGTGTCGTGAAGTAGAAGACCCTGTCTTCCCGTTTGAGGTCCGTGTGGAGCATCAGCTCCTTGTAGTGCTGAAGGAGCGTACCACCTGCGCCGTGGACCATGCACTTTGGCAGGCCGGTCGTGCCTGACGAGTAGAGGATGTAGAGGGGATGGTCAAAAGGAAGCCGTTCGAACTCGACCTCTCCGGCATGCTCCGCCGTCAATTCGGCCCAATCCATCACCTCCACACCGGAAAGGCCAATTATAGCCGGCTGCTTGTCGCCATAGGCAACCATGATTACATGCTTGATCGAGTCAATACGCAAGACAACTTCCGCGACACGCGCGCGACAGTCCACCTTCTTTCCCGCATAGGCATAGCTGTCCGCACAGAACAGAACTTTCGGCTCGATCTGCCCGAACCGGTCGAGTACGCCCTGCACTCCGAAGTCGGGGGAGCACGACGACCACACCGCCCCGATCGATGCGGTGGCGAGCATCGCGATGACCGCCTCAGGAATGTTCGGCATGAACCCGACGACGCGATCACCCTCGCGCACACCGCGCTCACGAAGCGCGCGCGCCACTCTGGACACATCGTCATAAAGCTGAGCGTACGAGATTACCCTCTGCCGCCCGCTCTCATTCCACGCGACGATCGCATCCCGATCATCGCGATACCGCAGAAGGTTTTCGGCGAAGTTGAGACGCGCCCCGAGAAACCACCGCGGCCCCAGCTCACGATCCGGGGGGGCCATCCGGTTGAGTCCGCGAACCACTTCGGTCCACGGCTCAGCGGTCTCACCGGTCTCCTTTCCTTTCCCGCTATCCGAGATCAGAGAACTAAAATTCCAGAGAACCACCCAGAACTGGTCAGGATGGAGCACCGACCATCGATACAAGTCACCGTAAGACTCAAAGCCTCCTGCAAAACGCAAAAACGCAGACATGTTTGCCTGCGCTATGCGTTCCGGTGACGGCGTCCAGACTGGATCGCTCATCTTCCGCGTGCTGGTCCTCTAACCCTCGGTCGCTTCAGCTCGTCGGCGGGCTGAACTGCTCGTGCTGAACGTCGAGCCACGACTTGTGGTACGCTGGATCCTCTATCGACGTAGCCTGCTTCGCGACCCTGAGCGGACGGAAGCTGTCCATCATGACCGCAAGCTCCTCGGTGTACCTTGCGCCGATGCTCGCCTCTGCACGCCCCGGATGAGGGCCGTGCGGAATGCCATCGGGATGGTGCGTGATACTGCCGAACTCGATTCCCTTCCGACTCATGAACTCGCTCGACGCGTAATAGAGAACTTCGTCCGAGTCCACATTGCTGTGGTTATAGGGAGCTGGAACGGCCTCGGGATGAAAGTCGTAGGGCCTCGGACAGAATGAGCACACGACGAACCCGTCACCCTGAAATGTCTGGTGAACCGGAGGCGGCTGATGAACGCGGCCCACGATCGGCTCGAAGTCCATGATGTTGAACGCCCATGGATAGAAGAACCCATCCCATCCCACTACGTCGAACGGGTGGTGGTCGAGCACAATCTCATTGATTCCATCGTATTGTTTTACGAGCAGCGGGAAGTCCCCCCGCTCGTCATGCGACTTGAGCTCGATGGGACGCCGAATGTCGCGCTCCGAGTAGGGCGCGCCCTCGATAAGCTGCCCGAACTCGTTGCGATATCGCTTGGGCGTTCGAATATGCCCGCGGCTCTCCATTACAAGCAACTTGGTCTCGGGCCCCTCGAAATCGATGTTGTAACGGTGCAGGATACCGCGGTGAATCACGAGATAATCACCCTCGCCATAGGGCAGGTCACCATATACAGTCTCGAGGACGCCCTTCCCCTTGCTTACGTAGACCAGCTCGTCGGCCTGCGCGTTCCGGTAAAAATGCTCGTCGTTCTTGTCGGGCTCGACATACAACATTGCTATGTCCTGATTGAACAGCAGCGGCATGCGGTCGAGCGTCGGGCTCCCGCCCTTCTTCACACGGGAAGTCAGGAAGTGACGGTGATGCAGGGTCTGATTGTCGTCAGCTTCGTATTTCATCTCCTTCAATCGCCGCACGGACTTCACCGTCGTCGGCGGGTAGATGTGATACAGAAGGGACGATGTCCCCGTAAATCCGTCGTGCCCCATCAACTCCTCGGCGTACAAACCGCCGCCGGGCTTCCTGAATACGATGTGCCGCTTTCGCGGAATCGATCCAAGTGTGTGGTAATTCGGCATTCAACACTCCATCGGGTAAGGGCTGTCCACTCGCTCAGAGATTTCCGCGCAGCGCCTGCTCGCGTTCGATTGCTTCGAACAGCGCCTTGAAGTTGCCGGCACCGAAGCTCTTCGCGCCCTTGCGCTGGATGATCTCGAAAAACACGGTGGGACGATCCTGAACGGGCTTCGTGAAAATCTGGAGCAAGTAGCCTTCGTCGTCGCGGTCAACGAGAATTCCAAGTTCCTTAAGCGGCGCAATATCCTCGTCGATCTTGCCGACACGCTCCAAAACGCTGTCGTAGTAGGTCGCCGGAACCCTCAAAAATTCGACACCCCGCGACTTCAGATCCGTCACGGTCGAAATAATGTCGTCGGTAGCGACCGCTATGTGCTGCACGCCCGGGCCGTCATAGAACTCGAGATACTCGTCGATCTGGGACTTCTTCTTTCCTTCGGCTGGTTCGTTGATCGGGAACTTGATCCGTCCGTTGCCGTTCGACATCACCTTCGACATCAGCGCGGAATACTCCGTTGAAATCGCCTTATCGTCGAACGACAGGATGTTGGTGAAGCCGAGCACTCGCTCGTAGAAGCCGACCCACTTGTTCATCGCGCCAAGCTCTACGTTTCCAACGCAGTGATCGACGTACTTGAGTCCCGCTGGTACCGGCTTGAAAAGCGAACTGATCGGAACGAAGCCCGGCATGAACAGGCCGTTATAGTTTTTTCGCTCAACTATGCTGTGGATCGTGTCGCCGTAGGTTCTGATCGCAGCCATCACGATCTCTCCGTTCTCGTCTTCGAGTACGGTCGGCTCCATCGCCGGCGTAGCGCCTCGCTCGACGGCCGCGGCGAAAGCGGTTCGCGCGTCATCCACCCAGAGGGCGATATCGCGAACGCCATCACCATGTTTATGGATGTGGTCGGCGATTGCCCCCGCTGACTTGATCGGGGTCGTCAGGATGAACCTGATTTTGTCCTGTTGCAGCAGGTAGCTCGCGCGGTCTCTTGTGCCCGTCTCAGGGCCTCGGTATGCGACGAGCTCGAACCCGAAAGCGCTCCGGTAGTAGATGCTCGCCTGCCTGGCGTTGCCGACGTAGAACTCTATGTAGTCGGTGCCGTTTATCGGAAACGTATCCGTCGCTGTTTCGGCGGTGGGAAGCGTTGCTGTTGCCATGGAAATCTCCGGTGCCTGATACCCGTTGCTGGTTGCCTGTTACCCGTTACCGGGAACCCGATTCTCTGCCGCGCGCATCCGCCAGCTTGCGCGCAATGCCGCGATAGAAGGCCGCATCGGCGGGTTTCTGTTGTTCCTCGAGCCCGAGGGCCGCAAGCTCGATAGCGTACAGTATGTTGCCGAGGTAGAGCTGGGACAGACCGGCTACAGTTTCGACCGGCGCTGAGTGAGCGGAATCTCCGCCTTCACCCATGAGAGCGGCCCTGCGGCACGGGCGTTACGTCGCCCGTCGCGAACCGTGTGTCGGCGCTCCCGACTTTCACGACAATCGCCGTGATGTTGTCGATCCCGCCATTGTTGTTTGCCTGCATGATCATCGCAGTCACAATTCTTTCGGGAGTGGCCCGAGACTCGAGAAGCTGCTGAAGCCGCTTGTCCTCGACCATTCCCGTGAGTCCATCGCTGGCGAGCAGGAAAACATCGCCCAGGCGAGTTTCGCCTGTGAAGACGTCGGGATCGATGTCGGTGCTCATTCCGATGCAGCAAGTAATCACGTTGCTCTGCGGGTGATGCCTCGCCTGCTCAGCCGTGATGATCCCGGCATCGACCTGCTCCTGCACCAGGGAATGGTCGCGGGTGAGTTGCTTCATCTCGCCATCGCGCACCAGGTAAATGCGCGAGTCCCCCACGTGGCCAATGAGATATCGTGTATCGGATAGCAGGAGAGCGGAAGCTGTGCTTCCCATTCCCGTTTTGTCGACTTCCCTGGTGGTGCGCTGGAATACCTGACGGTTCGCGAGCTTGAGCGTCTGACTGACGCGGGTTCCCGCGTCGGCCGCCGAGAGATCGTTGAGATCGGCCAACTCACTCGCGATCAGATCGACAGCCATCTGGCTGGCGACCTCGCCGGCGGCATGGCCACCCATGCCGTCCGCGACTATGAATAGCCCGCGATACTCGTTGGCGTCGGCGTAAAGGTTGTCTTCGTTGCCCTTACGCAGCCTGCCCGTATCGGTTCTAGCAGAGACAGCCAGATGCACTAAAGAGCGCTCCCCGCCGCTGGCGGGCAAGAAAATGTCAAGGAAAAGGCTCGTTGAACGGTTGGATTAATACACAAACTACGCCACAGCCCACTGGGGCAGCAAGACTGCCCCGTCCTCAGCATTGCGTCGCATGTTCATCGGGGCCGTGTGGTTGCGGCGAAAGGCATGGAGCGGTATGGTAACGGGGCTTTCAGCCGATGCCACTGCACTGGAGGATTGGTACGCAGGTTGCACTTCCCCCAGAATGCAGTCCAGGTATCTGGACGCATTTCACCCTACGGAGGAGAAATGAATTTTATCGCATGGATCATTCTTGGTCTGATCGCCGGCGCGATCGCCAAGGCAATTATGCCGGGCAATGACCCGGGCGGCATCATCGTCACAATGATTATCGGCATCGTCGGCGCAGTCATCGGTGGATTCCTTGGCAGCACCCTCATGGGCGCTCCGCTGACGGGCTTCTCCGTTCAGAGTCTGCTTCTCGCCGTCGTCGGATCGCTGCTTCTTCTCTGGATCTACCGCATGGCGACGCGGGGCCGCACAAGGGTACCTTAGCTGTCGCCTCGCACAGGGTGACGAGGGAGTAGGACAATGCCGCTCTGGCTCTACTGGATCCTTCTTGGTCTTGTAGCAGGATCGCTCGCTAAGTTCCTGGTGCCAGGGCGGGACCCCTCGGGCTGTATCATCACGATCATCCTCGGAATCGTTGGAGCCGTCATCGGCGGCTTCATCGGCACCCGCTTCGGCTGGGGAACAGTCTCCGCTGGAGCCTTCGACTTTCGCAGCATAGCGCTCGCAACCTTCGGCGCCATCGTCCTCCTCCTCCTGGGACGCCTCGTTCGCCGGCTCTAGTCTTCGCAATATCTGAAACCGCGCCACAGAGGCTCAGAGACTCGGAGAAATTGAACGGCGAAACCGGGATCAGTCCACCGCGGCCGTTCTTTGCCTGTTTTTGAAAACGAAACAACGACGGACCCATGCCTGATTGTTTGCGCCCCGTGCAAACAAGTACGGGACTCTGTGCCTCTGTGGCGCGGTTCAGAGAATCGGTGTTTGTTCGGCGCTGCCATTCCAATCTCTATAGATTGAAAAGGTGAAAGAAAGCATCATCATTCGCGGCGCGAGGCAACACAATCTCAAGGGATTCGACCTCGAGATTCCCCGCCGCGCCTTCACCGTCATCACCGGCCCATCAGGCTCGGGAAAGTCTACCCTCGCCTTCGATACTATCTACGCCGAGGGGCAGCGGCGCTACGTCGAGTCGCTCTCAGCATACGCGCGCCAGTTTCTCGAGAGGATGGAAAAGCCCGACGTAGACATGATCGAGGGGCTTTCACCCGCCGTCGCGATAGAGCAGCAAAATCCAACGAGAACTTCGCGGTCCACTGTTGGGACTGCGACTGAGATCTACGACTACCTCCGTCTCCTCTGGGCCCGCGTCGGCCACACGCATTGCCCGGTGTGTGCACGAGAGATGAAGCCCGACACCGTCCAGACGGTAGCCGACACAGTTCTTCGGCTGGCACCCGGCACCCGCTTTTACGTCGCGTTTCCCCTCCGGCTCTCCGACAAGGTCACTCACAAGGTTGTCGTCGACAACTTGCGGGCTCAAGGATTTCTTCGCGTTCACGCCGACGGTCTCGTGATGCACCTTGATGAACTGGAAGGGGCGAAAGTCGATCTCACGCGCGTGCCTGAAGTGCTGGTTGTCGTCGATCGCCTCGCGCTCACCGACGATGTCGGCGCACGGCTCAACGACGCAATCGGTACCTCGTTCGCCGACGGCGATGGCGAGTGCGTGATCATTCTCGCCGAGACGCTGGAGAAGCTCCGCTTCACGGAACGGTTCGAATGCGCCTATGACGGCACGCGGGTTCCAGCGCCATCGCCGCAACTCTTCTCATTCAACAATCCGCGCGGTGCCTGCGAGCGCTGTAACGGTTTTGGAGCGGTACTCGAGTACGACGAGTCGCTCATTGTCTGCAATCCCGACCGCAGCCTGCGTGACGGTGCGATAGACCCGTGGACCAAGCCGCGTTACGACAACAAGCGGCGGACTCTTGCAGATTTCGCACGCCGCGAGGGAATCTCCATGGACGTGCCATGGAGCGATCTCACTGGCGCCCAGCGCCACCTCCTGCTCAATGCGAAGACGCGAGGCTACAAGGGCATTTTTCCTTTTCTCGTCGATCTCGAGGAGAAGAAGTACAAGCAGTACATCCGCATCTTCCTGCGGCAGTATCAAACCGCGCAGGAATGTCCCGACTGCCATGGCACGCGGCTCAAGCCTGAAGCACTGAACGTGAGGGTGGCCGACAAGACCATTCCGGATGTCTCGAGCCTGTCGGTCGGTCGGTTGTTTGAATGGATCGACAACCTCGAACTGTCGCCGTTTGAGCACTCCGTCGCCGAGACTATTCTCCGTGAAGCGAGGGACAGGATCAGGTTTCTGCGTGACGTTGGCCTCGATTATCTCACGCTCGATCGAGCGACGCGCACACTTTCGGGGGGAGAGGCGCAGCGCATCGGCCTCGCGAACTCACTGGGTTCGCAGCTCGTTGATACGCTTTATGTTCTCGATGAGCCTTCCATCGGGCTCCATCCGCGCGATATGGGACGGCTGCTCGGGCTGCTGCACAAGCTGCGCGATTCGGGCAATACAGTGCTCGTGGTCGAGCACGATCCAGCCGCTATCGAAGCCGCCGACTTCATGGTCGAGATGGGCCCGGGAAGCGGTGAGCACGGTGGACAAGTGGTTTTTGCCGGACCAATGTCCCGCGTGAGCGAGAGCCCTCTTACCGGCAAGTACCTCACCGGTGAGCGCGAGATTCCCCTTCCACTCGAGCGCAGGCGCCTCGGCCCACGCTGGATCACTCTCACCGGAGCGCGCGAGCACAACCTACTGCGCGTAGACATCCGCGTACCGATTGGTGCGATGACCGTCGTCACAGGGGTCTCCGGTTCGGGCAAGAGCACACTCGTACACGACGTTCTCTATCGCGCGCTCGAGAACCAGCTCGTGGGCGAGAACAGCGCTAAGCGGCACCTGGGCGAAACAGTCGGAGCGTACGACTCGCTCACGGGGACTGACGCGATCGACGAAGTCGTGATGATTGACCAAAGTCCCATCGGCAAGTCACCGCGATCAAACCCGGTGACGTACATCAAGGCATTCGACCAGATTCGGTCGATTTTTGCCAGCAGTCCCGTTGCGCGCCAACGCAAATACACGCCCGGGACATTCAGCTTCAATGTTGTGGGCGGACGCTGCGAGGAATGCGAAGGTGCCGGGTCGATCGAGGTCGAGATGGTGTTCATGGCCGACGTTCATGTGCCATGTGATGCCTGCGGAGGAAAGCGATTCAAGCCCGAGGTGCTCGACGTGAAGGTCAACGGCAGGAGTATCGCGGATGTGCTCGAGCTTACCGTAGACCAGGCGATCCGCTTTTTCCCTCGCGAGGAGAAGCTGGGTCAGGCGCTTTGGCAGTTGCAGCAGGTCGGACTCGGCTACCTTCGGCTCGGCCAACCGGCCACGACGCTTTCAGGCGGCGAGGCGCAGCGCATCAAGATTGCTCGCGAGTTGACAGCGTCGGCGAAGAAGCGGGGACGCAAGCTCTACATTCTGGATGAGCCCACAACTGGCCTCCATCTGGATGACATCCGTAAGCTCACCGACGTGCTCGACCGTCTGATCGAGCAGGGCCACACGCTTCTGCTCATTGAGCACAACCTCGACATCATCAAGATCGCCGACTGGCTCGTCGACCTTGGGCCCGAGGGTGGCTCGGGAGGTGGGCGACTGGTCGCGATGGGCCGACCTGAAGAAATAGCCGCGGTGGCCGAGTCGCATACTGGCCGGTTCCTCGCGCCCATTCTGGCGAAGTCGCGGTTACCAGTGGCGACTGATAAGCGGCAGCGCCTGGCCCGCTAGCGGTTCTCCTGCGCAAGCCGCACGAGTCTCGTCAACATTGCGCGTGGTGCGAGACGCTCGGCCTGTATCATGATCTTGTTCCGCATTCCGGCGATCGCAACTCTTTCACCCCGCATCATCGCTGCATAACCGTAGACGCCGATGTCTTCGGCCTTCTGCACTCCGACCTTCGTGAACAGCCGTGAGTTGCTGATACCGGCCCGCTCGGCGAATCCCGTTGCCGTCGCGCCCGGGCAGAGACATGTGACTGTGACTCCGGTGTTTCGCAGCTCCTCAGCCAGCGCCTCGGAAAAGCTGAGCAGGAATGCCTTGCTCGCGAAGTAAATCGACATGAGGGGCCCGGGCTGAAAGGCGGCGGTTGAAGCCACGATCATGATGCGCCCCGATTTTTTCTTGAGCATCGGCTGCATGAAGAGCTTCGTCAGGTGAACTACTGCGGACATGTTCACCTGGATAATGTCGAGCTCGGTGTTGATGTCGGTATCGGCGAATTCTCCGCCCAGCCCGAATCCGGCGTTGTTGATGAGGTAGTCAACGTGAATGCCTTCGCTTCTTACCGCGTCGAAGAGGCGTTGTGGTGAGTCAGGATCGGCGAGGTCCATGGGAAGGACCGTGACCTTCACTCCGT
>JBKJRW010000161.1:0-26558 GCA_046593165.1 Gemmatimonadaceae bacterium
CGCTCAGACTCATGTTCACGACTGCCGGGAGGATCCGGTTCGAAGCAACCCAGTCAATTCCTGCAATGACGTCGCTGTTAAAGCCGTTGCCGGTGCAGTCGAGCACGCGGATGGCATGCAGCATGGCGCCCTTGGCGACGCCAACGGTTGATCCAGCTACCGTGCCGGCGACGTGGGTGCCGTGCCAGTGGCATCCGTCGGGGCCGTATCCGTCTGCAACAGCCGTGTAGTCGGGGGAGACTCGCCCGCCGAATTGAGTATGCGTACGCCGTACGCCTGTATCGATGATATAGACATTTACACCGGCACCTGTAGCTGAGTACGAATAGTTGCCGTCGAGCGGAAGCGGCGCCTGGTCGATTCGATCGAGACCCCATGTCGCACCCGATTGGGTAGTCGCAATGGACACTTCCTGATCCTGTTCGACATATGCGACTGATGGATCAGCGGCAATCGCTGCCGCTTCCTCTGCGGTCATGTTCGCAGAAAAGCCCTTGAGGGCTTTCTTGTAGGTCTTCTTGAGTGTGCCTTTCTTGAGCAGGCCTTTTGCCTTCTCCGAGACATCTACGACATCGCCCCTGAGCACGACGATGTACGCATCCTTGATCGGCGCCTTGCCGTTGCTCGAAAAGCGCACGGTGGCCGAGGGAGTATCGGGAGTGGCCGCCGGCGCCAAAGCGTCGTTGCAGGCACTGGCTCCGATGGTAATGGTGGCAAGCACGGAAAGCCAGCGAATGCTGGCCATAGCTTGCCGACCGCTGCGGATCGACGACGACATCGTGACTCCTCCTGTGGTGTTCGGTAGCCCGACTGGCATTGGCGCCGTAATTCGCCGCCTTTAGCCTCGTGGCTTTGCGTCCCCGTCTTTCGGCGGGTTTGCCTTTGTCGCGACCCCCATCCGGAGGAGCGATCAATCTCGATTTTCCTGCTCTATACTTCTGTCTTTAGGACGACCTCACCATGTGTAGGTAACCGACTCCTTCCGGAATACGTTCTACGCGGTAAAACCGGCGCGAACGAAGTCTCGATTCATCCTCGAAATTGTGTCGATGCTTATTTCCTTCGGGCACGCTTCCTGGCACTCGCCATACAGCGTACAACCGCCAAAATCCTCGAGCTCCATCTGGCTCACCATCGACAAAACCCGCCTGTATCTCTCCGGCTGACCCTGCGGGAGATGCCCCAAATGGCTGATCTTCGCGGCGGTGAAGAGCGATGCCGACGCATTCGGGCACGCCGCCACGCAAGCGCCGCAGCCGATGCATGAAGCGGCGTCCATCGACGCTTCCGCAGCAATCTTGGGCACGAGTATACCGTTCGCGTCCTGCGCACCGCCGGTCGATGCGCTGATGAACCCGCCAGCGCCGATAATCCGGTCGAGTGCACCACGGTCAACAACGAGGTCTCTAATCACCGGAAACGCGCGTGCACGCCATGGCTCAACGTCGATCACGTCTCCATCGTTGAAGCTTCTCATGTGTAGCTGACAGGTCGCCGTGCCCTTCATCGGACCATGCGCGGCGCCGTTGATCATCAATGAACACGAGCCGCAGATTCCCTCGCGGCAATCATGGTCGAAGGCAATCGGCTCGTCGCCGGTCTCGATCATCCGCTCGTTTACTACGTCCAGCATTTCCAGAAAAGACATGTCGGGACTGATATCCGGGGCGGCGTATTCCACCATCCTGCCCTCCGCGTCAGGCCCCGCTTGTCTCCAGATTCTGAGTCGCAGATTCATCACTTGTAGCTCCTCTGCGACAGTTTCACATTCTCGAATACCAGCGGCTCCTTGTTCAGGATTGGCGGCTTTGTATCACCGCCGTACTCCCACGCCGCCACGTATGTGAAGTTCTCGTCGTCACGGAGAGCTTCTCCGTCGGGGGTCTGGCTTTCCTCGCGAAAATGTCCACCGCAAGATTCGGTGCGGTAGAGCGCATCGAGACACATCAACTCGCCAAGCTCGAGGAAGTCAGCAACCCGACCCGCCTTCTCCAGAGCCTGGTTCAGGTGCAGGTCGCTACCCGGAACGTTAACGTCGCGCCAGAACTCTTCGCGAAGCGCCGGAATCAACTCGAGCGCTTTTTTCAATCCCGCATCGTTCCGCGCCATTCCGCAGTAGTCCCACATGATCCTGCCGAGTTCGCGATGGAACGAATCCACCGTGCGCTTTCCATCTATTGCAAGCAGTCTCGACGTACGCTCGGCAACCTGTGCAACTGCGTCGCGGAAGGCCGGATGGGACTCATCCACCTGCTGCGGCCGCGCCGCTGCCAGATAGTCGCCGATGGTGTTGGGAACGACGAAGTAGCCATCGGCCAGGCCCTGCATGAGGGCACTTGCGCCGAGGCGGTTCGCACCGTGGTCGGAAAAATTGGCCTCGCCGATCACGTGAAGCCCTTCGACGGTGCTCATCAGATTGTAATCCACCCACAGTCCGCCCATGGTGTAGTGCACGGCGGGGTAAATCCTCATCGGCACCTGGTACGGATTATCGTCCGTGATACGCTGATACATTTCAAACAGATTGCCGTATCGCTCGCGAATCACGCTTTCGCCCAGCCGTTTGATCGCGTCGGCAAAATCGAGGTAAACGCCGAGCCCGCTCTCACCCACTCCCCTGCCCTCGTCACATACTTCCTTGGCACCGCGTGACGCGATGTCGCGCGGGGCGAGGTTGCCGAAGCTCGGGTACTTTCGCTCGAGATAGTAGTCCCGCTCTGCTTCCGGAATTTCGTGAGGCGCTCGCTTGTCTCCCTTCTGCTTCGGCACCCACACGCGTCCATCGTTGCGGAGGGACTCGCTCATCAGCGTGAGCTTGGACTGATACTCCCCGCTGACCGGAATACAAGTCGGATGAATCTGTGTGAAGCATGGATTCGCGAACGCCGCGCCACGCTTGTGCGCCCGCCATATGGCCGTGGCATTCGATCCCTTCGCGTTGGTAGAGAGGTAGAAGACGTTCCCATATCCTCCGGTTCCGAGCACCACCGCGTCCGCCACATGCGACTGAATCTCCCCGGTCACCAGATCGCGGGCGATAATTCCACGGGCACGACCGTCGATGACGACGAGGTCGAGCATTTCGGTTCTGGGAAACATCGTCACAGTCCCGGCCGCGATCTGCCTTTCGAGTGCCTGGTACGCACCGAGCAGCAGTTGCTGACCTGTCTGACCACGGGCGTAAAAGGTTCGCGAAACCTGCGCGCCTCCGAACGATCGGTTTGCGAGGAGCCCGCCGTACTCTCTCGCGAATGGCACTCCCTGCGCGACGCACTGGTCGATGATGTTCACGCTGATCTCGGCCAGTCGGTAGACGTTGGCCTCTCGTGCGCGGAAGTCTCCGCCCTTGATCGTGTCGTAGAACAATCGGTAAATGCTGTCGCCGTCGTTCTGATAATTTTTGGCGGCGTTGATTCCCCCCTGAGCGGCGATGCTGTGCGCCCGGCGTGGAGAATCCTGAAAGCAAAAACACTTCACGTTGTAACCGAGCTCGCCCAGGGTCGCCGCGGCAGCGCCCCCTCCGAGCCCGGAACCGACGACGATCACTGAGTATTTCCGCTTGTTCGCGGGATTCACCAGCTTCATCTCGAAACGGTGACGGTCCCACTTTTTCTCGAGCGGGCCTGCCGGAATGCGTGCGTTCAGTTCCATGTCAGCCTATGAGCCCCGCGAAGACTGCGACCGGCACGGCGGTGAACCCGGCCCAGATTAAAAGAGCGATAGCCAGTGCCACGCGCCGGTGAAACGGATCCTTCGATGGCTGGGACGCACCAAGCGACCGTACCGAACTCCACGCTCCATGGTACAGGTGCATCCCGAGAGCCATCATCGCGATGACGTAAAAGAGCGTCACCCACCACACCCTGAAACTCGATACAATGTTGCCATATACGTCGGTTTCACTATACGGCGCCGCAGGTTCCCACGTGCCGGTTGTGAAATGCATGATGTGAAGCACGATGAAGATGAGCAGAAGCGCCCCGCCCCATCGCATGGTGCGCGCGGCCCACGTGCTGACCTGCGGCTTTCGATTTACGTAATCAGTTGGTCGTGCCGCCCGGTTCTGCATCGTCAGTTGATAGGCAGCGATTACGTGCAGAATCACGGCGCCCACGAGAACCAGTCGCAGTATCCACAGAAGTTCGCCGGTGCCTTGAAGAAAACGCGCGTATCCGTTGAGCGCATCCGGGCCCTTGAACGCGAGCAGGTTACCCGCCATGTGCCCTGTCACGAAGCCGATTCCGATCAGCCCTGTGGCACCCATGACGACTTTCTTGCCGATTGCGGCCCTGTAAAAGCGAGTGGCCCTGTTCATCACCGTCAGAGTTTGACGGCGCTCATCGGCTCCCTGACCGCGTCAGCACTCTTCTGGAGAGCCGCGCGCTCGTCATCGGTGAGCGTGACTTCGAGAATCTGCTCGAGTCCGTTTCGGCCAAGCTTGCAAGGGACGCCAAGGAACAGCCCCGACATTCCATATTCTCCTTCGAGCCACGCAGCGCACGGAAGGATGCGCTTCTGGTCTCGGACGATGGCTTCGCACATTTGCACGGCGGCCGCCGACGGGGCGTAGTAGGCC
Organism: Gemmatimonadaceae bacterium; assembly: GCA_046593165.1. Lineage (GTDB taxonomy): Bacteria > Gemmatimonadota > Gemmatimonadetes > Gemmatimonadales > Gemmatimonadaceae > UBA4720. The sequence goes on from JBKJRW010000161.1 coordinate 4,577, forward strand.
GAGCCGGTTTTCAGATACTTCACGATCTCCGCTCCGCCGCTTCGCGTCCGGTCGAGAAGAGCGTCGAGTCGTTCCTTCGACAGGAGCTGGGTGATCGGGATACCGCTGACGCTGGTGTAGGAAACGAGGGGGACCATCGTATCGCCGTGTCCACCGAGGACCATCGCCTGGATGTCACGCACCGAAACGTCGAGGGCTTCCGCAATGAACGAGCGATAGCGCGCGGTATCAAGCACGCCGGCCATTCCCAGCACGCGCTCGCGCGGGAATCCAGTCACTTCCTTGGCCACCCACGACATTACGTCGAGAGGGTTCGATACCATTATCAGAATCGCGTTCGGCGACGTGGCCTTGATGCTCTCGGAAACCTGCTTCACGATGCCAGCGTTCGTGTTCAAGAGATCGTCGCGAGACATGCCGGGCTTGCGAGCGATACCGGCCGTTACGATAACGATGTCGGAATTCGCCGACTCGTCGTAGCCATTGGTGCCGACGACCCGCGAATCGAAACCCTCGATGGGCGCAGATTCCCATTGATCAAGTGCCTTGCCCTGAGGTACGCCCTCGACGACATCGACGAGAATGACCTGGCGGGCGAGCTCTTTCTCCGCGATGCGTTGAGCGGTCGTCGCGCCAACGTTACCCGCACCGACAACCGTGATCTTGTTAACCATTTTGCTCTGATTGATTAGTGGAGGAATACAGAGCGAAAGTTATTTAGCATAGCGTGCGGTGGCAAACAGCCGGCGACGACAGAGTGTTTTAGCCACCGACCTGGGAAAGTGCGCGAAGGCCTCCGGTTTTCATCTGGAGCAGAGCGTGCTCGAGCGGCTTCTCCGCGAGCGCCGCACGGAACAGAGGTGAGAGATCCTTTCCCGCCCGGTGCGCATCGCGAAGGTTGACCTCATGGTCGCCGAAGAGACAGGTGCGGAGCCGGCCGTCTGCAGTCAGACGAACACGGTTGCAGCTTCCACAATACGTGTGGGTCATCGGAGCTATCACGCCGATCGAGCCCGGCGCGCCGTGAAAACGATGATACGCTGCCGGCCCATTGCTCCGCTCCGGCGCCGGCGCTGCCGAAAGCGGCGCGATCGACCCGACGCGATCGAGGATTTCCTCCGAAGGCACGACATGGTCCCACGTTATCGCACTCATGTCGCCTACGGGCATCAGCTCGATGAAGCGCACGTGCCACGGATGGTCGAGCGTCAGCCGGGCGAAGTCGCAAACCTCGTCGTCGTTGATGCCGCGCATCACAACCACGTTGATCTTTATCGGAGAGAGGCCCGTTCGCTCGGCAGCCATCGCGGCCTCGACGGGATTGAAAGGCATGTTGCGACGCGAAATAGCCGCGATTCGTTCCGGCCTGAGTGAGTCGGCGCTGATGTTGACCCTGTCGAGGCCCGCCGCTCGATAGACAGGCGCAACCGCAGCGAGCCTGACTCCATTCGTGGAAAGCGATATGTCCTTCACCGCGCTGATAGTGCGAAGCATGCCGATGAGCTTCTCGAGCTCTGGCCGGATCGTTGGTTCGCCGCCAGTGATGCGTATTCGACTAAGTCCATCGACAGACAATTGACCAACAATCTCCGTAATTTCCTCATAGGAGAGAAGATCCGCGCGAGGCAGCCACTCCAGTCCTTCAGCCGGCATACAGTATAGACAGCGAAAATTGCATTTGTCTGTCACCGAAATGCGCAGGTACTCAATCGTCCTGCCGAACTGGTCAGCGTGCGTGGTCATGCGGTCTGCCCGGTTCCAGCGCCGACCCATTCACGGCTACCGTCAGCGTATTGCTCGAGCTTCCAGATTGGCGCGCGACGCTTGGTCTCGTCAACGATGTAGCGCAGGGCATCCATCGCGCCGGCACGGTGAGGATGCGCGACGGCAACACCGATCGAAGCCTCTCCAAGCGCCAGCTTTCCGAGCCTGTGTTCGAGCGTAGCGTCAGCGATTCCGAAGCGCTCGCAGGCCTCCGCAAGAATTGAGGTCATTTCGTGTTCCGCCATTTCTACGTATGCAGAATACTCTATACCCGTCACCGAGCGGCCGTCGTTAAACGATCTGACTGTTCCCACAAACAGGGCGGTTGCGCCGTTCGTGGCGGCGGCCACGGAGGCGGCGAGCGACGTCACGTCGATGGGCCGCGTGACCAAAGTTGCCCGCGTCATCCGCCCGCTACTGGAGGAATGATGGCTATTTCGTCGCCGCTGGCGAGCGAGGTAAGGGCCGAGGCATAGCTGCAGTTTACTGCGACGAGCGGGGACGGCGGAAGCGCTTCGGCGCCCGGGAGCCGACCCACCGCGCAAAAAACGTCGGCTACGGTTGCACCATCCGGCAAAATCAATTCGAGACGGGACGTTCCGAGCCTATCCGCGTAGGACGCAAACAGTAGTACGGTGACGGTCATAGGGAGACCGCGGCGGGGCTAGTCGGCCTCGGAGAACTCAGTGTCGTGGAGCTCGGACATTTCAACGCCCGCCACGAGGGCACGAAGCTCCTTCGAAGGCTTGAAAACCGGAACAGGGCGGGCAGAAACTTCCACCGGTGAGCCGGTTCGTGGGTTGCGCGCCATGCGCGTTTTCCTCCGGCGGATCTTGAACGTACCGAACCCGCGGACCTCGATGTTTTCCTGATGCTGCAGCGATTCCTTGACGGCCTCGAGAAACGCGTCGACTACACGTGCACAGTCCTTTTTCGAGATCATCGGGCCAGCCGTCCGCGATATCTGGGCGGTGACTCTCTCGACCAGGTCTGCTTTAGTCATCTATTTCGCCTCGGAGGTGACGCGCTTAATGCTCGTAACTCGTTAGAAAATATGGGCTTAGTGAAATTGTGTCAAGCGTTCCCTGCGACCTCCAGGCATCGTTCAAGCGAAGAGTATAGGGATTTGGGAGACCAGCGAGACCGGCCACCTTGCCAAGCCGTAATCGCCTGATCGGAGCAGGAAACGCGCTCGCGCAACCTACCTACGAGCCTTAATCGCCTCGAGGAACTGGTCGAAATGCGGGACTGCATCGTGGGGTCCAGGGGCTGCTTCCGGATGGTACTGCACCCCGAACACGGGCAGTTCACGGTGGCGAAGACCCTCGATGGTCCCGTCGTTGAGGTTCACGTGAGTTACCTCGAGGTTGCTCGACCCCTTGATGCCAGATGCGTCGCCCTCGACCGCGAAACCATGATTCTGCGAAGTGATCAGCACACGCCCGGTCGCAATTTCGCGCACCGGATGGTTCCCGCCGCGGTGGCCAAACGGCATCTTGCTGGTAGACCCCCCGAAGGCGAGTGCGAGCACCTGATGTCCAAGGCAGATCCCAAATACCGGGGTTCCACTTGTCGCCAACTCACGGACAGCGTTGGGCGCGTATGTAATCGCATCTGGATCGCCCGGACCGTTGGAGAGAAATATTCCGTCCGGGCGCTCGGCCAGAACGTCCGCTGCCGGTGTGTCCGCCGGGACTACGGTGACACGGGCATCGTGTTTGGCAAGGAGACGCAAAATGTTGCGTTTGATGCCGAAATCGTACGCGATGATGTGGTGGCCAGCCTGTGGATCTCCCCAGCTGTAGCGTTCGCGGGTCGTTACGCGGGATGCGAGGTCGAGGCCTTCCATGGACGGGCACGCTTCGAGCGCCGCGATGGCCGCTGGCGTGGGCGATTCGCCCGCTCCAATTACGCCACGCATTACGCCCGAAGATCTCAGGTGGCGTGTGAGGCGCCTCGTATCAACCTCTTGCAGGATGGGAACATCGGCCTCGCTCAGCCATCCCTCGAGATCGCCTGTCGCTCGCCAATTCGAAAAGCTTCGCGAGAGTTCCCGCACCACCACACCGGCGATCTGGGGATGCGCTGATTCGGGATCCTCTGTGTTGATTCCGTAGTTGCCGATCTGTGGTGCCGTCATGACCACAATCTGGCCGCCAAACGACGGATCGGTGAACATTTCCTGATACCCCGTCATGTTCGTCGAGAACACCACCTCGGCTACTGTCGGCGCGCGCCCGGTTGCATGGGCCGACTCTCCGGAGCCATGGCTGATGCGGCCATTAAAAAGGGTTCCGTCCTCTAGGAGGAGGAACCCCGGGGTGGTGAGGTACTCAGTCAACTCTCGCCGGCTACCGGTTCGGTGCCGGGGGAGGAGCGACGGGAGCGGGAGTCAACGGTACTGCAGGTGCGGCTGTGTTGGGAGCCGTGACGGGGGCGGAAACGGGAGGCCGCCCAAACGTGTCTTCGAGTACCGACTTCGGTGCCTTCGCACTCGTGGACATAACCTGAAGCACGAACGACAGGCCGAGGAAAATTCCCGCGCACCACCAGCTGGCCTTGGTAAGGATCGTACCGGCCTGGTGAATTCCGATGAAAGCATCGGGAGAGGAGCTGGCTCCGCCGAAGCTGGCCGCAAGCCCACTGCCCTTACCTGCCTGGAGCAATATCGTCGCGATCAAAAGGAGCGCGTCGATTACCAGTATGACGACGAGAGTGTTATAGAGCATTTAAAGTTGTTGAAGGCATCAGTGCAGCCTCGAAATATCACGGATTGCGCCTAGGCGCGTCAATGGCTTGTCAACGCCTGATGCCCTTGGGATGATACTTTGGTGCGCGGTTTTCTCACGCCCTCGCAACGGCGAGCCACGAGCTCGGATCGACGCTGGCTCCCCCCACCAGAAGGCCGTCCACATCGGGCGCAGCAATGAGAGCGGGGGCATTGGCAGCGTTGACACTTCCACCATAGAGTATCGGCGTCGCGCGCGCGCGGTCTCCGCAAATGGAGGCAAGCTCGGTCCTGATGATCCCGTGCATCACGCTCGCATCCTCCGGCGTGGCGTTGCGTCCGGTGCCAATGGCCCAGACTGGCTCGTAAGCAATCATGACCTCTCGCACGGCCAGCTGCGTCATCAGCGAAAGACCGGCGCGGAGTTGCGATATGACCACCTCTTCCGCGCGACCCGCTTCTCTTTGGTCGAGCTTCTCTCCCACGCAGAGAAGCGGCGTAAGTCCACCACGTTCGACCGCGGCGCATTTCAACGCGGTCTCATCATCAGTCTCGCCGAAAACGTGGCGGCGCTCCGAGTGGCCAACGAGCACCACTCTCGCGCCGGCATCTCGAGCCATTGCTACAGACAATTCGCCCGTGAACGCGCCCTGGTCCTGCCAGTGAACATTCTGAATTCCGATAATGATATCCCGCCGGTCCGCGATCGCTGCCGCGACGGCAGCGACTGACAGGGCGGGAGGGAAGATGACGACGGTCCGATCGTTCTGTCGCGGATACTGATCGAGAAACGATGTCATGAACTCGCGAGCGCTCGTGGGCCCGTTGTTCATTTTCCAATTCGCGGCCATCACGGGTCGATTCATTGTGTTTCCCTGTCGTCGAGGGCTTCCACGCCGGGGAGGTTCTTTCCCTCGAGAAACTCGAGTGACGCTCCACCGCCGGTTGACACATGGCTCATCTTGCCGGACAGGCCAGCTTGCGCAACAGCAGCCGCAGAATCACCCCCGCCCACTATTGTGACTGCACCCTTGCCAGTTGCGGCAGCCATCGCATCCGCGACCGCGCGCGTGCCCTTGTCGAAGGGCGGTGTCTCGAACACGCCCATCGGACCGTTCCACAAGACCGTTTTCGCCGATGCGATCGCTCTCGCATACGACTCGGCCGTTCGCGGTCCGATGTCGAGCATCGCCTCGCCCCTGGGAATGCCGTCGCGAGGCACGGCGTGCGCGGCAGCCGCATCTGCGATGGACGGCGCGACCATCGCGTCATGCGGCAACGTGAGCCGCGTTCCCCACTTCTCGATCAGCTCAGCCGCGAGATCGAGTTTTGATTCCTCGACAAGGGACTTGCCTGTCTCCAGACCCATGGCGCGATAGAACGTGCACGCCATCGCTCCGCCAATCAGCATTCCATCGACCTGAGGAAGAAGTTGCTCGATGACATCAATCTTTCCAGAGATTTTGGACCCGCCGAGGATTGCGATGAATGGACGCTCGGGCGATGTGAGCGCACGTCCGAGATAGTCGAGCTCTCGTTCCATCAGCAATCCGGCAACGGCCGGTCGTAGAACATCGGCAACACCGGAGGTCGAGGCGTGCGCGCGGTGCGCTGCACCGAACGCGTCGTTGACGAATAAATCTCCAAGGCCGGCGAGCGCGCGCGCCAGCACGGGATCGTTCGATTCTTCACCACCTAGAAAGCGAGTGTTCTCGAGCAGCAGCAGCTCACCCTCGGGGAGCGACACCGTCGCTTTCATCGCTTCATCGGTGTCCGTCGAGCCGACAAAATTCACCTTCGCGCCGAGCAACTCGGCGAGACGTTTCGCGACTGGTTGCAACGAATATTTCGGATCTGGCTTGCCCTTTGGCCGTCCGAGATGTGACAGTATGACGGGGCGCGCACCCCGATCGAGAAGCAGGCGCAGTGTAGGAAGCGCCGCCCTGATGCGAGTGTCGTCGGTGATCTCTCCGCTGTCGTCGAGCGGAACGTTGAAATCAGCGCGGACGAGAGCGCGCTTGCCCCTTAATTGCTCGTCCTTGAGATCGCGGACCGTTTTTTTGTGCACGGCGCGCTACTGAAGGCGCGAACCGATGAAACGAAGCATGTCTACGCAGCGCGACGCGTATCCCCACTCGTTGTCGTACCAACCCGACACCTTCACCATGGTTCCGTCGACGACATTGGTGGTCTTTGAGTCGAGAATGCAGGAATGAGGATTGCCTATGTAGTCGCTCGAAACAAGTTCTTCCTCGGTGTATTGGAGAATCCCCTCGAGAGCACCTTCTGCGGCTGCGCGAAACGCCGCGTTGACTTCTGCGATCGTCGTTGCACGTTCCACCTCGACGGTCAAATCGGTGAACGACACGTCGGGTGTGGGAACGCGAATCGCCAGACCATCGATCTTGCCCTTCACTTCAGGGATTACGAGCGCGGTTGCTTTTGCTGCCCCCGTCGTCGTTGGAATCATGGAGACTGCGGCCGCACGCGCCCGGCGCAGGTCCTTATGCGGGAGGTCGAGAATACTCTGATCATTGGTGTAGCTGTGCACCGTCAGCATTGCACCGTGCCTGAACCCGAAATTGTCGCGCACCACTTTTACCATCGGCACCAGGCAGTTCGTGGTGCATGACGCATTGGACACAATGTGGTGATTGGCGGGATCATACTTGTCGCTGTTGATTCCCATCACGATCGTGATATCCTCGCCCTTTGCCGGGGCCGAGATAATCACTTTCCTTGCCCCTGCCTCGATGTGTTTTCTGGCGTCCGGCGCGTTCGTGAAACGGCCAGTCGACTCGAGAACGATATCGATGCCGAGGTCTTTCCAGGGCAGTGCCGCGGGATCTTTCTCCGTGAGGACGCGAATCTCATCGCCGTCGACGATGATCGCATCGGGCCCCGCTTCCACGTCGCCTCCGAAAGTGCCGTGCACAGAGTCGTACTTGAACAGGTGCGCGAGCGTTCGCGTGTCAGTCAGGTCGTTGATCGCAACAAAATCCAGGTCGGCAACGCCTTGTTCCTTCGCCGCGCGAAGTACCTGCCTGCCGATTCTGCCGAAGCCGTTAATGCCGACTCTGATTGCCATGTTCGTCTATCCCTATGGAATAAGCCGGTCGCCTGAGGCGGGCGCGCGGCCGAAGGTCATGTAGCTGAGTGTTCTCGTACCTGAATCAAAAAGCGTCGTGGCGCAAGCGCGCAAAGTAGCTCCAGTTGTGACGACATCGTCGACGAGGACGACGTGCGCCCCTCGAAGCGATGAACGCGCCGACACGTCAACGCAAAACGCTCCGGCAACATTGCTCCGTCGTTCCCCTGGAGTCAACTCTGTCTGGCTTTGCGACGCCACCGTTTTTGTGAGAGCGTTCTCCCACAGGGGAATTCTCCAGGCGGTGGCGAGATGGGCGGCGATGAGCGCGCTCTGGTTGAAGCCGCGCTCGCGGAGCCGCGACGAGGACAGCGGAACAGGCACTACAGCCGTTCGTTCCCGCACGACGTCGGCGGGCCATGCAATCCGCGCCATGCGCTCTCCCATCGCCGAGGCGACTTCAGTCCAGCCATCGTACTTGAGCGCGTGAACGATATTCTTGCCGGTGCCGGCACCTATCCAGCAGAACGATCGCGCCGCGCGCACAAATGGCGGGAGGATGCCGCACCAGCGGCAGGTATAAATGTCGCCAGGATGTCCGCACCGATTGCACCTTGGATGGGGCAGCTCGCGGGCTCGCACCCAGCAGTGGCCGCAGACAATTCCGCTCTCGGCTCGCGCCAAAAGGCGGCCGCACGCGGCGCAGCAAACGGGAATCATCAGGTCAGCGACTGCGGATGCGGCCGCACGCGCGAGCCCGACGAAGCGCCCGGAAACTTTCAGCTCCGCCCGGTCGCCTTGAGCAATGCGTTCCACATCACCTCCTGATCGGGCGTCGTTGCAAACCAGCGCTCGAACGCGGCGACTCCCTGATGAAGCAGCATGCGAAGCCCGTCGGACGCAGCGTGACCGCGAGATCTCGCGGCACGAACCCATGCGGTCTCTTCGCGACCGTATACGAGGTCGAAAATCGCCGCATGCGGAGCAAGGCGGTCGAGCTCCTCAGGAATTTCGTCCGTCCCCATCCCAATTGGCGTGGCATTCACGACAATATCTGCGTCCGCCAGGCATGGGTCCCTCATCGAACACGCGCGGACAACAACAGAATGCCGCATCCTCATTGCCACCGCTCTGGCCAGATCCCGTGCGTGAACGCTCGCCGTCGCACCGGGCCAGGCGTCAATCGCGGTCAAAACGGCACCAGCGGCACCGCCGGCGCCAAGCACCGCTACGCGGGCACCATCCGGCATGCCCCCGAGCAGTTCGATTACAGCTGCATCGAAGCCAGAGACATCGGTGTTGTCGCCCTCGATCACTCCGTTCCCACCACTCCAAAACGTATTGATCGCTCCTGCGCGGTGGGCAATCTCGGACATGGTGACGATCGAAGTCATTGCGCGTTTTTTGTGCGGGACGGTGACGTTGCCGGCGGCATTTTCTCGCGCGAGTTCGGCAAGGACACGATCCAGATCTTCCGGCAGCACGTCGAGCGCTTCGTATCTGAGCGGTATCCCGGCCGATGCAAGCGCCGCGTTGTGCATCACCGGCGAAAGCGATTGGTCTACGGGGTGACCGATCAGCACCAGACGGTCACGATGGATCATGCGGGGGGAATTCTGTCGAGCAGGACCGAAAGTTCGCGCTCGAGGTCGTCTGCCGTTTCACGATAGGCCTGAAGATCACCTCCAAACGGGTCCTGCACGGTGTGACCATCGCCAGCGTCAGTCGCAAACCCTGACAGCAGGTGCGCGTCAGCGCGGGGGTCAAGCTCCCTTACCCGAGCGAGATGTGAAGGCGCCATCACAAGTACCAGGTCGCTCGAGGTAACGATATTCCCGGTCAACTGCCGCGATCGATGCCCGGACAAATCGTACCCACGCTCCAGCCCGATGAGGAGCGAGCCGTCACTCGCGGGCGAGCCGTCCCAAGCCTGGGTGCCAGCGCTCGAGACCTCGATATCCGTACGGCCCGACTGTACGACAAGGCGCCTCGTGATCGCCTCGGCCAATGGGCTTCGGCAAGTATTACCGCTGCAGACAAAAAGGATCTTCATCGATCCCTCAGGTGTCGCCGACAACGTCTGGTACGCTTTCTCGAAGCGCTTCCGAGGAGATCGCACCGGGCCGTATCACTCGCGGCACCCTGCCGGTGCAGTCGACTACTGTCGATGGCGAAGATTGTGTCAACTGCCCGCCGTCAAGCACATGCAGAGAGCCGCGGGCCACCGCGTCACTCCACTGATCGATGATCTCGTGGGCGCTGGTTGCCGGCGCAACGCGAGGCCGGTTGGCGCTGGTCGAGGTGATCGGCTCTCCGTACGCCCGGACGAGTCTCGCGAGCCCTGGGTGAGGCGTCCATCGCACGGCAATCCCTCCCTCGGGACCACGCAATTGTTCCGGGACGCGTTTCTCGCCGCCCGGCAGCACCAGCGTGAGCGGGCCGGGCCAGAACCTGGCGGCAAGTTGGGATGCATAGCCGGTGAGGTGCAAACCCAGACGCGTGATCATCTCGCTCGAGGCGACAATCAGCAGGAACGGTTTGTTGGGTGGCCTTCCCTTAAGAGCGATGAGGTTCGCGACGGAATCGCGATCGACTGCTCCGCCGAACCCGTACACAGTCTCGGTGGGATAAGCGAGAACTCTCTGCGCGTTCAGGTGCGCAATGGTTTCCGGCAACGCCGCTTCGATCTCGTCCGGAGACCAGAAGGGAACGGCAAACGGCGCCAGGGTCATTCGGGCAAGATACTCAATGCTTCGGCTCGCGCGAAATCGGCCTCGGTAGTGATCTTGAACGCGCGCTCGCTTCCCTTCGTAACCACCACTGGCATCCCCAGCCGTTCACACAGGGCCGCGTCGTCCGTTGCTTCGGCGTCGCCGCCTGGCGCCTCGGCGTGCGCCCGCTCAATCATCGCTCTTGGGAAGGCCTGCGGCGTCTGAATTCTTACGATGCCGCTGCGTGCCACAGTTTCGATGATCTCGTTCCGAACGCCGATTCGCTTGAGGGTGTCGACCACCGGAATGCCAGGGGCCGCGCCATGTCCCGCCCGAGCCTCGGTGATCACTTCATCGATCATCCTCGCAGTGACGAATGGTCTGGCGGCGTCATGAATGACGACAATCGCGATGTCGTCGGGCAGGTCTTCAAGTCCGTTGCGCACCGAATCACTCCGTGCGCGGCCACCGACCGAGAGCAGCAGCCGCTCGGTGTCGCATTGAAACAGCCATGGTGGAGGATCGCCGACGTGCTCGTGCGGAAGCACAACCACCACCATGCCAACGTCGTCGCGCTGATGGAAAAGCTGGAGGCTGTGCAGCAACATCGGCTTGCCGCCGACCCATCGGAATTGCTTTATCTCATCCCCGCCGGTGCGGGTTCCCTTTCCGCCGGCGACGATTATTACGCCGACGTCCCGCGTCACTGAAAGAGGTGGGTGAAGAGTTCACTAATGGTGCCCACTCCGACAGTCCGGATATCCCTGGGCGCTCGCGCGGGCACAGATCGTCGGGACATGTAAGCCGTACGAATGCCCATCTTCGACGCCTCCGCAAGCCGGCGTTCTGATTGCGATACGGGTCTGATCTCACCGCCAAGCCCGACTTCGCCCAGAAAAATCGCGTCCGCCCCCACAGGCCGGTCGTATACGCTCGACGCGAGCGCGGCGGCCACAGCGAGGTCTCCTGCCGGCTCCTGAAGTCTCACTCCCCCAACGACGTTGAGAAATACATCGAGTTGCGAGAACGAGAGTCCAGCTCGCTTGTCGAGCACCGCGAGGAGGAGGGCAAGGCGGCGCCCATCGAACCCCGTAGCTACGCGTTGCGGCGTGCCGAAGCCGGACTTTGCCGCGAGCCCCTGAATCTCGATCAAGACGGGGCGGCTACCCTCGATGAGCGCGGTGACGGCGCTCCCCGACGCATGGTTGTCACGGTCGCCAAGGAAGAGCTCGGATGGATTCGCCACCGGATCCAACCCGCTTTCGGTCATGCGGAACACGCCAATCTCGTCAACGCTGCCAAAGCGATTCTTGATCGCGCGAAGCATGCGATGGTCGAGCATACCTTCGCCCTCGAAATAGAGAACCGTATCGACGATGTGCTCCAGCGTTTTTGGACCGGCGATACCTCCTTCGCGAGTCACATGCCCCACGACGAAGACAGTGATTCCGGTTTCCTTGGCAAACCGCATGAGCCTCGCGGCGCATTCGCGCACTTGTCCCACGCTTCCCGGCGCACCCTCGAGATCGCCTGTGAACACCGTCTGAATGGAATCGACGACAAGCACGGACGGAGTCATCGCCGCTGCGGTCGCGATGATCGTCTCGAGCAAAGTCTCGCCAAGAATCGAAACGTCCCCAGCCTCCTCCGTGAGGCGGTCGGCGCGCAGTTTCACCTGTAACGGAGACTCTTCGCCCGAGACGTAGAGCGTGCGGTGCCCCGCCCCCTCGAGCTTCGCCGCAACCTGGAGTAGAAGTGTAGACTTGCCGATTCCCGGTTCACCTCCAATCAGAATCATGGAACCCGGAACGATTCCGCCACCGAGGACGAAGTCGAATTCTGCGAGCCCGGTCTTCCAGCGAGGCTCGGCAGCTCCAACTACTTCGCGGAGCGTTCGCGGCTGTGAAACAGAGCCGCCTTCGCCGAGGCTCCTGTGGCCTGCTATTCGGCGTGCTGCACCCTTCGCTGCGCCCGCGGCGCCGGTCTTCGCGGCGGCCTCCTCCACCAGGGTGTTCCATTCACCGCATACGTCGCAGCGTCCCGCCCAGCGTGGATGCTCAGCCCCGCAATTCGTGCAGCGGTATACGCTTCGCGACTTGGGGGTCACTGCTGCTGGCTACGTGCCGAGTAGTTCTCGAAGCGCGTGAATGTCTTGTTGAAGAACAGGTTGACCAGACCGGTAGGCCCGTTGCGCTGCTTGCCGACAATGATCTCCGCGCGCCCTTCAAGCGAATTTCCATCCTTGTCCGATGGCCCGTCGTACATCTCCTGCCGGTAGATGAACATCACCAGGTCCGCGTCCTGTTCGATCGCGCCAGATTCGCGCAGGTCGGAAAGTTGGGGGCGCTTGTTTTCGCCGGTACGCTGTTCGGGCGCACGGGATAGCTGTGACAGCGCGACGACCGGCACGCGAAGCTCGCGCGCGAGCGCTTTCAACGATCGGGATATGTAACTGATCTCCTGTTGTCTGCTCTCCTGATTCGACGGGCCCTGCATGAGCTGCAGGTAGTCCACGACGATCAGCCCAATGTTGTTGTCGATCTTCAGGCGGCGCGCCTTGGACCGCATCTCGAGAAGTGTGATTCCTGGCGTATCGTCGATCCAGATCGGAGCATGGCTGAGAATGCCGGCGGCGCGACCGAGGCGGACAAACTCATCGTCGTGAAGGCGACCTTTCCTCAGCCGCTGGGCATCGACTCTGCCCTCGGACGTGAGCAGACGCTGCACCAGCGATTCCTTGCTCATTTCGAGCGAGAAGAACGCGACTGGCACATTCGAATCGAGAGCGGCGTTCTGGGCGATGTTGAGCACGAAGGCGGTTTTACCCATGGAGGGCCGGGCAGCGACGATGATCAGATCGGAAGGTTGGAAACCTGCAGTCAACTCATCCAGATCCTTGAATCCGCTGCCGACACCGGTGATCGATTCGCCGCCGCGCTGGAGGAGCTCTATGCGCTCCATGGTGGGCCAGAGAAGCTCCTTGATGCGGGTGAACCCCGCGTTGCCGCGGGCCTGGTTCACCTCGAATATCCTGTGCTCGGCGGCGTCGAGGAGCTCTTCTGCAGGCGCTGCGGACTCGAACGCTTCCGAAACGATGGCGGTCGACACCTCGATGAGACGGCGCCGCAGTGCCTTTTCGCGGACGATCTTGGCGTGGTACTCGATGTTCGCCGAAGTAGGAACGGCGTCGATCAGAGTCGCGATGTATTCGCGACCGCCGCTCGACTGAAGATCTCCGTTTCGCGACAGCTCCTCGGTAAGCGTCAGCGGGTCGATGACGTCGCCGCGCTCTGAAAGGGAGAGCATGGCCCGGAAAATTCTCCGGTTGCCCTCCCGGTAGAACATCGTGTCGTCTACATATTCGCCGGCGCGGAGGACCGCGTCAGGGTCCATGAGCATGGCCGAGAGTACGGCCTGCTCAGCGTCCTCGGAGTACGGAGCGCGGCGTTCGGAGTATGGATCACGCGCCAGTGGCGCTATCGAGAATTCTACGGGCGAGCTGGACATCTTCCCAAGTGGGGCGTTTCCAGGCCGAATTGCGCAGCAACGCGGCCGGGTGATAAGTGACGACGACAGGAATGCCGTGGTAGCGGTGCACCTCTCCACGGAGCTTTCCGATCGGCGTTTTTGTGTTGAGAAGAGTCTGCGCTGCAAAGGTGCCGAGAGCAAGGATTACTTTCGGCTTGATCAACTCCAGCTGTCTGACGAGGTATGGGCTGCAAGCCGCGATCTCCTCGGTCGTCGGGTTTCGATTTCCCGGGGGTCGATGCTTGACGACATTGCCGATGAACACCTCTTCGCGCGTGAGATCTACCGCCGCGAGAATCTTTGTGAGGAGCTGTCCGGCGGCTCCGACAAAGGGCAATCCGGTTTCATCTTCGTTCGCCCCCGGCGCTTCGCCAACGCAGACAAGCCGTGCCGAAGGATTGCCTGCTCCCGGCACTCCTCGGTTGGCCGTCTTGTACAACGGGCACCGCGTGCATTTCTCGACCGCTTCAGCGACCGCGTTGAGTGAGTCCAATTGCATGATGTCTGAGTTGAATAGCTCGTCGCCCCCGACGCCGGCAACAATTCCGGCAGGGTGCGAGTCGATGGTCGGTGCGGCCGCTGGCTCCGCGATCGCCTCCGCGAGCACTGAGCGCCAGTCCTGCCCGTAGCTCGCGGCATTCTCCCGGGCAACGCCGCCGGTCGCTGGTCGCCCGCTTCCCGCCGCGCCGATAGCGCGCAGAGCTTCGTCCACAGAAAGCGAATCGAGCAGCAGCTCCGACTCGCCCATGTCGCGGCGCTGCTCGAGGTAGATCCGCAGTTTTTCCCTAGCGTCCATTCAGCAGCGACTCGACGCGGTCGAGGATGATGTCGGCCAATTCCGATTTTTTCATCAGTGGAATTGCCTCCGGTTGGGCGCCGCGACTGAGGATCGTGACCCGGTTGGTATCGCCGCCAAACCCGGCGCCTGGTTCGACGGCGCTGTTGGCTACGATGAGGTCGAGAGATTTACGCTGAAGCTTCTCTTCAGCGTTCGCGACAATGTTCTCGGTTTCCAGCGCAAAGCCGACAACGACGCAGCCTTTCGCCCGGTCGCCCCGTGTCGAAACGAGAATATCGTCGGTCGGCGCGAGTTCGATTACGACGTGTTCCCTGGGGGCGTCGTGCTTTTTCATCTTCGATGTCGCAGGGCTTGATGGACGAAAGTCGGCGGGTGCGGCGGCCATTATCAATGCATGTGCGTCGCGCACTTCGGCGGCGACGGCATCCCGCATGGCTTTAGCGGATTCGGCATCGACGCGCCTGACTCCCAGGGGAGCCGCTACATCCATGTGTCCCGCGATTAGCGTCACAAGAGCCCCTCTTCGCAAAGCCGACTCGGCGATAGCGACACCCATTCTTCCACTGCTGTGATTTGAGATGAAACGCACCGGGTCGATAGCTTCGCGGGTGGCACCAGCGGTTACGACAATCTTTCTGCCCGCGAGGCTGCGGCTTGTCTCGAGAAGACGCGCTGCGTGGGCGAGGATGGCTTCCGGCTCAGGCATTCTCCCCGGTCCCGAGCCTTCGCCGGCGGCGAGGGGGCCCTCGTCCGGATCGACGACATTGTAGCCCAGTTCGCGGAGGTGGGCGACGTTTCGCAATGTCTGCGCATTCGCCCACATTCGATCATTCATTGCGGGGATCAACAGAACTGGCGCCGAGTTGGCGAGCAATACAGCGGTCAGAAGGTCGTCCGCGTGTCCGTGAGCGGAGCGGGCAAGAAAGTCGGCCGTCGCAGGAGCGACGACGATCAGCGCGGCCTCGCGGGCCAGCCTGATGTGATCGAGCGCGTTGCCCGCACCGAATATCTCGGAGTAGGTCCGGCGTCCGGTGACGGCCTCAAAAGTTATCGCGCCGACGAATTCCAGGGCGGCGCGGGTCATCACGACATCGACTTCGGCGCCGGCCTGAGTCATCAGGCGGGCCAGCATCACCGTCTTGTAGCTGGCGATTCCCCCTGTGACACCCAGGAGAATGCGGCGGCCTTCAAATGGCCGCACGAGAGCTATTCGGTGCGGCGGCGCGGAACGACGCGATACTGAATCTCGCCTTCAGTGAGATCCTCGAGCGCGCGCGTCGTGAGCTTTTTCTCTCCGGGCGCCGAGCGGTCGCGCGGAAACTCGTTGAGTACTCGCGCAAATTTCGCCGCGACGAGAACTCCGAGGTACTTGTTGGTCGCGTGCTTGGCGACGTCGGTCGGAAGGAAAACCTGCATTGTCTAACTCCTGTTCATTTTTTCGAGCTCGCGGTCCAGATCGGCCACAAGTGCCCCGACGCGGGCATGGATTCCGGTAATGCGCGAGAGACGAGTCGATTCGGCGTCCAGAATGCCCGACACCGAATTCACGGCGCGGTCGAGATCAGCGTTCACTACAACATAACCATATAAGTCGACTGCCCTAAGCTCTTCGACAGCGCTTCTGAGCCTCCGAGCCATCGATTCACCGCTTTCGGTGCCCCTCGCGCGGAGTCGTTCCAGGAGGACGCCCGCGTCAGGAGGCAGCACGAAAACCAGCACCGATTCGGGGTAGGTCGAGGCGAATTGCCTCGCACCCTGAACATCGATGTCCATCACCACGTGCCGCCCAGATCCGAGCACGCGGTCGACTTCACTCTTGAGAGTACCGTACAGATGTCCGTGAACCACGGCGGACTCTGCGAACTCTCCCCTCTCCCGCGCCTCCTGAAACTCAGTCTGCGTGAGAAAATAGTAGTCTCTCCCCTCTACCTCGCCAGCTCGCGAGGGCCGGGTCGTACAGGATACCGAATACCCGAGGTCGATGCGCCTTCGGAGCAGCTCCTGCGCGATCGTGGTCTTTCCACCCCCCGAAGGAGATGAAAGTATCAACGGGAAGACGCTCACTCGATGTTCTCGACCTGTTCGCGGATGCGCTCCAGCTCCTCCTTGATCGTCACCACGTCCGAGAGAATTGCCGCGTCATTTGCCTTGCTTCCTGTGGTATTCGCCTCTCGCACCATCTCCTGAAGAAGGAACCCAAGCCGCTTGCCCACGGGCTCACCACCCCGATCGCCCACCGACTGCCTGAACGAGCCAATATGCGAATCGAAACGATCGAGTTCCTCCGCGATGTCGAGCTTGTCTGCCAGAATGGCGACCTCCTGAGCCAGACGTTGCGGATCGACGTTAGCTCCCGCGGCGAGTTCCTTTACTGACTTCCTGATGCGTGTGACCTGCTCGCTGAGACGCGTTGGCGCCCGGTCGCGAATTCTGCCAACGCACTGTTCGATGAGTCCGATCCGCTCCAGCAGAAACACCGTGAGTCGCCCACCCTCCTCCTGTCGCATCTGCCTCAATGCCACGATCGCCTGCTCTACCGCCGCCAGTAGCTCCGCCACTGTTCCGGTTTCGAGTTCCTCCGCGTAAGAAGCCACAACGTCCGGCAGCCCAAGAACGGTTCCCGCGTCAAGCTTGTCGCTCAACCCATGGCGCTCCTGCAGGCCGCGGAGGACTGCGACGTACTCGCCAAACCGCTGCTCATTGATTCCGGCCCCACGCCCGAGGTCCCGCTCAAGACGTACCGTTACGGCCACATGACCGCGCGCAATCCGCTGGCGCAAAAGCTCCCGGACATCGCCCTCCCACTTAGAGAAGATGCCGGGGAGCTTGATGCTCGGGTTGAAAAAGCGATGGTTGACAGTCCGGATTTCCACGCCTACGCCGGTCGCCCCAACCGCGCCTTCGGCAGATCCGAATCCGGTCATGCTGGATATCATATGAGTGGTCCTAAGCTACGGAGTGACAACGACATCGTCAATTCCAAAACTCCCACCGAATGCCATATATTCCGATCGCTCGCGGCATGTTGAAATCGGGCACGATCTGGTACTGGTCGCCAAGAATATTGCGAACCTGGTAGCTCGCCACACCGCGCAATATGCGAATCTCGACCAATGCGGAGCCAAGCCTACTGCTATTGGTGAGACGGCTTCCTGACGCGGTTGGAAAGGCCACTTCGCTCCGATACTCGTGCATGAGGGCGATCTTGAGTCCAAAGCTGCCACTCGGAAAACGCGAAAGCCAGCGCGTTGTGAGGTTTATCTCAGCACGGGTCTGGTAACGGGGCTGGTAGAATCCGGCAGAGTCCCACTGGGTTCCCATCATGTCGACATTGATGTCGCGGAAGAGTTGGCCCCGGAGGCCACCGTACACTCCCTTCCGCCGTCCCGCGTATCGCAAAGTGTAGGCGGTGTCGAACGCCGTCGGCGGAGTGAGTAAGGCGGTGTCCCGGCTCACGAGGCCAACGATGAGCCAGGGCCGCCAGATACGGAGTCCGCCTTCGGCTCGGAACGATCTCGTCTGGAAGCGTTGAAGGTTGCGAACGCCGTTCAGCACGTTGGGCCTGGACGTGGTATCCGGCAAACGCTCCGGTGCGTCGAGCGATGCCGCTCCAGCTAGAGCGAAGAAAGGAAACGGTGTAAACCGCGCCACGCCGTCAAGCCGGTTCCGCTTGAACTCAAGATCCCGCTCAGCGAAGAAACCCACGACGCCCAACCGCTTTACTACTTCGAACCGCGCGCTGGGAGCCTGCCTCGTTTTTCCGTCGAAGGTGCGGATTCGATCGGAGATAGAGGCCCGGAGCGCGCCACGTGCGTATCCCGCGGCAACCACAATCTGGTTGCGGTTGGCCGTCGAATCGATTGTATCAGGCAGTATTCTGCTCTGCAGCGCCTGCGCCGGAGTTACCGGGGGCGTGGTTTCGGCAAGCCTGGCGTATGATGCAATCACTTCTGCCCAGGCGCCGCCAGTCTGCTTACCGAGGGCCGCACGGACGTATGCCAGAGTGTGCGTAGCCTCGAACGGTGGTACCGACAGCCCGCTCCCAAAAGTGGGCTGGATGACGCGCGACGAATTGCGCCTGGTCGCGAAAGCGTCAAGGCTCCAGTTGGCACGGGCGATTCCGAAGCGCGTCATGAACGAGAGCGCGTCACCCCCGCCTCCGAACCGGACGGCCCTGGTGTTGTACTGTTGACCACCGAGCTGAAGCCCGGCACCGCTGCCGAACCGCTTTCCATAAAACCCGCGGTAGATATTGGTGTCTTCGTCGCCCGTGTAAATGTCTACGCGGGTGTAGGGCTCTATACGATCGACGCGCCAGCTTCGAAGGTGAACTCTGATCTCATTGGCAAACCGCTCGACTGTGACATTCTCCAGAGTCCACAGGTCCACCGTGGTCAGGTCGAGAACCGATCCGCTGCGCGGGTCGAGATTGTCCAGCTCTATACCGTCGAAGATGATCCTGACTCTGTCGAGATCCCCATTGACCGCGACGAATTTCGGTGTAGCGAGCCAGCCGGAGCGAAATGAAGTGGCGCCCGGCACTCGCTCGAGAAGGTCAGCAACTGTGTAAGCGCCGCTTGCGGCAAGCTCCTCGCGATTCCATGCGTACTGCGGCCCGATGTCGGCAGTTTGTGCCGCTGGTGCTCGACCGAACGCAGCCTTGATGCTGTCCGCCTTCGGAGTCGTGCTGTCAGTCGCCGCCTTCGGCGGCAGGGGCACCTCGCTCGCAGGTGGCACTACAACCTGAGTGGCTGCAACAACAGGCAACCCGAAGAAAAAAGCCCCGACCGCTATGGCGAGGCAACCGCGAGGCGACAACGCGCTAACGCAAAGTTTCAGCTCGACCTTCCTCGGACGAACTCGATGAACGTGCCGGTCGGAACACCAGTGGGACCCTTGGGCATGCTTCCGAGGTCGGCATCGGAATAAGCTGTTCCCGCAATATCGAGGTGAATCCACGGATAGCTTTCCGTAAACTCCTTGAGAAACATCGCTGCGCTGACGGCTCCCGCGGCGCGCCCTCCGCTGTTCTTGATATCGGCAACATCAGACTTGATGAGTTCGCGATACTCGTCCCACATCGGCAACGACCATCCGGGCTCGCCCGCGCGCTTACCCGCCGCGACGATCTCGCTAATGAGCGCTTCGTCGGTACAGAAAATACCGGTCGCAGTATGGCCTAACGCGACGACGCAGGCACCTGTAAGTGTCGCTGCGTCAACGACCACCGCAGGGTCGAACCGGCGCGCGTACGAAAGAACATCGGCCAGAACGAGACGTCCTTCGGCGTCGGTGTTGATGATCTCGATGTATTTGCCCAGATGGCTCTTGACCACGTCACCTGGGTTGACGGCAGTGCCAGAGGGCATGTTGGTGGTCGCGCCAATAAGCCCTACGACGTTGATCGGAAGCTTCATCCGTCCGATCGTCTCGAACGCGCCGAGAACACCGGCGGCGCCGCACATGTCGAACTTCATATCTTCCATCGACTGCGCCGGCTTGATCGAGATTCCGCCGCTGTCGAAGCATAGCCCTTTTCCGACAAGCACAACCGGCTTCTGACCGGGCGTCCCGCCCGCGTATTCGATCGCAATGAGCTTGGGATCCTGGGGAGTTCCCTGCGCAACACACAGGAACGATCCCATTCCTTCGGCTTCCATCTCCGTGCGGCCGAGGACGGTAATCTTCATATGGTGCCGCCCGGCGATCTCGGTGGCGGTTTTAGCGAGAAAGTCAGGCGTGCAGAGGTTCCCGGGCATCATCGCCAGCGTGCGAGCGAGAGAGTGACCAGCACCAATCGCCACTCCAATAGCGAGTGCTACGTCAGCGCCTGTCGCGATTGCGCCGAGTATGGACGCGGTTGCGAGAGGTTGCCTCTTTTCCTCTTCTGGTGGCGGCGTCTTGAGATCCTTGTACTCCCAGGATCCGATAGTGAGGCCCGCCGCTGCCGCCTCGATCACGCGAGCGTCAAGCTCGGCAACATGGAATCCCATGTCTTCAACGCCAAGCTTCATCGCTTGTCGCGCCGCTATGGCGGCCGCGCGGCGAACAGAGCCGGGGCGATCGGTCACCTTGCCCATTCCGATCAATGCGACCGTGCGGGGGCCGCTTTCCGCGCCGCTCAGGTAGAACAGCTCGTCCTTCGCGGCTCGAAAATCGCGGCTGTCGATGGCACGCGCGATCGCGCCGCCAAGCAAGCTGTCGAGTTCGGCAAGGAGGCCCAGTACAACGGGGGGTTCAGCCAGCGCGAGCGCCAGCAGCGGCCCCCTGAATTCGCCAACGCTCTTGTCACCGAGTGAAACCGATGTGGGCATCTACTGCCTCATTCCCGCAATCACTGCATCGCCAAACGCTGACGTGGAGACCTCGGTTGCACCGGGCATCTGGCGGGCAAGGTCGTAGGTAACTCGCTTTGACTTGATCGCGTTCTCGACGCCCTTGACGACCAGGGCCGCCGCCTCGTTCCACTTCATGTACTCGAACATCATCACTCCAGAGAGGATGACGCTGCCCGGATTGATCTTGTCGAGGTTCGCGTACTTCGGAGCGGTGCCATGCGTCGCTTCGAAGACCGCGACTCCGTCCCCAACGTTTCCGCCCGGAGCGATGCCAAGGCCGCCGACCTGGGCTGCTGCGGCATCCGACAGGTAGTCGCCGTTCAGATTTGGCGTTGCTATCACCGAGTATTCGGAGGGTCGAAGCAGCATTTGCTGAAACATCGAGTCCGCGATACGGTCTCGAATGACTACGGCATCGGCGCGCGAATCCTTCTTCCCGCTCGAAACGTCCGCCTCGGTAACGGTCGATCCCGGGAATTTTTCCTTCGCAACCTCGTATCCCCAGTCGCGAAAGGCGCCCTCGGTGAACTTCATGATGTTGCCCTTATGGACGAGCGTTACCGACTCGCGGCATTTCTCGATTGCGTATGCGATCGCCATTTCGATAAGGCGCTTCGACCCGAACTCCGACATCGGCTTGATCCCGATCGCCGATCCTTCGCGGATGTCATTGCCGAAATTGGTCTTGATGAAATCGCGCAGCTTGTTGGCTTCGTCGCTCTTTGCCTTCCACTCGATACCGGCGTACACATCTTCGGTGTTCTCGCGAAAAATCACGATGTTGACTTTCTCCGGCTCTTTTACCGGCGCGCCGACTCCTTCGAAGTACCGCACGGGTCGGATGCAGGCGTAGAGGTCGAGTACCTGGCGCAGCGTCACGTTCAGCGACCTGATGCCGCCACCCACTGGAGTTGTGAGCGGACCCTTTATCGAAACGCGGAACTCCTGCATCGCATCGATTGTTTCCTGCGGAAGCCAGTCGTTGAATTGCTTGTGCGCCTTTTCTCCGGCGTACACCTCCATCCA
>JBKJRW010000152.1:0-17537 GCA_046593165.1 Gemmatimonadaceae bacterium
CGGCAACGGCCCGCTGCCAACCGAGCTTGCCGATGCCGAAGGTGAAGAGATGAGACGCCTGGGGAACGAGTTCGGCGCGACGACCGGGCGTCCAAGGCGATGTGGCTGGTTCGACGCGGTGGTCGTGCGCTACGCGGCCCGCGTGAATGGACTTACCGGCCTCGCCGTGACCAAGCTTGACGTACTCGACACATATGCCAGGGTTGCGCTCTGCACTGGTTACAAGGTCGGCGGCGAATTGTTCACTGAGTTCCCCGGAGACCTTTCGTTGCTCGAGGGGGCTGAGCCCCAATACGAGTGGATGGACGGCTGGCAAAGCTCCACTGCCGACGCCCGGTCGCTCGAGCAACTTCCGGCCGCGGCGCGCAGGTACCTCGACCGGATCGAGGCGCTTGTCGAGACCCCCATCAGATACGTGAGCGTGGGAACGCGAAGGGATCAGATCATTGGTGCGTGACTGAGGAGGGTCGGCGCTCCCGGTCATACTATATTTAGCAACTTATGCCCAACCAGCCCGACGTGATGGACAAACTCGTGTCGCTCTGCAAGCGCCGCGGCTTCATCTTCCAGTCATCTGAGATTTACGGCGGAACGGGTTCCGTATGGGATTACGGCCCGCTGGGCGTTGAACTCAAGCGTAATCTGCAGGAGCGCTGGTGGAACGAGATGGTCCGCACCCGCGACAATATCGAGGGCCTCGACTCGGCCATCCTGATGCATCCGCGCGTGTGGGAGGCCAGCGGCCACGTAGGCGGCTTCGTTGACCCGCTGGTTGACTGCCGCAACTGCAAGAAGCGCTTTCGCGCCGACGATCCGCGAATAAAGGGGACTCCCGGTACTCCGGACGGACAATGTCCCGCCTGCGGCATGAAAGGCACGCTTGGCGAAGCACGGCAGTTCAATCTCATGTTCAAGACGTTCATGGGTCCGGCCGAGGATACCGCGGCCGTGGTGTACCTGCGTCCCGAGACTGCGCAGGGCACATACGTGAACTTCCTGAACGTCCAGCAGTCCACGCGGCAGCGCATTCCCTTTGGAATCGCTCAGATCGGCAAGGCGTTCAGAAACGAAATCACACCCGGCAACTTCATCTTTCGCACGCGCGAGTTCGAGCAGATGGAGATGCAGTTCTTCGTCGAGCCGGGCACTGACATGGAGTGGTTCGAGTACTGGAAGGCCGAGCGCATGCGATGGCACATGGGTCTCGGTCTCGCCGGGGAGCGGCTTCAGTTTCATCAACACACCGACGATGAGTTGGCGCACTATGCACGCGCCGCGTTCGACGTACAGTTCGACTTCGGCGGCTCGCTCGGGTTTCAGGAGATAGAGGGAATCCACAACCGCGGTGATTTCGATCTCACCCAGCATCAGAAGTTCTCGGGCAAGAAGCTCGAGTATTTCGAACAGGGTGCGAACAAGCGATTCCTTCCTTATGTGGTCGAGACAGCGGTGGGTCCGAATCGCACGTTGCTTGCGATTCTCGTGAATGGATATCGCGAGGAAGCTGTCGAAGGCGAAAGCGAGGGGCGGGTGGTGCTCGGGCTCCTGCCCGCGCTCGCGCCCATCAAGGCGGGAGTGTTTCCGCTCGTGAAGAAGGACGGGATGCCGGAGATGGCGCGCAAGATCGCCAACGACCTGCGCCCATCGTTTTCGGTCTTTTACGACGACAGTGGCGCCATCGGCCGGCGGTATCGCAGGCAGGACGAAGTTGGAACGCCATTCTGCATTACGGTGGATGGAGAATCGGCGGGTGGTAATTCTGTTACGGTTCGCGACCGCGATACGCTCAAGCAGGAGAGAATCGCGGTGGGCGCGCTTCGCGACTACATCCAGCAGCGTATCACCGAATGAGCGACCTCACGATCGAGCTATTGCGGGAGGACGGCCAGGCTTTCACCGAAGAAATGTCACGCGAAAGCTACCTGGCTCACTCCGGGCACAAGTCCGCAGCAGAGTTCAAGCCGATTTACGACAAGTACGCGCATGTCCTCGGCGAGGAAGCACTCGCGCTCACAGTCGAGCGGTTCAAGGAGACTGCTAAAGGAACCGAGGAGCATCGGTCGGCCGGCATGCTCCTGGAGTGGCAGCTCGAATCGCAGGCATCTCGCTCTCTCGCAGAACTCGACGAGAAGGAAATCGCCTGGGAAAGTTCGGCGATCATCGAGACGGCTGAGGGCGAGCGCATTCAGTACCAGGCAGCGGCGATCGAGATCGCTAACGAGAAGGATCGTAAGAGGCGTCTCTCGCTCGATGTGGCGCGGGCAGCACTGGTGGAGCGTGAGCATGCTCCGATCAGACTTGAGCGGCTTCAGCGCGAAAAAGAATGCATCGAGTCGCTGGGTATCGCCGCGAGCTACAACAGCACGTTCGAAGAGATAACCGGTGTGTCGCTCGTCGGCCTTGCCGCGGAGTGCACAGCGTTTCTCCGTGAAACGCAGTCGGCGTGGGATGAGACGCTCCCTTACTATTTGAAGAAATCTCTCGGTATCAAGCCCGGCGAAGCGACGCGCTCGGACGCTCTGGCGCTGCTGCGTGCCACACAATACGACGGTGCATTTCCGGGCGCGACTCTGCAATCATCTGTCTCGCGCCAGTTGATCGAGATGAACGTCGATCCCACTGCCGGCGGTCGCATTATTTACGATGTCGGGGACAGGCCGGGGAAGCGCGCCCGCGCGTTCTGCGCTCCCACCCGTGTGCCCGATGAGGTGTATCTCGTGCTTCGCCCCCACGGAGGCCAGAGCGACTACACTACGCTGCTTCACGAAGCCGGGCATGCCCTGCATTTCGCCAACGTGCGGGAGGACTACCCTTTCGAGTACAAGTGGCTCGGTGACAATTCGGTGACCGAATCGTACGCGATGCTCTTCGACCACCGCATGCAGGACCGAGGGTGGCTCCTGCGCTACACGGAGCTGGGATCTGGCAACGTCGAGGAGTTTCTGCGCCTTGCCGGGTTTGCGGAGCTGCATTACCTGCGGCGATATTGCGCGAAGCTCATCTACGAAGTCGAAGCGTATGGCGACAACGCCGACTGGAACGATCTTCCCGATTTGTATGTCGAGACGCTGACGCGAGCCACGAACTTTCAGTACCGGTCGGCCGACGCATTTGTGGATTTTGACCCCCGCTATTATTCCACCAGGTATCTGCGGGCGTGGCAGCTTCAGGCACTTGTGAACGAGACGCTCGTGACGCAGTTCAACCTGGATTGGTATCGCAATCCTGCGGCAGGTCCATGGTTAATCGGTGAACTCTGGTCGGAGGGGCAGCGCGAGACTGCCGAAGAACTGGCTGCACGTGTTGTTCCTGCCGGTGGCAAGCTTTCGTTCGGCCCGCTGGTTCGGAATATCGAGAAGCTGCTTGGGAGTTGACTGGCCCGCCGTAGAAGCGGAAACGATCGCGCATCTCCAGGCGCTCATCAGATTCGATACCACCAATCCGCCGGGTAATGAGCTCCCATTGGCCGAGTACCTCGTTGATGTCTTGCAGCGCGCGGGAATAGAGACGCGGCTCCTTCTGCCTGCTGCGGGCCGCGCAGCGGTTGTCGCGCGCCTCAGGGGCAATGGCCTCAAGCGTCCGGTGATGCTTCTCGCTCACATGGACGTCGTCGGCGTGGAGAGGGACAAGTGGTCGTGCGATCCGTTCGGGGGCGTCATACGCGAAGGGTATCTCTACGGCCGCGGGGCGATCGATGACAAGGGCATGCTCGCTGCCAATCTGATGGCGCTGCTATCGATGAAGCGAAGCGTAGCCGACGCGGGAACGGAACTGGAGCGCGACGTGGTCTTTGTCGCCACCTCCGACGAAGAGACTGGCGGCGCCTTCGGGATGCAATGGCTCGTGAACGAACACCGCGATCTGCTCGACGCGGAGTTCGCGATCAACGAGGGTGGACGCACCAGGATTATCGCCGGAGGCAGGCGATACCTTGCGATACAGACGGCCGAGAAGATATCGCACATGGTTACTGTCACGGCGCGGGGGCCGGCAGGGCACGCCGCAATTCCCTTGGTGGACAATGCCATATTCCGTCTCGGTCGCGCGCTTGCGAGGCTGGGTGAATACAGGGAACCCGTGACTTTGAACGAGACGACACGGAGGTTCTTTAGGCTCCTGTCACGAGTCTGGCCGGTAGAGGGCGAGCGAGCGGCGATGGCGTCGCTCGTATCCAGCGATGCGGCTGAGTCTGCGCGCGGCGCTGAAGTGCTTTCGAGAATTCCCGTTCTCAACGCCGTGATGCGGAATGGCATTTCCGCGACGAAGGTCGCGGGCGGCGTAGCGGGCAATGTGATTCCGGCCGAGGCGACCGCACTGCTCAACGTGAGGACAATTCCGGGACACAGGATAGAGGATGTTGTGGCCCGCATGCAGGCGTGGCTCGACGATGCGACGATCGAGCTGACCATCACTTCGCACGGGAAGGAAGCGCCGGCCTCGGATCCCGACTCTCCGATGTTCAATGCCATCGCCCAGGCGGCAGGGGAGCTCGACCCCGACATGACAGTCGTTCCGTATCTCAGCAC
Organism: Gemmatimonadaceae bacterium; assembly: GCA_046593165.1. GTDB lineage: Bacteria > Gemmatimonadota > Gemmatimonadetes > Gemmatimonadales > Gemmatimonadaceae > UBA4720. Next base: position 4,527 of record JBKJRW010000152.1, read on the forward strand.
CGGCGGTACGGACAGCGCCCATCTGCGCCGCATCGGGATCGACTCGTACGGGATCCTTCCATTTCCGATGGAGCAGCCGGACGAAGAACGCATGCATGGTCATGACGAGCGCGTTCCGGTCACTTCGCTCCATTTCGGTACGCGGCTCATCTTCGAATCCGTCCGGAAAGTGGCCACCGGGTCCGTCGCCTTGTCTGGGGACTTCGGTGGCCGGTAGATTGCCACACGAGAGCAAATAGCATCTCGCGATTTGATTCCAGTACCAAACTTCAACAAAGAAGTGTTCTTCAATGAACTACCAGCGGGGGCGGACCCTCCAGGAAACGTTGACCACCGAGAGCCAGGCCGAAGTCATCGACGCCGCGAAGCGGTTCTTTGAGCGCACCAGCGGCATTTACTCGGCATTTCTCGAGAAAGAGGGCCCGGGTTACGCGACTTTCCGTGGACAGGGTGGAGAGGAGATCGTGATCGGCACGGCCGCCGCTGAAGGTGGCACTCGGGTTTCCGGGTCAACCTACCTCTTCGATCAGCAGGTGGCGCGATTCCTCGCCACACTGCCATCGCCGGTTTCCGTCGCTGGAGCCGAAGTGGAAACCCTGGCGGGAGCACCTGCATCATGACAGCGCCATTCGTAACCGGGCTCCGCACCAGCGATGACGAGGCGATCGTGATCGCCGCCGCCGGGGCCGGACCCATGCTGCACCTTCGCGTGCAGCAGGCCGAGTTGTGGGAGACTGTGCGAGTGGACGCAACCGGGACGATGCCTGTGGCAGCCGTGAAACTCGCGGCACTCGCTGAGTTCTATCCGGACGGATTTGAAGCCGACGACTTCGTTGTAAAAGTCAGGGGCTTCGAAATTCTGCGCGAAGGCGATTCACTTGTCGCCTCGGGCGTCAGGGATGGTTCGACCCTGCTGCTCACGAGTCGCAGGCGGAGGCCGGTCAGATAACGGGCGCAAGCGCGCCCATGCGCGTTGGATTCATTTCCCATTCTGACTGCGGCCGGCACGATACGGGGTGGGGTCACCCCGAGCACGTCGGCCGATTGCGCGCGATCACGCGCGCACTTCGCAACGAGCCCGGCTTGTTCGAAAGCGTAGAGCACCTCGAAGGCAGGCACGCTACATCAGAGGAACTGCGCCTCTCCCATGACCCCGACTATGTATCGCTCGTCGAACGCGCGGCGGCCGAGGGAGGCCGGATGCTGGACAACGATACTGTGGCGAGCGAGGGATCGTGGGTCGCGGCGACGGCCGCCGCTGGCTGCGCACTCGATGCGGTGGACAGGGCGATGCAGGGCGTGAATCTCAGATCGTTCTGCGCTGTCCGCCCGCCCGGGCATCACGCCCTGCGCGACCACGCAATGGGCTTCTGCATATTCGGCAATGTGGCGCTGGCGGCCCATTACGCCCGCGCCAGGCATGGTGCGGGGCGAGTGCTCATAGTCGACTGGGATGTGCACCACGGGAATGGCACGCAGGCGCTGGTGGAGAATGAGCCCGATATCCACTTTGTGTCGATGCACCAGTGGCCGTGGTACCCCGGCACCGGCGCCGCCGAAGACAAGGGCCCTCACGGCACGGTCTGGAATATCCCGATGTCTCCCGGGCTCGCGCCCGCCGCGTATGTAGGAGCGCTGGAACGGGGCATCGATGACGCGACCCGGAATTTCGTCCCGGACATGATCCTCATTTCCGCTGGATTCGACTCACTCGCCGGCGACCCGCTCGGCGGGTTCACGCTGGAGTTGGACCATGTTGTCGGGTTGACCAGCTCGCTTGTAACGCGCGCCGAGGGGTGGTGCGGAGGACGACTGGTGAGTGTTCTCGAGGGCGGTTACGCACCCGACCGGCTTGGTGCCGCCTGCGCAGTGCACCTCGGCGCGCTGGCTTGACCGCGCCGAGCGGCATGCCACACCTGCGCCCCTCACTCAGCGCGACTGTCCCGGCTAACTTGAAAGCTGGTCCAGCAAACATCCCATCAACGAGGCGATGACGACTCTGCATCACGACAAGGATGAACCGGAGGTTACAACTTCCTCCCAATTTTTCCCCGATCGGACTGAAGCTGGCGCCAGCGGAACGACCCCCTGGAGCTGCCATCACGACGGCGCGGGCGCAACGCGGACATCGTTGTCCGCCGACGATATTCGTGAAGTACTCGGCGCTGGAACCGGTACGCTCTGGGTGGACATCGACATGCGGCTGCCCGAACAGGTAGCCATGCTGAGCGACGTGTTTCACTTTCATCCGCTCGCGATTCACGACAGCCTGAACCCTGAGTCGCGCGTGAAGGTGGAGGAGTATAGCAACTTCCTGATACTGATCGTTCGCACCGTCGCGTTTCTGGACGATACGGAGGATCCTTACGACATCGAGACGGTCAATTTTACATGCTTTCTGGGGCGCAATTTTCTGGTCACGGTGCACGGCGCGCACACTCAACCGGTAGACGCCACAATCGAGGTTCTGAGGAAGCGCCCGGAGCTCGCCGCCGCCGGTGCGGCGCGGCTGATGCACGCCGTTGTCGATGAGGCGGTGAATGTGTACTTCCCGATTCTCGACCAGCTCGACGAATTCATGGATGGGCTTGAGGAGAAAGTTTTCGCGGCGTTCGACCAGTCCGCGCTCAGGGAGATTTTCAGCGTGAAGCGCCTGGTCCTGTCGCTTCGCCGACACCTGGCCCCGGAGCGGGATGCCTTTGCCGTGCTGACGAACCGGCCGAGCGCGCTGCTGAGTGTCGATTCGCAGGTGTACTTCCGCGACATCTACGACCACGTGCTGCGAATCAACGACGCTCTCGAGACATATCGCGAGTTGCTCAGCAACACCCTCGATAGTTACTTAACCCAGGTATCGAATCGTCTCGGTACTATCACGAAGGCTCTGAGCGTAGTGGCGACGGTGTCGGTACCGTTCGTTGTGATCAGCGGAATGTGGGGAATGAATTTTGAGCGCATTCCGCTTCAGAACTCGCCCTACGGGTTCTGGGCGATGTTGTTGCTTCAACTGGGTATTGGTGGCCTCCTCCTGCTCTTCTTAAGATGGCGCAAGCTTCTATAACCGGCCTCCGCTTGTTCGGGGTCGCTGCCCACGATACGAGCCTTACCGGCGCGCTGGCCGAAGGTACGGACCTCCTCCAGTTCCGCTCGCTTGCGGCGGTGGTAGCGCCGAGCAGGTATACGCGCGTTCTGCTCGACGAAAAGGAGATGAGCGAGTACACGCGAGTACTTGAAGAAGTGCAGGCGCTCGCTGCAGTTCTGCCGGCGCCGCCAGGAACGGTGTTCCGCTCGCGGGACAATCTCCTGAGGTGGCTCGAGCTGCACTATTTCACGCTCACCCAGACGATGGGGACCATCGAAGGGCATGGGCAGGCGCGGTTGACGATTACAAAGTCGCAGGATCTGGACCCTGCAAATGCGACCAGCGGAGAAGCAAAGGAAAGCTCGAAACAGCTCCTCGCCACGGCATCCCAGAGCATGCGAGTCCTGCGCGGCCACGCGTCGGCAACGGTTGCGTTGCCCCTGATGGAAGGTGAAACGTCGGTCATCGCCCAGGCCTCGTTTCTCGTTGACCTGGAGGGCTGGGCCGCGTTCGCAGACCTGGTTGCGAAAGAGGATGAGCGGCAGACGGCTCTCGATTTTCACCTGAGCGGTCCGTGGCCGCCCTACGATTTCGTGCGAATGCAGTTCGGCGGTTAACGATGTTCTGTCCTGATTGTGGTTCCTGGAATCGGGGCTCCGCGGCACGGTGTCTTCGCTGCGGTGAGTTGCTGCCGGTAATCACCAATCGGAGTGTGCAGCCGCCTGACCCGGCGATCACAGCCCTCAGGCATGTTACGGGCGGACGGTACAGCGTTATGCACCGGGTGGGCGAAGGCGGAATGGCAAACGTCTACTACGCTCTTCACATTCCGCTCGACTGCCCCGTAGTCATCAAGGTCATGCACCCGCACCTCGCGCGCGATACCGACATGCGCGAGCGCTTCAAGCGCGAGGCCGAGTCGGCGGCGCAACTGGTGCATCCCCACATTTGTTCGATAACCGATTTCGGTTCGGTCGGAGACCAGGTGTATCTGGTCATGCCGTACCTTGCACGCGGGACGCTGGCCGACCGGATCAACAATCGGCGGTCGTTTCCGCCAGAGCGCACCGCGGCCATCGCTGCCCAGGTCGCATGCGCGCTCGACTACGCGCACCGTCACGGCCTTGTTCATCGCGACATCAAGCCCGACAACATTCTTTTCGATGAGGATGAGAATGCTCTGGTGACGGACTTCGGCATCGCAACGGGTCACTTTCGGGCGAGGATGACGGGCACTGGGAACGTGATGGGGACACCACATTACATGTCTCCGGAGCAGGCAAGGGGAAAGCTGCTCGACGGGAGAAGCGATCTTTACGCACTCGGCGTGGTGATGTACGAGACACTTCTCGGATTTCCGCCGTTCGATGGCGCCGACGGGTATTCGATCAGCTACAAGCACGTGACCGAGACTGCGGCATCGCCAGACATTGTCGATTCGCGAATTCCGCCGCAGTTGTCGGCGATAGTGATGAAATGCCTCGAGAAGCGGGCCTCCGATCGCTATCAGCGCGGATACGAGCTGGCCGACGCCTTGATCGCGTTTCTTGGGGCAGGTGGAACGCCCGACGACGTTCGCTCGGCCTGGACATCACGGGTGGTGTCGCCCTTCAAACCCCTCACGACGTCGGTCGGTTGAAGGTTTCGCACGAAGTGCTGACGCTCAAGACGCGATATCCCTTCGTCATTGCGCGGGGCGGGTATGCAGCGCACGAAAATGTGGTGGTCCGGATCATGGACCGCGACGGCATCGAGGGCTGGGGCGAAGCGGCCCCCAACCGTTACTATGGCGAGAGCGTGGCGACCGTCGTGGCGGCGCTCGAGCAGTTTGCTCCGGTGCTCGGGAGCGCGGATTCGTGGTCGCTCGAGGCGATCGATGCGAGTCTCGATCGGATTCTCCGGGGCAACAACTCGGCGAAGGGTGCGGTGAGCGCCGCGCTCCACGATATCGTCGGGAAGCGTCTTGGAGTGCCGGTGCACAGGCTGTGGGGACTGGATCGGGAAGACGCAGGGCAGTCGAGCTACACTATCGGGATCGCCGATAACGATGGGTTGAGACAGCGTGTGGCTGACGCCGCGCAATATCCAATTTTAAAAGTGAAGCTGGGTACCGACCGGGACATGGAGATCGTGCGAGTGGTGCGCGACGCTGCGCCTTCGAAGCGTCTGCGGGTCGATGCCAACGCGGCATGGAGCGCTTCGCATGCGGTGCGGATGATCGATTTTCTCGCGGACAACGATGTGGAATTCGTGGAACAGCCGGTCGCCCAACATGACATCGATGGCCTTCGCTTCGTACGCGCGCGATCAAAGCTTCCGATCATCGCAGACGAGTCGTGTCTGGTCGCGACCGATGTACCTCGCCTGGCCGGGGCGGTAGACGGAGTGAATCTCAAGCTCGCCAAGTGCGGCAGCCTGAGAGAGGCGCTACGTATTATTCACACGGCGCGATCGTTCGGCATGTCGGTAATGGCGGGCTGCATGATAGAGTCGAGCCTTGGCATTTCTGCGGTTGCGCAGCTCGCACCGCTGCTCGATCACGCGGATTTCGACGGTGCCGCGCTGCTGGCCCACGATCCATTCTCGGGCGCTTCAATAGAGAACGGGCAGATCCAACTGACGGACCGGCCGGGCCTTGGCGTCGAGACGGCATCTGCGGGCGCAGATCGAGCGGCCACAGGAGCCGCCCGCTAGCGGGCCAATGAGCTCCGAAGTCGCGGGGCTGATCGAAGTCGCGCTTCCGGTGCCCCTCTTTCAGACATTCACCTACGAGCTGGGCCCGGAATCGGTGAAAGTCCCCGCGATTGGCTCGCGCGTAGTGGTTCCTTTCCGCAATCGAAAGGAGATCGGCATCTGCCTCGGTCCGTCGGATGTCGAGCGCACCAGCAGGATCAGGCGCGTCATCGAGGTTCCGGACGACTCTCCGGCGATGAGTGCCCCGATGATCGATCTCTGCAAATGGATCGCCGAGTATTATGTGGTGCCGATCGGGATTGCACTGCGCTCCGCCCTCCCGGCGTCTTTGACGGGTGCGATGCAGCCTCAGCCGACGCGGAAAACACATCGCGTCGTGCGCCTGCGCGAGGATCTGCCGACTCTGATGCATAGAGACAAGGCATTCGCGCGCGCACCGCAGCAGCGCGCGGTGTTCGAGACACTCGAGTCGTTGGGGGGAACGAGCACCGTCGAGCACCTGCTGAAGCAGCTCGCATTTTCTCCGTCAGTATTGAAGGCGCTCGAGCAGCGTGGACTGATTCGCGTCGAGGCCGAGCAGGTGGATCGGGATCCGTTTGCATTGCGACCGGGTGAACCGCCGCGGTCACATGTGCCGACCGCGCCGCAGGCCGATGCCATCGCGAAGCTCACCGCTGCAACACCGGGGGAAGTGTTCCTGCTTTACGGAATCACAGGAAGCGGCAAGACCCTCGTATATATCGAGCTGCTTCGTGAGATAGTGGATGTGCGGGGGCAAACCGCGATCGTGCTGGTGCCGGAGATCGCGTTGACTCCCCAAACTGTAGACAGGTTTCGCGCGGTGTTCGGCGACCGCGTCGCGGTGCTGCACTCGGCGCTGAGTGACGGTGAGCGGTATGACGCGTGGCTTGCCCTCAAGCGCGGTGACAAGCGCATCGCTGTGGGTGCAAGGTCGGCGATATTCGCACCACTCGCGAACCTCGGTGCGATAATCGTCGATGAAGAGCACGAGGCGAGCTACAAGCAGGGAGAGACGCCGCGGTATCATGCGCGCGAGGTCGCAATCGTGCGGGCGCGTGCGGAAGGTTCGATCGTCGTGCTCGGCAGCGCTACACCTTCGCTCGAGTCGTGGACGAACGCCGCGGCTGACAAGTACACGCTACTTACTCTGCCCGAACGCGTCGGAGGGGGCCGTCTCCCTTCAGTGGATGTGATTGACCTGAGACATCGAGAAACCCCGATGGCCGACACGAGCACCGGTCCGGGGACCGGATACTCTGCGGTGATAAGGGAAGAGCTCGATCGAGCCCTCGCAGAAACGCTTCGACGTGGCGAGCAGAGCATTCTGCTCCTCAACCGGCGGGGATATTCGTCGTTTGTGCAGTGCAACGATTGCGGCAACGTTGTTGTGTGTCCGAACTGTAGTATCACGTTGACGTATCACCGGGCGCCGGAGCGGCTGCTTTGCCATTACTGTGCGCACCAGGAGCCTTTGCGCTCGCAATGCGCGCATTGCGGCGGGCAAACACTCAAGCACCGCGGACTCGGCACTCAACAGATTGAGCGCCTCGTGTCGGAAAGGTTTCCTGGTGCGCGCATCGCCCGCATGGATGTCGATACGACTAGCGGAAAGTGGGCTCACGCCGAAATCCTCGATCGCGTTGGCAGCGGCGAGGTGGACATACTGCTCGGCACGCAGATGATCGCGAAGGGTCTCGATTTTCCCAACGTCACGCTGGTTGGCGTGGTAGACGCTGACGTGGGAATCAACCTGCCCGATTTTCGCGCGTCCGAACGGTGTTTTCAGCTCCTGAGCCAGGTGGCGGGACGAGCGGGTCGCGGGCCGAAGGGCGGGAAGGTTCTGATTCAGACACGAGTTCCTTCGCATCACGCGGTGCGATGCGCGCTCACCCATGACTATCGCACATTCGTGAGGGAAGAATTGGAGGGCAGGGTGAGCCCTCCCTATCCTCCAAATCTGCGACTGGTAAACATTGTCTTTAGTGGCACCGACGACCGGGCGACTGCAGCACTCGCGACTCGCGGTGCCGACTGGATGCGCGGGCTCCTTGGGGCGCATACCGCGGGTAACATCACGCTCGTCGGGCCGGCACCCTGCCCGATCGAGCGTGTGAAGACACGGTGGCGCTGGCACGTTTTGCTCAAGTCGCAGAATGCCTCGGAGCTCACGAGAGTATGCCGGTATTTCATGGAACGATTCAGCGTGCCGGCGGCTCTCAGGGTCACCCTCGACCGCGATCCCGTGGCGCTGCTGTAGCCCCACGGAGCATCTTTAGGGTTCGCTCCACAATGCGCGCCTGCGCAAGCCGACTCCCCCGATCTCACTCTACCTTGTCAAATCTTTCCATTCCCCGCTTCGCCGCTCCCGAGCTTGCCTCAACGCCAGACGGCCGACTATCTGCGTCGCGCGAGATCACCGCCCGCGACGCGGCGGAAGGATGATCGAAACTACAGAGCGTTTTCTCCGGGAAATTGCGGAGAAGGTTGGAGCCGCGAACGTCGAGATGGTGCACCTGTTTCCCCCAATTCGGCAGGGGGGGGTGGAAACTGGCGCGGCGGTGGTAGCCGCAACTCTACCAGGGAGGGAGCGGCACACCGTTTACAGCGCCAGCTACCGCAACACGCTGAAGGGGCCGGACCGCGGGAAATGGGAGGCAGAGGTCACGGCAGAAGCAGACGCACCGCTGCTGACTGTGGATGCGGTGGTTCAGGGCGTGATGAAGAGGGCCGGCGAGCAGTTCGAGCCAGAGCGACTTTCGGCACACGAGTTTCAGACGATCATCGGCTGGATTGAAAAGCCGCGCCCGGAAACGGCGGAAACGGCGGAAACGGCGGAAACGGCGGAAACGGCGGGAACTGCGGGAACCGCGATCAAGGAGTAAGGGGAGGCTTGGGAGACCGGGAGATATCTCTTCGAAGGCGCGAGACGCGCCCCCCTCCCTTCCGCGAAACAATCGCTTCTGGTTCAGCCGCGCTTCGCAGCGATGTCTCCCCCAATCTCGCGGCTTCTCACCCATTTTTCCCTGATTGCAGTTGTTGGAACGTGCGAATCTGGAAATGAAATGAGGATCCCGCTATGACGTTACCGAATCCGGTGGCACGGCATACTTGAGCAATACGGCCCGATGAATATCCCGCGCATCCTCGAGTGTTTCCATCTCGATACGAAGCCACTTGGGAGTCATGATAAAAGGGTAGACCTGATCTCCTCCGGCCGAGCCGTGCGCGCCAATCTGATCGTCGAACGAGATGATCTTGTAGCCGTCGTAAGCCCCGAAAAGCACGCAATCGCCCGCATTCGGCTGACTCACCAGCGATTCAACTGCGTTTACCTCATACCGCTCGGTGCCATACACTTCCATAGGGTTCCGGCCTTCGATCACGCGCACCGTACCGCGTTCGAATACCGCTTTCCCGCTCTTTCCCTCGACGTGAACACCACCGGGCGTGCGCGTCGCGATGAGACCGATTCCCTCGTGCGCCAGTAGCCCCGAATAGAGCTGGCGCCAGCGCGCATCACCCATGATGTCCGACAGGTCGAGCTGCCGCTCGTCGGACGCGAAGTACACCAGCGCGAGGCACGAGCTGTACGTGATGACGACATCATGATTTGCCGCAACGCGATACTTCTCAGGCAGAATTATCTCGCGCAGCCCATAACGACTGCGAAGCCAGTCGCGTACCCGCCTCAGCACACGTCGCGTGCGCTCCTTTGCCGGAGGTGTGATCACCGCCACCGCTTCGATTACTTCCGCGCCAATATCAGCGTACTCGCTCGCTTCCGAGTGGCTCGCCAGAACATCGGCATCGAGCATTCTCTCCACCGTGGCGCCGAGGGACTCTCGAAAGCGAACGCGGTAACTCTCGGCTGGGGTCATCCCGTGATCGGAGAGAATCACGAGGTCGTACTGGCGACCGCCCGTGAGCCGCACCATGCGCCATATCTCCGATATTCGCGCGTCGGTCCGTTTGAGATCGCTCAACGCCTGCTTGCTCGACGGGCCGAAATGGTGCGCCAGCTCGTCGTACTGCATGTATGTGCTGTAGATGATCGGAACGCCAAGATAAACATCGAGTAGAATGGCCATCGTCTGCAGCTCGCGGATGATGACGTTGCTGAGAATGCGTATGAAGGGAAAAATCCCTTCGGAGTGGGTGACGCGCCGGGCCAACTCGCCGCGGAGGCGCTCCCACTCCTCGAGCAGGTACTCGAACACGCTCTGCAGGAGCATCCGGGCGAGCCTGATCGGATGAAGCACGATCAACATCGCCATCCGCTTGCCGCCGAGCCGCTGGTACACCGACATGCGCTCGCGTGTGGCGACCGTAAACGCCACGGTCTGAGCGTCCCCGTCCATCAGGTTGACGTAACTCGACCCTCCGGCAAGCGCGCCGGGCGAAGTGATCCGGTCGCGAATGTACTGAACACCGTGAGGCGCGTTACAGGTGATGATCTTGCGGGCGGGCTTGTCATAGAATCGAAATGCAGGAATGCCTGCGTTCTCACCGTGGAATATGCCTGCCTGGCAGTACGGCGTCGCCGACGGGAGCCCGCAGAACCACCTGCGCAATGTGAAGTCACCCTCTCGAAGCAGTTTCTCGATTGTCGGGCAGTAACCACGATCGATCGCGCGTCTCAGGTCGGAGTAGGCGAGCGCATCCACCTGAAGCATGATCAGACCGCGGCGCCCGTCGTGAGGGCGCTTTTCTCTTCTGAACAGCCGGTACTTCGTGGCGTAGTACCAGCGCAGCAGCGGACCAGCGCGAGGGTGCTCGCGCCGCTCGGTCACGGCACCGCTTCGGACACGATTTGCAATAGCTTCTGAACCGGCACCGGCTTGAGCAGGACATCGTCGCAACCCGCGGCAAGGCAGCGTTCGCGGGTGGGTGCGTCCCCATGCCCAGTCATTGCGAAGGTTGTCACGGGCTTGACCCCGCGCGCCTCCAGTGCACCGATCACACTGAGTCCGTCAGCGTCAGGCAGGTTCAGGTCGAGCAACATGACGTCGGCCGGCATCGGCTCGCTCCACGCCGCCGCTTCAGCCGCCGTAGTGGCGACAGTGACCGCAAACCCGGCCGACTCGAGCAGCAATTTCAGCGCGCCGCTTATCATCGGACTGTCTTCTACGAGCAGCACGTGAGCACTCATTCGATACTGCCCGCCGGCAGTGTGAAGAAAAAGCGGCTGCCACATCCAAGCTCGCTCTCGACCCAGATTCTTCCGCCGTGCAACTCTACGAAGCGTCTGGCGATCGTCAGCCCCAGTCCCGTCCCGTGATGGGCCCTGGACGCGGAAGAATCGACCTGCGCGAATTCGCGGAAGATCAACTCGTGATGCTCGGGCGCTATGCCGCGGCCAGTGTCGCCCACCTCGACGAGAATTGTCTTGTCCGCCCCGTCCGGGCTTATCGAAGCATTGACCCACACTCGACCACCGCTGGGAGTGAACTCGAATGCGTTGCCGAGCAGGTTGGTGAGAACGTGGCTGACCTTGTCGCGATCCGCGCGAATCGATGGCAGGCCGGAGGCAAGCGAGCGCTCGAGCGACAATCCCTTCTTCGCCACGAGTGACTCGTTCAGCGTCGTGACCTGTTCGAGAACCTCCTGAATTGAGAATTCTGATTCGGAGAGTGTCAGCGGCTCGCTCGAGTCGCGGGCGTGCATCAGGATCTCGGCGATCATATCCAGCAGTTGACGCCCGCCCGTGATGATGACAGAGATACTCTCCCTCTGCTTCGGCAGGACGTTGCCCAATATTCCTTCGCGCAGAATTTCGGCGTGAGTGATAATCGCCGCAAGCGGCGTCCGCAGATCGTGCGAAATGTTGGAGAGGAACTGCGTTTTTAGCGCATCTCTCTCTCTCAGCTCGGTGATGACCCGCTGCGCCTCGCCGAGCTCCGCCTGAAGTCGGACCACGAGCGGGTCGGCGTCTGGATCGTGTGAGATCGTCATTCAGGCCCACCGGAACTGGCCACGAGAGCGAGGTCGACGATCTGTTTCACTCGGTGCGGGGTATGAAACGTATGAAGCCGCCTGATTTGATTCATGGCTGGCACGACGATTGCCGCGCTGTTACGTCTAAAGACTTGCGCCACAACAGGTTTGGCAACGTCACACACATAAGGAGGCAAGTAGGAATGTCAAAATATATCTCCAGGCGTAGTGCGTTGCTCGCGCTATCGCTGGTAGTACTCGCCGGTGCCTGTGTTGACGATAAGAAAACCGATTCGCTCGCTCAGGATACGTCGCTCAATCGTGACCTGCAGATGGCCAATCAGGACACGTCAGTACAACCTGCGCTTCAGGATGTTCCGACGGCGGCCGAGCCCAGCCTGCCCGCTCCCGCAGCCAGAGCGCCAGTCGTTCGCACTCCGAGCAGATCGTCGGGTACAGCAGTGAGAACTCCGCCGCGCACACCGTCGCGAACGACGCCGCGACCCGCGACCCCGACGCCAACCACCACGGCAAGCGGCAACACCGTAACGCGCGGGCCGTCAGGTTCTGAACGCTCGGTGGGATCGATCCCGGCAGGGTCTGAAATCAATCTCTCATCGAACGCGCGCATCTGCACAAACACCAACCGCGTCGGCCAGCGATTCAGCGCGACTGTCAGTAATTCAGTGCAGGGCTCCAATGGCGCGGTAATTCCCGCTGGCGCGACGGCGACAATCGAAATCACCGAACTCAATCGAAGTGAGAACGCGAACGATCAGATCAGGATGGGATTCAGGGTGGTTTCCGTAACGTTTGGCGGCAGGACGTACCCCATCGTCGCGACAACGACTTACGCCAACGTGGATCGAGTGCGGAACCAGCCGAAGAGCAAGGACGTGCAGAAAGTGGTCGGCGGTGCCGCGGTTGGCGCCATAATCGGCCAGATAATCGGCAAGGATACGAAGGGGACGGTAATCGGCGCGGCGGCTGGCGCGGCTGCGGGAACGGCTGCTGCTGCTGCAACGTCCAACTACGAAGGGTGCGTACCTTCGGGTGGGCGAATCACGATAACGCTGGATAACGCGGCAACGGTGCAAGCGTAGAGAAGAGAACCAGAACTTCGTGTGGTGAAAAAGCTAAGGCCCAGGCCCGCCAAGCCCAGGCCCTTAGCTTTTTCATCCCACGATTTTGACCTTGCCGGATTTCGACGTTGCACTTAGTACCCAACCGCCCCCCCTCCAAATCCTCTGGCATCATCCATCCCCTCCCACCCGCCCTCG
>JBKJRW010000170.1:0-4924 GCA_046593165.1 Gemmatimonadaceae bacterium
ACTATCCAGTGCCGCTCGTTCGTCGAGCGCGTGTGGTGGGACGGCGACCAGGCGCTGGTCGAGGACCGTACGCCTGACGGTGTAAGTGATGTATCGAACAGCGGTGTTGTGCGGAACATCCACGGTCTCACGCTGGATGAGCCCATTGCGCTGATCGCTACTGGCGATACGCGGATCATCAACTACAACTGGCGCGGGCAGGGAATGAGCAGCGTGTTCCTCGACGGCAGCGCTGGTGATCTCGCGCTTGGCAACACCGCGACAACGGTGGACTGGCCGGCTGCTACACAGGCTGAGACGTATTTCGCGCCGAGCCCTGATGCAGTGCCGAGCAGCAATGCGAAGCGGTGGCTCGGGACCTTTGTTGCCAATGGTCAGGGAACGACGGGGATGCTCTATCGGAGGAACCGGTACTTCGATCCGAAGAGTGGGCAGTTTACGCAGGCTGATCCTACTGGCATTGCAACCGGAATGAATGTGTTCGGGTTTGCCAATGGCGATCCGATCAACTTCAGTGATCCGTTTGGTCTTTGTCCCACGGGCTATGTGGACAGTGGTCGCGGATTTTGCTACAACCCCGTGGCCGCTCTCGGCATGGCAATTGGCGGAGCCCTCACGACTGCGGAAATTGGCCTACAGTCGCTGGCAGCCGCGACACGGGCGGGCACGCCGGGCGTCAGGGCCGCCGCGAGGGGTTTGGAGAAGCAGCTTGAAAGACACTTTGCTAAAGGGCCGAAGCCGTCACCACAGTTCGTAACTCCAACTAATCCGGCGCAAGCCCTTCCGAGCAGGCTTCCAGAGGGTCACACGGCACGGGTCGGTGGGCCAACTCCACAATACCCGGATGGGTACTGGAGGCAGTACAATGCAGGGGGGCAGCCTGTGAATCCGTCGACAGGCAAACCGCCATCGAACGTCACGAGGCCACAATTTGAAGCCGAGACTCATGTACCGCTTCCGCCGAGATCAAACCAATGAATGGACTTCCGCGCAGTATTGACTTGACAGGCCTGATTGGGGCGCACCTGATCCAGCTTTGCTTCGGCGAGAACGAGTTCCAAATCCATTTAGACTCTGACGCAAAGATCGTCGTCGAGAGCCGTGTAACCATGCGCTCCGGACCGTCAGGTGAGACGCGCATAGACGACTATGCGCAGGCTGCGTCGGTAATCTGTAGTTTGCTTGGAACGCAGATTCAGTTTGCAACCCGAACGGACGATGGGGGACTTTTACTTCGTTTTGATTCTGGAACAGAGCTGCGTGTCCTGAACAGCAACACTGAGTACGAGTCGTTTCAAGTTCACCTCGGTGGGCATATCTATGTGGCGTAGCAGAGTGGTTCCAAGGCTGATGATCGCCACGCCGACCACCCTATTCCGGGGCACCAGCCGGTAGGCGCTGGTCGAGGACCGGACGGCTGACGGTGTAAGCGATGTATCGAACAGCGGAGTTGTGCGGAACATCCACGGCCTCACGCTGGACGAACCCATAGCGCTGATCGCCACGGGCGATACGCGGATCATCAACTACAACTGGCGTGGTCAGGGTATGAGCAGCGTGACCCTCGATGGCCAGGCGGGTGACATCTCGCTTGGTAATACTGCGACCCAGGTCGACTGGCCGGCTGCAACACAGGCTGAGACCTATTTCGCTCCGAGCCCGGATGCAGTGCCGAGCAACAATGCGAAACGGTGGCTTGGGACGTTTGTGGCCAATGGGCAGGGCACGACGGGGATGCTGTATCGCAGGAACCGGTACTTCGATCCGAAGAGCGGTCAGTTTCACGCAGGCCGATCCGATCGGTATTGCGGGCGGGATGAATGTGTTTGGGTTTGCCGGTGGGGATTCGGTCCGCATAACGACGGTAACCGCTTCATATACGATCTGAAGGGCCAGATCGATTCGCTCACCCTGGAACAGGTGTCAGGGAAGCCGGGTTTACGACGACGACGTCAGTCCACCGATCTTCAATTCATGCCTATCAGCCCGTAACGATCGTGATTCCCGCGAGGCTTTTGAAATCTTCGTCGAAGGTAGCGACGAACCCTGGCGAATGCAGTCTTGCGACACAGACGATTGCTGCATCCACGAAGCTCAGGTTGTGGGATCGATCACGACGAAACGTGTCGAACGCATCGGAGAATATCTCCGAGCATGGAACGAAATCGATCTCACGGGCATTGAGAAGCGTTGTCCCCACCCTTGCGGCGATCTTGACATCGAGCCGCATTCGCAGAACGGTCACGGTTTCAAGGAAGACATATTCCAGAAGAAGGGCCTGACCCCACTTTCCTCCAATGAGTTGAATCATTGTGCGGGCCGCAGCAGCATGGTGAACGTCGCGCGTGTTGTGGTAGGCGATGAGGAAGCTCGAGTCGAGGACGATCATCCCCTGGCTCGGCCCGATTCATAAACGACCGCGTCAACTTGTTCGCTAAGGCGTTCATTGCCTGCTGGAAAAGGTTGCGGCACGAGGTCGGTCAGGCTGCCGGTCTTCGAGGCTTGAGGGCGGGCCAGGTAAGCGCGCATTGCTTCGCTCACAGCTTCGCCCACGGTCATGCCCGCGAGCGCGGCACGCGACCTCAGCTTCCGATAAAGGTCAGCGTCGAGATTCCTGATCGTTGTATCCATGTAATGATTGTAACACCAAGACGTACTGCATGCAACACACCCAGTCGATGGCCCCTAGTTCGCTCGCACCGGTGTCTCGCCGAGCTCGTTGCAGAGGACATAAAGGGCTACAGCACATAAAGGGCTTGCAAGTCCCTCTGTTTGCTCGTACTCTATGCGATGTACGCGCCTCAAATAACGGAGACGGCGATGTTCTCGGAACCTATCGGCGTGCTGCTCAGGACTGCCCGGAAGGAACTCAAACTCAGTCGCGATGAGCTCGCCAGGCGCGGCGGTGTAAGCACGCGCCTGGTGGCGGAGTTAGAGCGCGGTCAACGCCCGAACGTGAGCCTGGAATCCGCGCTGAAGCTCTTGAACGTCGTCGGTGTCTCGGTCATCGCGAGGGCTCCGAGCGGCGCGACGGCCGAGATCCGCAATGCGTCGGCCGCCGGATTGGAGCGCGCCGTACGTGCAGCGCGGCGCCGTCAGACCTGGACCGGCGGCCATATTCACCTCCACGACGAGGGGGACGATCCGCAGCCGGGACGATCGAAAGCGAAGCGAATTGCAGCAGTCTCGCAGGTGTCGAGGCAGGCATATCTGATCGCCTCAGGCGGTCGTGGCAACGGTGATCGCTCTACGGTCCATTCAGCCTCGGCCAGCGCGAGCCGTAGAAAAACGGCGCGTCAGCGCCAGCCGGATGCCCGCTCAACGCAGGCCCGGTCGCGGCGGTGAGAAAGCGTGCCGGTGGCGTGGAGAACGATGCCCTGTCTCCCGACTTTCTGGATTTCATTGTATGCCTCAACGAGCGGCGCGTCGATTTCGTGTTGATCGGGGGGTATGCCCTGGGCGTCCACGGCATCGTCCGCGCCACGGGGGACATCGACTTCCTGTATCGGCGCACCAAGTCGAATGTTAGCCGCCTTTGCGCAGCGATGAAGGACTTCGGCGCGCCGCTTGGCGTGATCGATGAAGATGCGCTCATGACCCCCGAGATCGTGACGCAATTCGGGCACCCCCCGCACCGGATAGATCTGCTGAGCGCCATCGACGGCGTTGGTGTCGGGCAAGTGTGGGCGGGCGCAATCTCGATCACGGTTCAAGGGCAGAAGATGCGAGTCATCGGCCTGGCTGAGCTCCGCGCCAACAAGGCCGCGACCGGCCGCAGGAAGGACGCGGAGGATTTGCGTAGGCTGAGCGCGCGGAAGTCACGAAAGAAGAGATAGCCGCGTACGCTTCCCCTACGTAGCCTCCTTCCTTTCGCAACGGCGCGTGGCTCGCAAACTGACTAGAGGGCCCTCTCGACGAGTGCGCAAGCTCTTTGTGACGACGCTGTCGCGGCTGACACGAGCTGCTCCGCTTCTTCTTCGAGAGGCGCTCCCAGCGCCCTGACGCTCAACGAGGCAACGTTAACCCGAACGTTATATACGGCGCCCTTGCAACCTGCTTCGGCCAGCAGGGCAGCAACACCAGCATCGGTGACCGCGTTCGTATTTCCCTTCGCCGCCATTGTTGCCGCCAACTCAGCAGCCTGGGCGCACAGGCGCGCAGTCTCGAGCGGAACCTCCGTCGCACCAAGCAGCGCCTTGGTGATCGCTTCGGAACGCATCCGCGCAGCCGACTCAGGTTCCCTCGGCAGCTTGTATGCTTCAGCAACTGCTGCATACGCATCGGCATCGCGCTGTACAAGAAGCGCCAGGGATTTTGCCAGCGATTCGGCGTTCGCCGCAATAACGATCATCTCTGGCTCCACCGCGACGTACTTCTTCTTTCCAATCGTCAAACCGGCAACCATCCTGATAAGCGCCGCAGCCAATGCACCAGCATACGCCGCTACGCTGCCACCCCCGGGAACAGGATCGGACGACGCGATCGCCTCGAGAAACGCCTCCGGAGTGTTCGCCGATGAACGGCCTGTGAGAGAAGGCGCGGCCACATCGGATGACGCCCGCATCGCCCCGGACACCTGCCGCTCGAGCACCTGGTCCGGCGTGAACTCCCGGAGCTTGAGATGATTCTTCGATGCTTCAAACAAAACCCGCTCGGGCACGAGCCCGATCAGCTCGCTCCATGTCACCTCGACACCCGCTTCGCGCGCCTTCTCGCTGATGAAATCGAATACGGTGTGCAACGCCGTCTGCTCGGTATCCACAAGATTCATGGAAACCTGCGCCTGCCCGTCAACTTCCATTCCGAGGCCCTTCACCCCCTTGAATCCTCCGGACGATTCCCGCACCTGCTTCGCGATCGCCTTCGCAACAGCAAGGTTGGATGCGTCGCCGAGGTACACGTTGTAGGCAACCAGAAACGGCCG
>JBKJRW010000081.1:0-12288 GCA_046593165.1 Gemmatimonadaceae bacterium
GAAGTGCTGCCAAGACGCATCGTGAATGGCCAAACCCTTCCAAGTCAGTTAAGGCTGTCCTACCTGGACCAGGGCCATGGCGTTGGTCCGGCTATCGTGCTGCTTCCCGGCCTGACCGATTCTTGGCGGAGCTACGAGCGTGTACTCCCATTCTTGCCGGATTCCTTGCGCGTCGTCGCGGTTTCCCTCCGTGGTCATGGAGACTCGGATAAACCTGAGAGTGGGTACCGGGCCAAGGACTTCGCGGGCGACGTGACAACGCTCCTTGACGGGCTCGGGATCACACGTGCAGTGGCCGTCGGTCATTCGTCTGCAGGCTTGGTCGCGCAGCGTCTGGCGATCGACGATCCCGAACGGATCGTCGGCCTGGTGCTCGAGTCTTCCTTCTCCACCCTCCGCGGACGAGAGGATCTGCGGGAGATCGTGGCCACCACGATGACTTCGCTGCAAGATCCGATCGACCCGGCGTTTGTGAAACGGTTCCACAGTGGGACCTCGTTGCGGCCGGTTCCAGAGCCTTTCCTTGATGCCATGGTGCAGGAGAGCCTAAAGGTGCCGGCGCGGGTTTGGAGAGAGGCGTTCAGCGGCTTGCTGCTCGAAGACCACACGCCGGAGTTGGCCGGGATCCGAACGCCCACGCTGCTAATTTGGGGTGATGGAGACGAAATCATCGGCTGGCAGCAGCAGCAAGCTCTCCTATCCGCCGTCGCTGGCTCACAGCTGATCGTCTACTCTGGCGTCGGACACACGCCGCACTGGGAGAATCCGGCTCGATTCGCGGGCGACCTAGTGACATTCGCTGCATCGCTGCATCGCCGTAAGCCTTGAAGCTCCACCGGACGCATCTTGCGAATTGCGTCGGATGGACGGAGTAGGCACGGTAGGGAATTGATTGGGGTGTTGACGATGTCGGGCCGAAGTTTCGTCATGAACGCCCATTGGCCGAACGCCGCCCAACAACAGCATGCAGCGGACGGCGCTGCGCGCCGCCGCTGATGCTGAGCGTTGATATGACTGGGCTGGTGTCAAGAGTTGGCTAAGGTGATCGCATTGTAATTGGTTGAAGTGATCGTGATACGACGTGGGCGCGAGGCAGCATCGACGGTTAATCCTGCTGATATGCGCCGATTACCGAGTTGCCTCGGCAGAGCGGCAAGAATTGGATTCGTCGGGAGCTGGCTCATTCTAGGCTCGGGGATCCCGCTGCTGATAACTGCACGGGCCGCATAACGCCGTCCTAGAGTGCTCGCACATCGAGCCTCGACACCGCACGCCGGACCACGATCGCTGTTCATGCTGCCTGATGTTCGATTTGGACGAGCGGTGTGTCCTGCATCACCGCCCATAGAAATCCGACGAGCTCGCGCGCGACCGCAACGACAGCGATCTGGGGCCGCTTGCGACACGACAGGTGATTGAATCGCTGATGCAGTCGCTGCTGCGCTTTCCAGGCATGCACGATCACACTGGGACTCTGTCCCTGCTGTCGTCTCTTTAGATCGACGCTCGTGTGTGGTCGATGCCGATAACTCCACGCCGCCTGCACGAGTACATGGCGGCAGTGGCTGTTGCCAGCCTTGGTTATTGAGCCGAGGCGAGTGCGGCCGCCACTCGAGTCTTCCCTGGAGACGAGACCCAGATAGCATGCGCGTTGGCCGGGACGCTCGAAGCGCCGCCAGTCGACGATCTCCGTCGCCAGTACCATCGCCGAGTGAAGCGAGATGCCGCGGAAGCACTGAAGCCGCTCGACCATCGGCGCGATGTGGGGAAGAAGCGCCAGTTGCTCGATCTGACGGTCCAGCTCGTCACGCCGCTCGAGCTTATAAAGCAGCAACGCGTGGTATTCTCGGTAGATGAGACGGTCGTGTTGTTCGAGCGGGCTGTTTTCGGTGGTCAGATGCAGCAGCCATTTAAGATGCGGACTGCACCAGTTGGTGCCTTCCCGAAAGACAAAGCCACGGCGCGCCAGGAACTTGAGGATGTAGTGGCGCGACTTGAGGATCTCCTTCTGGAACGTCTCTCGGCAACGCACGACGTCACGTACCCGCTCGTCACGTACCCGCTCATCGCTCTCGCTCGGAATCCGCACCGCGGTGAGCTCACCCGCTCGATAAAAGCGAGCAAGGTCGGCGGCATCTCTCTTGTCGTGCTTTCGCTGAACACCCGGCCGTTTCGGAATGAGCGAGGGGGCGATGACTTCGCACTCGTAACCCCACTCTTTCATCGCACGGTGAATCACATAGCCCGCACCACTCGCTTCGTAACACGCGCGAATATCTCCGTCTCGTGCAACTCGCTCCAGCCACTTCTTCAATTTCGGCAAATCGTTTGATAGCTTGTCGAGTCGAGTCGGCGACTTCGCTCCCTCGGGCAGCACCGCGATGGTGATGGACTCCTTGTGCACATCCATCCCGAGATAGATCATAGAGCGTACAGCAGGAACAGCAGAATTGGTAAACGATGACATGGGCTGGTCTCCGTGTAATTGCGACAGAACGATCGTCGCAGGTGGCTCTGGCAACTCCGGTTCACACGTGAGGAGTTAACCCACGCGAAAATCGGAGGCCAGCCCAGTCATATTTTTTAGGCCGCGCCAAACGAAATTGTAGTATCACAGGTCGACGTCACTGATGAGAGGAGAATCCGATGCGCAATTCTACGCGGCTGGTCTTTCGATGGTTCAACTGCGCTCCCCTGATGACAATGGTCGCCGGCACTCTCGTCCTGAATGCGTGCGCGCGCGCCGCGCTGCCTGAGACCGCGCGGGGCGCAGCATCCCCTTCGAACTCAGCCGGATGGCAAGTGCAACCGCCCGGCGGGATGCGCATGTATGGCCAACCCGCGAACGCTGCGGATGGTGACTCGATTCGAACGCTCATGGCTCGCTTCGCCGCGGCGTGGACCCGAGGGGACGCCGCCTCCGTCGCGAGCGCGTTCGCGGCCGACGCCGAGTGGACCAACGCGTTCGGGCGCGTGAAGCGCGACAGAGTTGAGCTTGAAGACTTCCTGCGCAATGCGCTCTTTGTCTCAGGCGGCGCAGCCGGTACTCAGGGTAGGTCAGTGTTAAATCGCCCGTTGTCGTTCCGCTTCCTCGGGTCGGACGCGGCGATTATGCATCTGTACGCCGAAAGTGAGGGGCAACTGTCCCCCAAGGGCACCCCGATGGGTTATCGGCGCATGCACACGACATTTGTACTCGCACGGCAACCGGAGGGCTGGCGCATCGTCCACCAGATGATCATGGATCAGCGCGACACAATTCCCTAGAGGTGTCGCTGGCGCCGGAACGACTTTGTTGGGTTCACCATCGGCTTGTCCTCGATTGCTGCTGGCGACCGCGCCCGTACCTCGAGCGGGCGCGGCCGGTTGTGTGGCGGTGCTGCGTACGGCGGGGCACGATGTGGCGGCGGTACCGGAGCAGTCCCGGCGCTCCCGATCTCGCGGCGCTGGCCTGGCGATGCGCGGGGAGAGCCATCGTCCGCGGCACACCGTTCTCTTCCTTCACCGGCCACCACCACGCGCCGCTGCTGCCGCAAATGTTCGGGGGCGGCGTCGGCGGGCGGTCAGCACCGCAACCCTGATGTCTAACGAACGCTGCAGCAGACGGGGGCGAGCTATGGAGGCGGCGGCTTCGCCGCCGCATTTAATGGGTTCGCCCGCAGCTGAGCTCTGGCTGCCCGCACAAGAATGATGGATGGTTCTGAATGGTGAACGCCGATATCGCAGCGGTACTGGTGCAGCACGGTGAGGCGCTCTTCAAGGCCAAGCCCGGCCACGTGGCATTTACGAAAGACTCCGCTACTGATTCGCTGCTCAACGACCTAGACGGTCACCCGCACGCATTCGTTCTGGCATGCATCATGGATCGCCAGATCAAAGCCGAGCGGGCTTGGATGATCCCGTACCTCATCTTCAGGAAGCTCGGCGGGTTTGCGTTCTCTCGCCTGCGCGAGCTTTCTCTGGATGACGTCCGGGAGCTTCTAACAAAACCGGAGCCGCTCCACCGTTTCCCTGAGGAGATGAGCCGAAACTTTCACAGTGCCATTGCGCACATCGCGAAGGCATACGCGGGCGACGCCAGCCGCATCTGGCGCGACAATCCATCAAGTGCCGAAGTCGTGCTTCGGTTCCTACGGTTCCGTGGCGTTGGGCCGAAGATTGCCACAATGGCCACGAACATTCTGGCAAGGGACTTCAACATTCCGCTCGCCGATTACTACTCTGTTGACGTTTCTGCCGATGTCCACGTTCGACGCGTATTCACGCGTCTAGGGTTGGTCGGCGAAGCCGCAGGGCTGGAGGAGGTCATCTATTGCGCTCGCGCGCTCAATCCCTCTTTCCCGGGGCTTCTTGACTTCCCGGCTTGGGAGATTGGCCGAACTTGGTGCCGTCCAACGGATCCGCATTGTGCTGAATGCTACATGCATCACGTCTGTCCCACTGGCAGGGCAACGGTGGCCAGCGCGGGCTAATAGATAGTTATGCCTGCACTGTCCGGCTCTTGCCCATCGAAGGACCTCGCGCCAGCTTGAAGGCATGACGCACTCTGCCTTGCTCAACGAAATTCTCGACCTTTCCGCCGACGAGCGTCTTCAGCTCGTGGAGGAGATATGGGACAGCTTGGCCGTTTCCGCCGAGAGTATTCCCGTGCCCGACTGGCATTTGGCGGAACTAGATTGCCGGCTCGAGGATCCGAGTGAGCAGGCGACGTTGTCCTGGAAGGACGTTCAGACGCGACTGCGACAGCCAAAGCGATGAGCCGCGAGCTCGCGTTTACGCCGCGAGCGAGCGCGGACATTGAAGATGCTCATGCTTGGTACGATGCCCAACGCGCTGGTCTCGGTTCGGAATTTGAGCGCGAACTTGACGTGGTCCTTCGCTTTTGGGAACAAAGGCCAGAGGCCGGACCGGTCGTTCACCGAACTCTCCGCAGGTTGCTCGTTAAGCGATTTCCATACGCGGTGTACTATCGCGTCACAGAAACGATCATCGAGGTTCGAGGCTGTTTACATCTCCGCCGCCACCCGCAGGCATGGACTCGTCGCGCTGAGGCATAACACACGCGGATGCTGACGAGCGATCGGGATAGGGAGTAGGAGAGAATCCTCTCCTACTGCCCTCCCACACCACCGGACATGCGGGTCCGCATCCGGCGGTTCAGTGAGTTGAGGTAAAGAGGGTCGCCAGTCGCGGTACTCCGATTGATTCGAAGTACGCACTTGGCATGGCAATGTGAAGCGCGGAGAATCGCGACGCCCGCCACCAGCTTCGGCCATACCGTGCGGCGATCAAGAGCGACTTGCCGCTGACTCCACGGCGCCTCAGTTCTCGATATATCGTCCCTGTTCGCTTCCACTGTTTGAGCGAGCACATGGCGACAGTGACTGTTACCAGCCTTTGTGATCGAGCCGAGACGCGTAGGATCCCCGCTTGAGTCTTCCCTCGACACGAGGCCCAGGTAGCAGGCGAGTTGCCCGGGACGCTCCAATCGACGCCAGTCGACGATCTCGGTGGCCAGCACCATTGCTGAGTGAAGCGAAATGCCGCGGAAGCACTGCAGGCGCCCGACCATCGGCGCGAGGTTAGGAAGCAGCGCCAGCTGCTCTATCTGACGATCCAGTTCGTCACGCCGCTCCAACTTGTAGAGCAGCAGCGCGTGGTACTCGCGGAACACGAGCGGTCGTGCGCTGCGAGCGGGGAGTTCTCAGTGGTCAGATGCAGGAGCCACTTGAGATGCGGGGTGCACCAGTTAGTCCCCTCGCGAAATACGAAGCCACGCCGGGCGAGGAACTTGAGGATGTAGTGGCGCGACTTGAGGATCTCGCGCTGAAACGTCTCACGGCAGCGCACAACGTCACGCACTCGCTCGTCGCTCTCGCTCGGGATTCGCACGACGACGAGCTCACCCGCTCGATAATACCGCGCGAGATCCGCGGCATCCCGCTTATCGTGTTTGCGTTGCACGCCGGACCGTTTCGCGTGGGAGCGACGGAGCGATGACCTCGCACACGTAGCCCCACTCCTTCATCGCTCGGTGGAGCACATACCCGGCACCGCTAGCCTCGTAGCACGCGCGGATCTCGCCGTCTCGTGCGACTCGCTCGAGCCATCGTTTCAGCTTGGGCAGCTCGTTTGGTAACCGGTCGAGTCGCGTCGGCGTCTTCGCCCCGTCTGGCAGGACCGCGATAGTGATGGACTCCTTGTGCGCATCCATTCCAAGGTAGATGATAGAGCGGATGGCAACTGGCAGCACAGCAAGTAACGATGACATGGGCTGGTCTCCGTGTGTTGCGACAGATCGATCGTCGCAGGCGCTCTGGCAACTCCGACTCATACGTGAGGAGCTAATCCCACGGATAAATCGGAGGCCAGCCCAGTCATATTTTCTAGGCCGACGAGCACTCTTCACGCATCGCAATATGAGCAAAAACATATTTGACGAAATTACAGACGGACGCACAGACTTGGTTTTCGATTACGTCGCTGCGGGCCACGCGGCGACTTCAGCAGACCAAGGCGGAATGTCTCTCATTAAATGGTGCGCCTACTACGGCGATGTTAGCGCCATCAAGTTCCTGCTTGCCAATGGAGAGTCGCTCCAGTCTCTGGGACAGAACTACGAGCTCAACGGGGCTGCTTTTCACGGACATTCGCGCCTATGCCAGTTTCTGATCGAGCAAGGTGCTGACGTAAACAAGCCACTGCCGGATACCGGAGAATCACCCCTGCACTCAGCCCTATGCACAGCCAACCGACAGGCCCATGACCTTGTGATCAAAGTGCTCCTCACGAATGGCGCGAATCCCAATTGTGTTACCAAGCCATCGGTTGAAACGGATGCCTTCATGCGTGATTGCAGAACCAAAGCGGAAACGCCCCTGCACCGCGCAGCGGCCTTCGGCACCGAAGAAACCATTCAGATGCTTCTGGATGCGCATTCGCGCATTGATGCCAAAGACATGAACGGAGATTCACCACTCGCTTGGGCCAGTTGGTATTTGCGTCCTAGATCCATTCTCAGAAAGCTCTGTTACGGTAAGTTTCATGCTTAATCGCGTTGCGGCCTAACCAGCAAATGCAGCTGCCGGGGCCCTAACGGTTCGGCCGCCGCGAGATATACCTTTGAGCTTGGTTCGCGGCGGCCTCACCAGGTCCCCTCAGCTGATTTGCGGTCCGTTATGCCGACTCCCACGCCTTAGCGCCCGAGATGATCATGGACGTCGTTGCGATCTCGACGAATCTTCTACTCGCATACGGAGCGATCGTGTTGTCCGCAGGAGCGGTCGTCGGCGTCGTCATCGGGCGTGCGATGTGGCCGCGGCGTCCGCTCCCGGGCCCCGACTCGCCGGAGCATCTCCAGCGCCGAGTCGAGCGACTCGAACTGGATGCGGAACACACGCAGGCCCTGCTCGAGCGCCTCTTGGACCGTGCCACTCGAGCGCGTGAGCTGCCGCCGTCCGGCAGTCGTATCCGCGCGGCATAACGGCGGTTGGTGACCGATGGCCGGCTAGATCCGGTATCCGTCGCGAAGGCGAACGCGGCCGGGAGAGCCCTTCCCGTTGAGCGCGTCGTCCTCGAGTGTCCCGTTCAGCAAAAGCAGGTAAAAAACGGTGCGCGTCCCGACCTGGAGCTGTTCAAGAAACTCGTTCGCTGCGAAGACCACTTATACCATCAAGACAGCCCCAATGCGACGGAGACACATCCCGCCAGACTTGCTAACGCCCAGGGGCGCACAGCGCGTCTCCTGCGTTCGGGCGCAGGACAGGTCAGCCCGTCAGTGCCAGCTCACCTTCCCTGAAGTTCGCTCGCCAACGCCGCCGCGTCGTACATCTTCCTGAGCGCCTCTACAATCGACTCGGAACTCACACTCACCGTACGCTGCTTCTCGGTCTGATACAGAAACCGGTTGGTGACACCCTCGATATTTCCGTCGAACGCAAGACCCACAAGCTCACCCTTCCGATTGATCACCGGACTGCCCGAGTTCCCCCCGATGATGTCGGTAGTGGACACGAAATTGAACGGAGTCGTGAGATCGAGGCGATCCTTTCGGTCGATCCATCTCCTGGGCAGGTCAAACGGCGGCTTGGCGTCGAACTCTGCTGAGCGCGAATACAGTCCCATGTACACAGTCTTGTACGGCGCAATCGTGCCGTTCATCGGATACCCCTTCACCAAACCGTCACTGATGCGGAGGGTGAACGTCGCATCTGGAGGCAATGCCGTACCGTAAGTCTCAAACAAGGCCCGGCCCAGCTTCTCGGTATTCGACGCGATGGTTGCGTTCAACTTCTCGGTACGCGTAAGCAGTTCTCTATTCAGCGGATCGATCCGGCGAGCAAGAGCGATCATCGGATCGTCCGAAGCCGCGACGGCCGCCGCACCACCTTCCACCAGCGAACGCCTGAATGCCACATCGCCTACACGCGTTCCGTTCACCAGGACAAGAGCAACCTGTTCGGGCGTTCGGCCAGCGAGAGCCGCACGCAGGAACGGATCGTCGGCACTCAACTCCGACTGCGCCAGCCTGAGCTGAGCAGCGATCGCCAGCCGCTCATATGGAACGTCGATCGGTTGCTCGCGAAGCAGCGACGCACGGATGGCGTTCACTCCATTCCCGCGGTAAAACGCGAGGCGCAACGAATCGGGCAACGCTGACTCGCCGGGCAGACGAGCGAGCTGCCCCGCCATGTTGAGCAGGCGCGATCCTCCACCGCCGACAGGCGCACCGAAGCCCCGGTTGCGACGAAGAGCATCGAAGCTTGCGAGTTCTTTCTGCGCAGCGGCGATCGCATCGTACGTCGTTCCATACCGTGCAGCCAGTCGCGCATCCGCCGCGAGCCGTGCCCGGAACTCACGCTCGAACGAAGACTTCACACCCATGTAGGCTGAATCGATCAAACCGGCGCGATATCCGGTCACCGCCTTTCTGGAATTCTCAACCCCGAAGACGTTGTTCTGATAACGCCGGACCGCGGTCGAATCCGTGCGCGCAAGTTCGCGGTAGATCGTGAGAGCGCGCTCGTATCCGCCAAGCTGCGCGGGATACTGGTAGTCTCGCAAAAACTCCATCTGCGCAATTGTATTCAGGCGGCCGGTCGAGCCGGGATTGCCAACCACGAGCACCAGCTCACCCTCGCGCGTACCCGAAGGACTCCATCGCAGATAGTTGCGCGGCTTGTGCGGCTGGCCGTTCTCGTACACACGCACCAGGCTGGCGTCGAGGTCGTAGCGGGGGAATGTGAAATTGTCGGGATCGCCGCCAAATGACGCTATCCCATCCTCGGGCGAGAACACGAGGCGAAGATCATCGTACCGCTTGTAACGGTACAACGAGTAGATACCACCCTGATACAGGGATACGACCTGACAGGTGAGGCCCGTTGCGCGGCCACACTCAGACTGAATTTGACCGATCACCGTAGTCCGTTGCTGTACCTGCGACTCCGCCGTTGTCGCGGTGACGGCCGCCCGAACCTTCTCGGTCACGTTCTCGATCGACTCGAGCTGATCTACATAGAGACCCGCACATTTTTTTTCTTCAGGAATGGTGCGCGCGATGAACCCGGCGTCGACGTAGTTGGTGTCTGGCGGCGAGGTAGATGCAGCGCACTCACGCATGCAGTGGTGGTTCGTGAGCACCAGCCCATTCGCCGACACGAACGACGCCGAACAGTTTGGAAGTCTCACCGCGGCGAGGCGGATGTTGTCCAGCCACGCCTTGTCGGGAGTGAAGTTGTAGGTGGCCTTCCAGTAGTCGAGCGGCGGCGCGTCGAAAGTCCACATCGTGCCGAATTCCTGCCTGTATCCTATCGGCCTCAGCACGGGCGCATCGGAAGCTCGGGCGACAGCCGGCTGCCCGGCCGGTGACGGAACAGTGCTCGCCGCCGGAGCGCAGGCGAAAGAAGCACAGGCAACGAGCGCGAATGGAAGCAGATTGAAGTTTTTCATGATGCCGTGGGGTAGGAGCGCTTTAGAGAACGTGGGTTTGGCTGCCTCGAGAAATTCTTGCGCACGATTGCAACCGACTCTAATGTACGCAGCTCACGAGCGTGTTGACAGGCAGGCCTTCCGGAGGTCATCAATGCTGCGCCCAGGTCGTACAATGCGAGAAGGGCTGGTGGTGGGGCTTATCGCATACGTGTCCGTGGCCGTGTTCTACAGTGCCTTCGATCTGCTCGCTTCGCGCGGAACCCTGTACACGGTGGATCTCCTGGGCAAGGCCGTGTTCCAGGGACTGCGCGACCCCTCCGTGCTGCAGTTTCCGACCCAGCTCGACACGACGGCGATCTTCTGGTACAACGGGTTTCATTTTCTGGTCTCGTTGGCGATCGGGCTTATCGTGACCAGCCTCGTGGACTACGCCGAGCGTCATCCGCCACGGGCATACGCAGTGCTCTTTACAATTGTCACGGGGTTCGTTGTCACGATACTCGCGGTCGGCCTGCTGACAACCTCCATGCGACCAGTCCTCCCATTGTGGTCGATCGTGACGGCCAATTCGCTCGCCGTGCTTCTGGCAGGCTCCTACCTGCTTCGGAAACGCCCGAGCCTCTGGCATCGGCTCTTCCCTTTCGCCGCCTCGGCCTAACTATCGAGCTCTGCGCTCAGCTTCGGCTCGCCCGGTGCGCTCTGGCCAAGCAGCCGCGCAACGATCTTGTCGCCATGGTACCGACCGTTCTCGATGAACACCTTGTTCGCATCGTAACCAGCAACCACAACGCCCGCTATGAAAATTCCCGGCACAGCCGTCTCGAGTGTCGCAGCATCATGCTGCGGAATGCCCGTACTGGCATCGATCGAAACGCCAACCTGCCGCAGCAGGTCCACGTTCGGCGCAAAGCCGGTCATTACGTAAACGAAGGCCGCAGCCAGCCGCTCTTCGCCTCCATCGCCCGCAATGCTCACGCTCCCGGCCTCGATCCCGCTGACCCGGCTATTCCACCGGACGGCAATTTCGCCTTCGTTCACCCTGTTCACGAAATCGGGACGGACCCAGGGTTTAATCTTCTTGTCGAACGAGGGCCCGAAGTGAACGAGGGTCACACGCGCTCCCGAACGCCAGAGGTCGAGCGCTGCTTCGGCAGCAGAGTTACCGCCACCTACCACCACGACATTCTGATCGAACGCCTCGTGCCCCTCACGATACACGTGCGAGACATGCGGTAAATCCTCACCCGGAACTCCAAGGTAATTCGGCGAGCCGAAATAGCCGGTAGCAACGACAACAGCTCGGGCGCGCGTCTCGCGGTCGCTACCGCCGCGCAACGTCGAACGAACCAGAAATCCATCATCCAATTTGTCGATAGCAACCACGCGCTCGTACTGACGCAGATTGACACCAAAGTGCTTCACGATCGACCGGTAGTACGCCAGCGCGTCGCGTCGCGATGGTTTTTCGGTCGCCACGACAAACGGCACTCCCCCAAGCGACAGCTTTTCCGCGGTAGAAAAGAAGCGCGCATATGTCGGGTAGTGCGCAATCGTGCTCACCACGACCTCCGCCTCGACGACAACTACATTCAGTCCCGCGCGCTGCGCAGATATCGCGGCCGCCAGGCCGCATGGCCCGCCGCCAACCACCAGAAGATCGAACTCGCTGTCTTTATGCGTCACTGCTCTCTCTTGCCAGTTGGATGGCCAACAATGAATTTCAAATGAGGTGCCTCACGAAGCGGAGCCCGCACACGCATTATTCCCGACGCTTGTTGCCAGCCGGTTCATCAAGGATAGCGAGGGCTCATGCGACTACAACTCGAAGTCTGTCTGATCGCACTTCTTCTTGTATCTACAGAGGCTAAAGCTCAGGGCCAACGGTCCCCAATTCAACGGGGCTCGATTCAGATTGGCGGAACCGCCGACATTTCCCGCACCAAGGCATCCGAGGGCGGCTCTGGACTGACAATAGTCCAAGCGTTCCCTCGACTCGGCTACTTCGTGGTTCGGGGACTCGCAGTGAGCGCCAATCTCCGATTTCGAAAAGTCTGGGCCGATGATCAACCGAACGCCAGGAATCAGACCTCTTCCGAGTGGGGCATCGGACCAGGCGTGTCCTACTACGTCTCGACCCGCGTCCCCCGGTTGTTTCCGTTCGTCTCGGCGCGAGCTCTCTACAACAGGGCCACTACCCACGCCGACGTTAACTCAACCGCTGTGGATTCACGCGTGACCACCGAATTATGGCTACTGTCTGGCGGAGCACTCTATATGCTCGGAGAACATGTCGGACTCACCAGCGAGGCATTCTACCAGCGAAATCACAACAACATTCGGAGCGGCGCCTCTGCC
>JBKJRW010000099.1:0-19928 GCA_046593165.1 Gemmatimonadaceae bacterium
GTCAGGTTGGAGCTCGAGATCGACGAGCAGGGCACCAATGAAGAAGAACGAGCCAAGCCCCGGATTGATGAGATTGGTATTCTTTCCAAACCATCCGAGACCGGCGCTCCGCGCGAGATCGCGTTCGAGGATCGGACCTGTGTCTACATAGGACTTTCCGCGAACGGTCTGGCCGATCTCAGCTTCTATCAACTCTCGAAGCGTATCGAGCTTGCGCCACATCACTTCGTGGTAATCGTCGCCGCGTGCGTATCGCGCAATCGTTCCGGTCTTTGCGGTCCCGCCGTAATTCAAACCCACGACGATTGCGCTTACCGCGCCGGCATATGGAAGCGTTGTGTCGCGCCGCTTTCCCGCCGCTCGCGCGAGGTAATCCATATCGCCGGCATAGCCCTTGTCGAGCCATGAGTCGAAGTTCGCGGCCGATTCAGCAGGTCCAAGCCGGGTGACTCCGGCGAGGTCGAAACCGAGTCCAAACGCGCGGGCCTTGATGCGGCTTTCCAGGCCCGGCTGGTGGATTGTGCCCGCAGTCATCGATCGGCTACAGCCCAGCGCGCATAGCGTTCCACATCGTCTGCAGATGGGATGGAATCATAGTCGCCATAAGCGGTGTACATGCGCCATCTGATATAGGTTGCATCGGGCAGGGGCAGGAATGGGAACCGCACGTTCCAGCCGCGCGACCTGAATCGCCAGGCTACCCGCAACAGCGCGAGGGCGAGCCGGGGCCGCAGAAGCGACCTTAGCGCCAGCGTGAGAGACAGTCGTGACCATGACATCGCTCAGGTAATATAGAAAGCATGGCGACCCAGCCGAACCGGATCGTAGCGGGATTGATATCGGACACCCACGGAATGCTCAGGCCGCGTGTGCATTCCGCGTTCGCGGGCGTGGATCTCATCATTCACGCCGGTGATGTCGGAGGGCAGGACATTCTGGACGAACTGCGCATGATTGCGCCAGTTTACGCCGTGTATGGTAACACCGATCAAATCGACGACCCGGCCCTGGAGGGAGCGCTGACGCTATCGCTGGGAGGCATCGAGGTCCACGTGAGTCATGGGCACGAGCTGGGTAGTCCGACGCCGGACAAGCTTGTCGCGGCATACTCTCAACCGCTAATTGTCTACGGGCACACCCATCGGCAGTTGGTTGAACGCGTCGGGGGTCAGCTTGTAATCAATCCGGGAGCGGCTGGCCAGCGCAGGTTCGATCTCGTTCCCAGCGTAGCGAGGTTGACGGTCGTCGATGGCGAGCCGGAGGTGGAGATTGTCTCCCTCGATTGAACTTGCCGGGGACACGGTGGACGTGTGGACGGCGCCGCTCGACGTGGGCGAGCAGGAGATGGACACCCTCCTCCACCGGCTCTCGCCCAGTGAGCAGAAGCGGGTTGGTTCCTTGCTCGAGGAGCGAGCTGTCCGCCAGTACGTCGTATCGCGCGCGATGCAACGTCAATTGCTGGCCAACTACGTTGGAGGCTCGCCGGGCGATATCAGCTTCGGCGTGGTCGCGATGGGCAAGCCGACTTTGTCCAGGCCGAACGAAATCGGCCTCAAGTTCAACACCACGCACTCTGGTAATCTGGTGATCATTGCGGTTACGAAAGACAGGGATGTTGGCGTGGACGCGGAGAAGGTGCGCCCGGTTCCGCGCGCGCTTCAGGTTGCCAGGCGGTTCTTCTCGGAAGAGGAGCACCGGGCTCTCGCGAGCCTTCCGGAGAGAGAGCTCGACCACGCTTTCCTATCGATATGGGTAAAGCGGGAAGGGACGGCGAAGGCGCGCGGCGACAGTGTGTGGCGTGGACTTGCAAGCTGGAAGAATGGCGAGCTGGAGCCGATGGCGAAGGAGTGGACCGTCGCGTCGCTCGATCTCGGTCCCGAATTTGTCGGAGTCGCTGTGGCGCGCGGCGACGACTGGCGGATTGTGATGCGGGGGAGGCCGGGCGGATTTTGACACCGAATCCTCTCGACCGTGCGGAACGGGCGCTTCGCTCGAGCGAGTCTCGCTTTCGCCAGCTCGTCGAGACAGCGCACGTTGGGGTGTGGACGATCGATACGGTCGGCGCAACCACCTATGTGAATCCGCGAATGGCAGCGATTCTCGGGCATTCTTCCGAGGCAATGATGGGCAGGCGGTTATACGACTTCCTGACGCCCGAATCAGCGATCAAGGCGCGGGATCTGGATGTGATGCGGCAGGATGGTGAGTCGGACGCGACCGAGATGGAGTTCGTGACAAAAGACGGATCGATCGTTCCGGCGCTGGTCTCGGCCAGTCCGCTCTACGACGATGCCGGAGAGATCGTCGGCGCATTCGGGATGGTCACCGAGATAACAGAGCAGAGGCGAGCGAATGAAGCGCTTCGGAAAAGCGAGCAGCGGGCTCGCGCGCAATTCGCAAAACTTCCCGTTCCTACTTATCTGTGGGAGCAGGCAGGGGAGGACTTCATCCTGATCGAGTACAACGAGGCGGCCGAGGAAAGTTTTGCGGGGTTCGAGGGTGAGCGGATCGGGCGGCTTGCCTCGGAATTGTTCCCCGGCATTCCGCAGGTCCTGGAGAGTTGCCATCGATCGTTGGCGGAGGGCGCGGTGGTGCGGCTCGATATCGCCTCGGAGAGGCGCCTGGATGGTGAGCGCAGAACTTTTCAGGTCACGATAGGCCCTCAGCCTCCGAACCGCGTGCTCCTGCACTCCTACGACACAACGGAGCGAACGCAACTGGAGGCTCAACTCCGTCACGCTCAGAAGATGGAAGCTGTGGGCCGCCTTGCCGGGGGTATCGCACATGACTTCAACAATCTTCTCACGGTAATTGGCGTGCGGTCCACGTTTCTGCTCGAAGGTCTGGAGCCGGATGACGTCCGTCGCGAAGACGTGCAGGAGATACACGCGGCCGGCTTGCGCGCTGCTTCGCTGACGCGTCAGTTGCTGGCCTTCAGCCGCAAGCAGATCATGCGACCGTCAGTCATCAGTCTGAACGACGTGGTTGACGAATCACGCAAGCTGCTGAGCAGGCTGATTGGTGAGGACATCCGGATCGAGACGCGACTCGCGTCCGCCCTCGAGAGCGTAATGGCCGATGCCGGCCAGATCGATCAGGTAATCGTGAATCTCGCGGTCAATGCGCGCGATGCGATGCCCGATGGCGGCGGTCTCATCATCGAAACCGCAAATATCGAAGTCGGGCGCGGAGAAATGGCGGTAGACGAATTCGAAGTGACTCGTCCTGGGCGGTACGTCATGCTGAAGGTGACCGACACCGGGATGGGAATGGAAGATTCGACCAGGGCGAGACTGTTCGAGCCGTTTTTCACGACCAAGGATCTGGGAAGGGGTACCGGGCTCGGGCTTTCAACTGTCTACGGTATCATCAAACAATCCGATGGTTACATCTGGGTTGATACCGAGCCAGGGAAGGGTGCGTCGTTTCGCATCTACCTTCCTCGCGTCGAGTCGGTGGCGCGCACCGAAGAGCGGCGGCCTGCCGCGACAGACGTGGCTCGAGGGAAGGAAACCGTTCTCATTGTAGAGGACGACGACACGGTTCGAGCCATCGCTGGTCGCAGTCTCCGGCGCCAGGGCTACGTGGTGCTCGAGGCCGGCGATGGCGTCACTGCGCTGGCGCTGGCGTCGTCATTTCAGGGGCCGATTGACCTTCTCCTCTGCGACGCGGTGATGCCTGGAATGGGCGGCGCAGAAGTGGTCCGGCGAGTGATGGCAATCCGACCAGGGCTGAAAGCCGTCTACATGTCCGGCTACACTGATGACGAGGTGGTGAGACGGGGGATTGTCGCCGAGAGTGTGGCGTTCGTGCAGAAGCCGTTCACCCCTGGAGAGCTGGCCGCGGCAATAAGAAATGCCCTGGATGCTCGTAGTACTGGAGACCATTCCGATGGCTAACGCGCCGCGTTTTTCTCCGTTCGTCGCCGCTCACCGCATCCAGGGATACCTCCACCGCGCGTCCATGGAGAACGCCCGGCCCGGACCCCAGTCTTGTCAGTGTAAATATTTCGTCGCGCTTGAGATGCCGACTAGTCCCGAGACCTTCTAAAAAAAGCTCCGTCCGTCCAGCCCAGCGGGTACCTCAATTCCCAGCGCTCGCAAAGCACTGGGCATGACGTCGACCGTCCGCCGCGGGGTCGTCACCGGCGCGCGACTCATCAGCAAAGGCACGAGCATGTGATCGCGGTGCAAGGCTCCATGCGACGACTCGTGCGGAATAGGCTCGTACCTGGAGCGAAAATCCCAGTCACGCGCAGCAGAAAGTATGATTTCGCCACTGCGCGGAGAGTCCGACAACCTGGATATCTGCACCAGCGAATCCGGATAGTCGGTGCCTATCGTGAGTTCGTACGACTCGTCTTCGGTTACTTCGTGAGTACCGCGAAGTCCAAGCGGATCCCCCGTGTCGGGCTCATACCGAACCTTGTCATTCGCCCAACTCAGCCGCGCGAATCCCCGCCCGCGGCCATGCACCTCGCAAGCCCCCGGTGCGGAAGGAAGAATCATCAAATCAACCGAGTCGCGCGCGAGCAGCGCATCGCGGACAGGCTGCCAACGTGAGCCGAGTTCACCGAGCCAGGGTCGCGTCCGCCGCGCAAGGTCGAGATAGATGTGCGCCATCGCGTTGCCGCTCACCATCACCGCAATCTCGCCCCGACGCAAAAACACGAAGGGATGCGCAATGGTCCTGAACCCGAGCCGGCCCGCGAAACCGGCAATATCCTCGTGCGCGCGCACAGGCGAATGCCCATGGTCGCTCACGACCCACAAATGCATCGACTCCCAGTCGCCACGCCGTTCTGCATCGCCTCGAATCTCTGCCACTGTCTCGTCCACGATCTTCAAAGCCTCGTCAACGTACGGTCCCTCATGTCCTCCAGAGTGCGACGACTTGTCTATTCCCGTCAGCGCCGCAAACACAAAGTCGGGCCGCTTCTTCCTGATTTGAGCTGCAACTTCACCAGCTATTTCTCTATCGATGGCAAGCCATCCATCCACTTTTCCGCTGAAATGGGTGAGTCCAGTCTGCGCGACGAATCGCAGGCCTCTTCCAATTCTATCTCGTGCCTGAAGTCCGCGGCCAATGACGTTCAGCGCCCCGATGCTTGAGGATGCCAGCTCGAATATCGTCGGCGCGGAAGGCTCGATATCCCGGTCGACGTGCCGCATCTCCGGCCCCACATAACTCCGGGAATTTCCGGGCATGCGGCAGGTCGAGCGCTCGCGATCGTACCAGCGCAAACCCGGCAATCCGATGGGACCGGGATAACGACCCATCACGAAAGGCGCGTACGCGGGCCCAGTCACCGAGGGGAATACAGAAGTCACGGTGTGCATTGCGCCCTCGTCACGCAGGGCGCTCAACGCCGGCACAATCCCGCGGCGCATCGCGTCCGCCAGAACGTCGGGACGCGCGCCGTCGGCGACGATTACGATTACCGACACTGGTTCATCTGGCGAGTATCATGCAGCCCCGGCCACATTTCCCGCATGATGGCGCCGTCTGTGCGAAGAAGACAGTCAATCACGCTGCCGACTGAGAGTTGATGAAGAAAAAGAAAACTATCCCCAAGGCAACACCGGCGAAGGCCGTCCCGGCCAAATCGCGCGCCCAGAAGACGAAGCACCCGCGCACTCCGACCGGCAAGAAGGCCGATCCCGCAAGCCGCGCGTCGGCCGAGGAGAACGCGAGGGCCGGAATGCGGGAGCGTACCGAGGAAGGGCACAGGATGGCGGGCCGCACGCCCCCGTCGAGCACAACGCCGGCGCAGAACCTGGCCGCCGCGCGCAAGATTGACGAAGCGATCCGCAGCTACGTGCCAGTGACGGAAGATGAAAAGCTTCTTCAACAGCCTTCCCCGGGCGCCGACTTCACCCGGACCGATCCATGGCGGGTTCTCCGCATTACGGGAGAGTTCATCGAAGGATTCGATATGCTCGCCTCCGTCGACAAGGGCGTCACGATCTTCGGCTCGGCGCGCATTTCCCCCGAGGATCCGCATTACAAGGCGGCCGAAAAAGTTGCGGAGCTGCTCGCCAAGGCGGGCTTCGCAATCATCACCGGCGCTGGCCCGGGAATCATGGAGGCAGCCAACAAGGGTGCGCACCTCGCCGGCGGCCGATCCATCGGATGCAATATCGAACTCCCGTTTGAGCAGGGCGCCAATCCCTATGTCGATACCCTGGTGAACTTCCGGTACTTCTTCGTCCGCAAGACGATGTTCATCAAGTATTCGGTCGCATTCATCATATTCCCCGGCGGCTTCGGAACTCTTGACGAGCTTTTCGAGGCGATAACGCTCATCCAGACGGGAAAGATCTACCAGTTTCCCGTCATCCTGTTCGGACGGGCTTACTGGGCGGGGCTCCTGCGCTGGCTGCAGTCGCGGGTTCTGGCGGAGAGAAAAATCTCGCCGGGCGACATCGACCTGATGATTCTGACGGACGATCCTGCTGAAGCCGCACAGGCCGTGATTGCGGCGTATGAAACCCAGAACAGGACTGCCGAGATTCGCGCGGAGTCCCAGACGGAGGTCTCGGGGTAGCGGGGTACGGGCGTCGTATCTAGCTTCAGGCATTGAGCGCCCGTCCAGATGGACGGGCGCTCGGATTTTATCTCACCGCCTCGAAGTCCAGACAAATGATCGAAAAACTCAAGGTCACGCTTGGCGCGGAAGCCGAAAAACTTCAGCACGAGCTGAATGTCATTTTGCCCGCAGAGATCAGGAAAGCCGTCGAGCACGGCGACCTCCGGGAAAACAGCGAGTACAAAGCGGCGCTCGAGCGGCAGCAGTTCGTGCAGGCCCGCCTCGGACAGTTGCGCCAGCGCCTGAGCAAACTGTCGTCGATTGATGTCACGCAGATCCCCTCGGATAAAATCGGGCTTGGTTCGACCGTGGTCGTGGAAGATGAGGCGACCGGGACGCGAGAGACCTTCAACCTGGTGTTCGGTGATGCAGTCGAGTTCGAGGAAGGGCACGTGAGCATGTCGTCGCTGATCGGGCTGGCGCTCGTGGGCCGCGCCGTGGGTGACACCACGGTTCTCAAGCTTCCAGCAATGATCAGGCGGCTCAAAATTATTTCGCTCAAGACGATACACGAAACCTGACCTGTAGCCCGCGACTTTCAGCCGTGGGGTAGGGGCTCTTCGTCAGTCGCCGAGCGAACCACCTTCCGCCCCAGAGCTCTCTCGACTTCATCCACGACCTCTGCCGCCATCGAGCGGTAAGTGGTGAGCTTCCCCCCGGTCACCACGATCACGCCTGAGCGGTCCCGGGAAATCCGATGTTCCCTCGAGATACTCGACGGGCTCGTCCCCGCTGGCGCAGTCGCAAGAGGCCGAATCCCCGCCCACGTTTCAATTACATCGCTGGACAATAGGCGTGCATTGGGGAAGTAGGCATTAGCCGCACGCAGCAAATAGGCGACCTCGGCATCGCTCGCCTTCACATTATCCGGCGTTTCATCGGTGCGGATGTCAGTGGTTCCAACAACTGTCCGATCGCTCGAAGGAAGGACAAACATCACCCGCCCGTCCTCGGGAGATGAGATCGTCACAGCCCCGTGGTTCCCCACCCTGGCCCGGTCAACAACTATATGAGATCCCTTGGTTCCCTTCGCCTGCCATGGCCCGGTCGCACTGACGATCACGCGGGCCGAGACACGCGCTGAGTTCCCTTCGATGGTGGCCCGAACGATTGCTCCGTCTGCTTTTCCGCCGGCCGATGTCATCGATTCAGCCTTCGCGCAACTTACCGCGACCGCGCCATGCTCAACCGCGCTCGCTACATTCGCGCGCGTCAGGCCCGCATCGTCAGTGGCGGCGTCGAAGTAACTCACGCCTCCAGTCAAGCCGTCCGCCCGCAGCGAGGGTTCTCTCTCGAGCACCTGTGCCACATCGAGCGAGTGATGACGCCGCACCGGGCTGCTGCCAGCGAGCAAATCGTACATCGTAAGGCCGATTCGAAGTTTCCACTTTGGAAGTCGAGCCCCGCGGTAAACGGGCCACGTGAACGCGAGCGGTTTCACCAGATGCGGCGCGATTCGGAGCAGTATCTCGCGCTCTCGCACCGATTCCCTGACAAGGCCTATCTCGCCTCGCTCCAGGTATCTGATCCCACCGTGGATCAACCGGGATGACTTGCTGGACGTGCCGTTGGCCCAGTCGCCCTGTTCGACAATCGCGACCGATAGCCCCCGCATCGCAGCGTCGCGCGCCACGCCGGCGCCAGTAATCCCGCCACCGATCACAAGGACGTCGAACGTACGGGATTCGAGGGCGGTGAAGGATCGCTCGAAGGATCGCTCGAAGTGTCGCTCGAAGTGTCGCTCGAAGGGCCGCTCCATCCTAGAAAGATATCCCCACCCAGTCTAACTTCCGTTATGCCCACGTTCGGAAATGGTCGCCGCGTAGCCATCGTCGCAGGAGTCCGTACTCCCTTCACGAAAGCCGGTAGCGCATTCAAGTCGATTTCGGCCATCGACCTCGGGAAGCTTTGCGTCGCTGAGCTGATCCAGCGTACGAACCTCAACGGCAAGTACGTGGAGGGCCTGGTATTCGGTACAGTCCTGCCGTCGGTCGTCGCGCCGAACATCGCGCGCGAAATTTCGCTCATGCCAATCCTCCCAAAGGGTGTGCAGGCGTTCACTGTCGGCCGCGCATGCGCATCGGCCAATCAGGCGATCACCGATGCCGCCGACCAGATCGCTCTCGGTCACATGGACATCGCGATCGCAGGCGGAGCGGAGTCACTTTCCAATGTTCCGATCCTGCACTCACAGGGAATGGCGGAAGCGCTCGTGCTCGCTTCGAAGGCGAAGACGCTTGCAGGCCGTGTGAAAGCACTCTCTCGCGTACGCCCGAAGGACCTCGTGCCCATCACGCCCGCCATCGCGGAACCGTCCACCGGCGAGTCGATGGGGCAGTCGGCCGAGAAGATGGCGAAGCTCAACGACATCTCGCGCGAAGATCAGGATCAGCTCGCGCTACGCTCGCACCGTCTTGCCGCCGCTGGCACCGCCGACGGACGATTGACCGCGGAGATCATGCCGGTGTATGTGCCGCCGAGGTTCGAGAGTGTCGTCACGTCGGACAACGGGATCAGGTCCGACACGAGCTATGAACAACTCTCGGCGCTCAAGCCGGTTTTCGATCGTAAATACGGAACGGTCACCGCTGGCAATGCATCACCGCTTACTGACGGAGGCGCGTGCGTACTCCTCATGAGCGAAGAAGCCGCCAAAGGGCTTGGATATGAGCCACTGGGCTATATCAGATCATATGCGTATGCCGCTCTCGATCCGGGTGAGCAGCTGCTTCAGGCACCGGTTCTCGCCGCACCTGTGGCGCTGCAACGTGCGGGGCTCACCCTTCGCGACATGGATCTGGTTGAGATGCACGAGGCATTCGCGGCGCAGGTGCTGTCGAACCTGCGCGGATTCGAGTCGCAGTACTGGGCGGAGCGCGCAGGTTTTTCGCATCCTGTTGGCGAGGTGGATCAGTCGCGGCTCAACGTCATGGGTGGATCCATATCGATCGGCCATCCATTCGGCGCGACTGGGTCGCGGATCACGACGACTCTCCTCAACGAGTTGCGCCGTCGGGATGGCCAGTTTGGCCTCATGACAGTGTGTGCAGCGGGTGGAATGGGATTCTCGATGGTAGTGGAGCGCGACCGATGACCTCTCCCTACGCGCTGAACACCGAGATCGCGAACGGCATCGCGGTTATCACGATCGATCTGCCCGGCGAGCCGGTCAACAAGTTCAACCGTGCGGTGAAGGACGAGTTCGTCGCTCTTTTCGACCGGCTCGAGCGCGATCTGAACGTCAAGGCCGCCGTTCTCATCAGCGGAAAGAAGGACAGTTTCATCGCGGGCGCAGACATCGAAGAGTTTCTAAAGATCAAGTCGGCGGCCGAGGCGGAGCGGCTGAGCCATGAGGGGCAGCTGTTGCTCGACTCGATTCAGGCACTCCGCACGCCACTCATTGTGGCGATCCATGGTGCGTGCATGGGGGGAGCACTCGAGTTCGCGATTGCGGCGCACTATCGCATCGCGACTGAGCATCCAAAGACTTTGCTTGCCCTGCCGGAAGTGCAGATCGGCCTGATTCCGGGAGCCGGCGGAACGCAGCGTCTACCGCGCCTGATCGGCGTCCGCGCGGCGCTCGACATGATTCTCACCGGCAAGAGCGTGCGCGCGAAGAAGGCGATGCAGATTGGTCTTATCGACGAGTTGGTGCATCCGTCGATTCTGCGGAAAATCGCGATTCAGCGCGCGCATGAGATAGCTGAGGGCACTCGCAAGCATGAAAAGCACAGCGGTGGCGTTGCCGGTTTTTTCCTCGACGAGAATCCGGCCGGCCGTCGTGTGGTTCTCCGGAAAGCGCGCGAAGAGACGATGAAGAAGACTCGCGGGCACTATCCGGCGCCACTCGCCGCGATGGACGCTGTCGCGGCCGGCTACTCGGGCGGGCCCAGTCATGGATACCGCGAGGAGTCGCGCCTGTTTGGCGAGATGGCGATGACTCCCGTGTGCCGGCAGCTCATTCACATTTTCTTTGCGACCACCGCTCTAAAAAAGGATCCGGGCGTCGAGCTTCCTGTGGGCTCACCGCCTCCCGAGATCATGCCAGTCGGCAAGGTCGGGATTCTTGGCGCGGGCTTCATGGGGGCGGGAATAGCGTCCGTGGCTTTGCAGCAAGGCACGCTGGTGCGAATGAAGGACGCCGACAACGGGCGTGTGGCGAAGGGTTTTGCCGCCGTGCGCGACGTGCTGAAAGAGAGACTCACGAAGCGTCAGATTACGAGAGTCGAATTTTCCGACCTGATGTCGCTGCTGGGCGGAACCACCGACTATTCCGGCTTCGCAAGCGTCGATCTGGTGATCGAAGCCGTGTTCGAGGATCTCGCCGTGAAGCATCAGGTGCTTCGCGAGGTCGAGGCAGAGTTGCGTCCATCGGCGATCTTTGCCTCGAACACGAGCACGATTCCCATCGGTCGAATTGCGGAGGCGTCAGGAAGGCCAGGCCGGGTGCTGGGCATGCACTTCTTCTCTCCAGTACACAAGATGCCTCTGCTCGAGGTCATCACCACCGATGCGACAGATACTGATGTGACTGCGTCAGTCGTAGCGTACGGAAAAAAGCTCGGCAAAACCGTGATTGTTGTGAGAGACGGGCCCGGATTCTATGTGAACCGGATTCTCACACCTTACATCAACGAAGCGGGCCGCCTGCTGGATCAGGGGGCTGCGGTTGACGCCATCGACAACGCGCTGCTCGATTTTGGATTTCCCGTCGGTCCGATCACGCTAGTTGATGAAGTCGGGCTCGATGTCGGATCGAAGGCAGGGAAGATCATGTACGAGGCGTTCGGCGAGCGATTCGCTCCGCCGTCCTCGATGCAGGCGGTGGTGGCGTCGGGCCGCTTTGGCCGCAAGGCAAAGAAGGGCTTCTACGTCTACGACGAAGAGGGAAAGAAGGGCGACGTTGACCAGACTGTGTACGCGCTGCTCGCATCGGGTGCACGCGAGACAAGCTCGACATCGGGCACGCAGGTACAGACTCGTGCTCAGATTCCGGCTCTCGAAATCCAGCAGCGAACAGTCCTTCCGATGCTCAATGAAGCGGCGAGATGTCTGGCGGAAAATATCATTCGTGCCCCGCGCGATGGAGATATCGGCGCCGTATTTGGAATCGGTTTTCCTCCGTTCCGTGGGGGACCATTCCGCTACATGGACTCACTCGGTATCGCAGAGGTCGTGAAGCAGCTCGAAGAGCTGAACGATCGATTTCCTGGTCGTTACGAGCCCGCCGAGCTGCTTGTTTCGATGGCGCGTCGTGGAGAGCGGTTCTACCCCGAATCGTGACCTCAAAGCTCAAGCCTGTGAAGCGCGGCTGTGTCGCCGCGTCATTCTTCATCGCCGCCGCATGTGCAACCGGGTCCGGATTATCTCCGGAGCGCGGAGGTGGCAGTCCTCGCACACGGGCCGAGCGAACAGGGTACCTCGAGACGTCGCATTACGCCGATGTGATGGCGTTCATCGACTCGCTCCGTAGCCGACCGGAGCTCTTTTTCGGGACGATCGGCCGGACGAGCGAGGGGCGCGACATACCATATATAGTTGCGTCTCGCCCGCGGGTTTCGACGCCGGAAGAGGCGCGAAGGCTCGGCCGCCCGGTGATATACGTGCAGGGCAACATTCACGCGGGCGAGGTCGAAGGAAAAGAGGCGCTGCTGGCGCTGCTTCGCGATCTCACCAGCTCGAGCCGGCCAAACGCGCTCGATTCGGTGGTTCTGATTGCGGTTCCGATCTACAACGCCGACGGCAACGAACGGTTTGCACCGCAGGAGGTGAACCGCGGCTCGCAGAACGGCCCACAGATTGTCGGTGGCCGCGCAAACGGGCAGAACATCGATCTCAATCGCGATTACGTCAAAGCCGAAGCTCCTGAGACACGCGGTTCGCTGGCGATGTTCACCAAGTGGGATCCGGACGTGTTCGTGGACCTTCACACTACCAATGGCAGTTACCACGGCTATGCGTTGACGTACGCGCCGGCGTTGAATCCCGCAGCCGCTCTCGGAAGTTTTACGCGCGACTCGATCATGCCTGTGCTCCGCGCAAGAATGCAGTCGCGACACAATTTCGCGACGTTCGACTACGGTGATTTCATCTCCGCCGACACGCTCTCGCAGGGATGGGCGACGTTCGATTCCCGCCCGCGTTTCGGGACAAACTATTACGGGCTTCGCGGCAAGGTCTCGATTCTGAGCGAAGCCTACTCCCACGATCCATTCGAGCGCCGCGTGAAGTCCACTTACGCGTTCGTGAAGGAGATTCTCTCGCTCGCGGGCGAGCGCGGGCTGCGGTTGAGGCAGATGCCCGGAATTCCGGCCACGGACCTCACGCTGTTTCCTGCGGGACAGCGGCAAATTGCCATAAAGTCGGAGATGGTAGCCGCTCCAGACTCGGTCGGAGTCGTCGCCGAGATCATGGAACGAACCGGCGACTCCGCGCGTACCGAACCGGGAGTTCCGGAAGGCCGCCGGCGCACCGGCAGGTTCGTAACTGTCAGGATGCCGGTGTACGAGCGATTCAAGCCGACGCTCACCGTAAACGCTCCGGCCGGATACGTCATTCCAGCAACCGGTACGGAAGTGGTGCGCGTCCTGCGCCTGCATGGCATCACTGTGGAAGTCACTGACCGTGCAAATCCTTTGAGCGCAGGAATCTTTCACATCGACTCCGCCGTCGCATCGGCGCGTCCGTTCCAGGGTCACCGCGAGATGCGGCTGGTTGGACGGTGGCGACCACAGCAGGTGAATGTGCCTCAGGGCTCGTACTTCGTACGGGTCGATCAGCCGCTAGGAACTCTTGCCGTGTATTTGCTCGAGCCCGAGAGCGATGACGGGCTCGTCACCTGGAACTTCTTCGATCGCGAGCTGCGCCCCGGCGGAACCTACCCGGTGCTCAAGCTCATTCTGCCCCTTGGCACGGTTCATTAGCAGATGCTTCGTAACGCCCTTCTATACCTTTCCTCGCAGCCCCAGGTTTTCAACTTTGTCCGCAATAATCGCATGGCTAAGGGGTTTGCGAGCCGATTCGTCGCCGGGGAAACTCTCGACACTGCACTTGCCGCGGTCAAACAGCTCAACGCGAGAGGCATCACCGCCACGCTCGACCTCCTCGGCGAAAGCGTGCGCAACGAGGACGAGGCGCGCGAATCCGCGCGCTCGTACATCGAGATGCTGGATCGCATCAAGCGTGAGAAACTCGATGCCAATGTATCTGTGAAGCTCACGGCGATGGGACTCGATGTCTCGGAAGACCTCTGCGTGTCGAACATGCAGAACATTCTCGAGCGCGCTCGGGAGTACGAGTCCTTCGTTCGGCTCGACATGGAGTCGAGCGAGTACACGACAAAGACACTCGAGCTTTTCTACGAGCGACTGTATCCGTCGTTTCGTGGAAACGTCGGTATCGTGCTGCAGAGCTATCTCTATCGCACGTACAGCGACGTGATGGACGCCAACAAAGCGACAGCGCGCGTACGGCTGTGCAAAGGCGCGTACAAGGAACCGGCCGCGGTGGCATATCCCGTCAAGAAAGACGTGGACGACTCCTACCTGCGCTGCATGCGCGCCCTGCTCACCGATGGGCATTATCCCGGCATTGCGACGCACGATGAAGCAATCGTGACGGCGACGCGCCGGTTTGCGCGCGAGAAGGACATTCGCAACGATCAATTCGAGTTTCAGATGCTTTACGGCGTTCGGCGCGACCTTCAGGACAAGCTCGTGGCCGAGGGG
Organism: Gemmatimonadaceae bacterium; assembly: GCA_046593165.1. Lineage (GTDB taxonomy): Bacteria > Gemmatimonadota > Gemmatimonadetes > Gemmatimonadales > Gemmatimonadaceae > UBA4720. The sequence goes on from JBKJRW010000099.1 coordinate 14,317, forward strand.
TATCGGATGCGCGTTTATGTACCCTTCGGCACACAGTGGTATCCCTACCTCATGCGCCGGCTCGCCGAGCGCCCCGCGAACGTCGCTTTCATCACGGGTAACATCGTGAAGGAGATGGTCGGGAGGAGCAAGCGCTAGCGATGGGTCAGTTTCTCCCCGCAGATCACTCCAAGGGTGATGCCAATACGGTGGGTGGATACGCGGCTGTGCATGCGCGTCCGCCGGCGTTCGAGGGGAGTGACGGCACGTCGTACAGCGTGGAGATCATGACCGACGCCACGGGCGATCCCGCGCGCCCCTGGGCGGGCTACTTCCTCTTCGTGCGATGGCGGCAGGGTGACCCCGTCGCGTCAGGTCACGTGGAGACGGACTACCTCCGATATGCGGCGACGGAAGACGAAGCACGCGGCGAAACGGGCGCCATGCAACTCAATGAGGCTCTCGCCGAGCTAAACCGCGCGCTCGAGGCGCGGTCCACGCCTTCCCGCCCCTGGTGGGATGCGATGAAAGAAGAGGGCGACGCGTGAGCGGTGACACGCGGCGAGCGGTGGTATTGAGCGGCACGGGTGGAGTATGGTGCGTGCGGACCAGCGAGGGAGAGTCGCTGGAGGCGTCGATGCGTGGCCGGCTCAAGAAGGGTGAGGATGGAATGAAGCTCGCCGTTGGCGACGATGTCGTGCTCGAGCCCGGAACGCAGGACGGCACGTGGGCGATCTCCGAGATAATGCCGCGCAGATCGCAGCTCGCACGGCGAATGCCGGGTGGAGGGCACGGCGAGCGCATTGTGGCCGCCAATGTCGACCAGGTGATGATTGTGTTCGCGGCGGCCAAACCCGAGCCGCATGTGAGAATGCTCGATCGGTTTCTCGTGATCGCCGAAGGAAACGAGCTCGATGCGCGGATCGTGATCAACAAGGTCGATCTGGTTGACGAGGCCCATGCAAGAGACAGGTTCAGGGATTACGAGAGGGCAGGGTACCCGCTCCACTTTACCAGCGTGAAGCAACAGATCGGGTTGTCGGAACTGCACGATGCACTGGCCGGACGAACGTCGGTGTTGAGCGGACCGTCCGGAGTGGGGAAGTCATCGCTGTTGAACGGCATGTATCCCGGTCTCAATCTTCGTGTCGGCGAGATCAGTGAATCGGTGAACAAGGGAAGGCACACGACGGTCGGCGCACTGATGCATCCCTTGCCCGACAACGGGTATGTCGTCGACACTCCTGGCCTGAGAGAAGTTGGAATGTGGGGGATGCCGTCGGAACATCTCGACCGGTGCTTCCCTGAGTTCAGGCCGGTGCTGGATCAGTGCCGGTTTGGGGACTGCACGCATCTGGCAGAGCCCGATTGTGGCGTTCGCACAGGAGTCGCGGCGGGCGAAATATCGTCAGAGCGATACGAGAGCTATGCCAAGCTACGCGGCGAGCTCGAGGACACTGAAAAGAAATGGGCGGTCATCAAGCCGGGCTCCTACGACAAGAAGAAGCGCGGTAGGTGAACGCTCGGTGGCGCGGTCCCGTCACTTGAGCACTGCGGCAAGAAACCTCTCGATGGCAAACGTTGATATCTGCCCACAGGGACCGATGAATACATAGTCGCACCCATGCGTCCCCCAGGGGAGTTCGACGAAGACATGAGGACGGCCGTTGGCGACAAGCGCCGAGTCGAGTCGCGCGCTTTGCCTCACTGAAACAAGCGGATCCAGCGTGCCGTGAATCAGCAGTGTCGGCACCGTCTTCGGGCTGACGAAGTTGAGTGGCGACGATTCGCGATATGCTTCGGGAACCGACGATGGATCGCCGTTGAGAAATTCGCGAAGAGTCACGAAGCTGTTGTACACGCGCGGATTCGTCGGGTGGTCCCACCCCCATTTCTGGTCGGTAGGCGGATAGAACCCTACCGCACCGCGAATCGACGCATCGTTCTTCGTGTAGGCCGACAAGAGCGCGAGCTGTCCGCCCGCCGAGCGACCGATGAGCGCAATGCGCGTGCTGTCGATGCCCAGGGTCTTTGAGTTCGACTTCAAGTAGTCGATCGCCGTATTCACGTCTTCGGTCGCGGCCGGAAATGGGTGAGCGGGAGCGAACCTGTAGCTCACCGCGGCCACTGCGTAGCCACGCGACGCGAGATAACTGTTGAGCGCCGGGAGATCCTTTTTTGTCCCGCTCCGCCACGAGCCGCCATAGATCATCACGACGAGCGGCGCGGCGGGCAGTTTACGATCGCGCATGTAAAGGTCGAGCTCAAGTGGTTTCCCATCACGCACGACAAACGGAATCGTAGTCAGCCGCACTTCCGGCGAAGGGAGTTTACGGACCAGCGCTCCCAGGAAAAACGGCTTCGACATCGGCGCCGCACCCGGCAGCGAACGGGGCTGTACCAGGCCGAACGCCGCTTCCATTCGTGCCGGAAGTTCAGTCGCTACAGGCAACGCACGAGCGATTGGCGAGAGCGCAAGAAGGAAGGCCAGCGAACCCGTCAGAGCCGCAAATTTTCCGGTTCTCGTTCGACCCCAGCCGGGGAGAAATGTCAGCAGCGCGACCAAAGCCAGAATGTGCCCGTACTCCGCCGCGGCTATCGACGCCATCCACAAGAAATAGGTGGGCGGTGGCATCACAGTAAGCAATGCCACCAGAAATATGAAAACCGCGAATATCAGCCGGAGACCCGCGATCACGTCAGAGCGGGCTCGTTCAGCAAGAGATTCCACAACACCGTGATGTCGGGAGCCAGCGACGCCCCCACGGAGCAGTACTTCCTCACGGCGAGGTCAATCGCGTTCTCAGCATGAGGTCGCTCAATTCCTTTTCCCTGTATGGAAATATTGAGCGTTATCTGCCTGAAGCGCCTCGGAATGGTATCTACTCTCTCGCCGAGTACTTCGACACCGTAGCTCTCGACGGGTGTGCGCCGCTTGGCGAGAATGTCCACAACGTCGACCGACACGCACGCAGCGAGGGCCCCCAGCAAAGCGTCGGGCGGCGTGGGCCCGGCCATGCCGTCACCGTCCAGCAGAATGGACGGGCGCCCTTCACGCTGAGTCTCGTACTTCCGCTCCCCCTTCCACTCAACGATTACACGCGACGGCGCGCTCACTTGGGCGCTCCTGTTTCGATCGGGGCGCGCACAGCGTTGCCCCATTCGGTCCAGCTCCCATCGTAGTTTCTCACATTGTCGAATCCGAGAAGGCGAGTGAGAACAAACCATGTGTGCGACGAGCGTTCGCCAATCCGGCAGTAGGCGACAACGTTGTCCGTTGGCCGAAGCCCCTGCTCGGTCTCGTAGATGGCGCGCAGCTCGTCCGCCGACTTGAAAGTGCCGTCTGCGTTGGCGGCACGCGCCCAAGGAACACTCTTCGCCCCGCGGATGTGACCGCCGCGCAATGTTCCTTCCTGAGGGTAGTCGGCCATGTGGGTGCGGACGCCGGTGTATTCATCGGGCGATCGAACGTCTACCAGAGGCCTGCCCGCGTCAGCGTGCTCGCGCACCTCATGAAAAAAGGCGCGAATGCTCTCGTCGTCGCGCGGTTTCGCCTTGTACTCAGTGGCCGGAAAAGATGGGACGTCGGTCGTCATATCCCGTTCTTCCTGCTCCCACTTGATGCGCCCGCCATCGAGCAGCCTGGCGTTTGTGAAGCCAAAGAGCTGGAACACCCAGTAGGCATATGCAGCCCACCAGTTGTTCTTGTCACCGTAGAAAATGACGGTCGTGCTTTCGTCTATGCCCCTGGACCGGAGAAGCTTTTCGAACTGCTCCCGCGACACGTAGTCGCGCTGGACGGGGTCGTTGAGATCCGCATGCCAGTCAATTTTTTGAGCGCCGGGAATGTGCCCGGTGTCGTATAGAAGTACATCTTCGTCGCTCTCGAGGATGCGGATTGCAGAATCGCCGATCCGCGACGCAAGCCATTCCGTGCTGACGAGCGTGTCGGAGTGTGCATAGCCCTTCGCGGCGATGAGCGGATCGGTCGCTGCGCCGTCGGATGTCGCTGTCATTCTTGTCTCCCAGTGGTGCGGTATGAGAAGCAATCCTGTACCTGTCCGACTGTCAACCAACGCCTCGCCTATCCATCTTTGATCATGGGCCAATACCGGCATCACGTTTTCGTCTGCACCAGCGGAAAGACCTGTCCGCTCGCCGATTCCGTTGCTATTCACACCGTTTTCAAGAAGAGCGTGGCAGCGTCCGCGATTCGTGGCGAAATCAGGGTCAATCACGCCGGCTGCCTGAATCAGTGCGGCCACGGGCCGATGGTAGTCGTATATCCCGATGACGTCTGGTATGCGCATGTCGATGAAGCCGGCGCGCGCCGAATCGTCGAAGAGCACCTGCTCGGAGGCCGCGTGGTGGAGGATTATCTCTACGTAGCCCCGCCCGGTGACAACAAGCTGGTGGAAGGAGATCCGGCCCCGTGACCGGGCTGAAGATCGGTGAGCCGTTCATGGAGCCCTACTCCCGGCATGTGCTCGTGTGCACCGGAGGCTTCTGCTCTTCGGACCGGCGGGGCCGCGGCCTATACTCGCAGTTGGCGTCGCTTCTCCAGCGGGAAGGGCTGCTGTTCGGCCCCATGAGAGTGAAGCGAGGCGAAACACCATGCCTCGGTGTATGTGCCGGAGGTCCCATCATGGTGGTGTACCCGGACGGAGTCTGGTACGCCGGGGTAACGCCCGAACTGCTCGAGCGGATCGTCGTAGAGCACCTGAAGGATGGGCGAGTCGTCGAGGAGGCCGTCTTTTTCCGGTACCCGGTACCCGGCACGCGATAACCGGCGCCCGATAATCGGCGCCCGCTTCCTTTGCACCCCCACCTCTTTTTAATTGCACATCAAATGCCCGTCCCCTTCAATCCGCGCAGGCTGGTGTTCGGCGCCGCCAGAAAATTCATCTTCGACGGTCGTGATCCCGAAACGATGCTCGAGCGGATTTCGGGCATCGACCGGCACGGCAACATTCTGCCTGGAACCACTCTCCCAGAGGATCTGATGTCCCGCCCGCGAGAACGAATACTGCAGAACCTGGACGAGATGTACAGCGAGGCCTTCGAGCGAGCGAAAGCCGCGGAAGACAGTTCACAAATGGCTGCGCTCGACTTCGCGTACCGCCGCGAACAGCTCTACTTCGAAATCCTTCTCGACGTTCGCGACGGCATGGAGCGGCGCTGATCCAGCTGCCGTCCCTGCCTGCTGATGCAATGACCGGAGAGCGCCCGTGAGCCAGACCGCGCTCTTCATCGCGTTCAATGCCGGTGTGCTGGCTGTGCTCGCGATCGACCTCGGCATTTTTAACAAGAAGGCTCACGCTCCCACGGTAAAAGAGGCCGCGGCGTGGAGTGCCGTCTGGATAAGCCTCTCCCTCGGCTTCGCTGGGGTGGTGTACTGGCAGATGGGGGGCCAGGCTGCCCTCGAGTTCGTCACGGGCTACCTGATCGAGTACTCGCTCTCGATCGACAACATCTTCGTCATTGTCCTGATCTTTTCGTATTTCAGGATCCCCGATAAATACCAGCACCGCGTTCTTTTCTGGGGAATCATCGGCGCATTGGTGATGCGCGGTGGAATGATCGCGGCAGGCGCGTACCTGATCGAGCGCTTCCACTGGATCATGTATGTGTTC
>JBKJRW010000133.1:0-9161 GCA_046593165.1 Gemmatimonadaceae bacterium
CGTCCAGATGACGATCGAGCTGATAACGCCGATCGCGATGGACGAGGGTCTCAGGTTCGCCATTCGTGAAGGTGGCCGCACGGTCGGCGCCGGCGTTGTAACCAAGATCATCAAGTAGTTTTCGCCTGGCAGAGTAAAAAAGAGGCGCCCGATGGGCGCCTCTTTTTATTCGCAGTGGTTTGCCATGGTCCGCAATAGTCCGCAACAGTCCGCAATAGTCCGTCATAGTCCTCAGTGCTTTGGGCGGGAACTACGATTGCGGACTGTTGACCAATACGGAGGCAGGACGACGGGGGGCTTCGCATGCTTTTAACGGTTAGCAACACTAGCCGGGTAGCCATTAGCTCGCCAACAGCTTAAGGGCTGGTGCTGCTAACAGCTAAAAGCAGGCGAAGCCCCCGTAGTTAATTCCCCCCTTCCTGACATTCCCCCCTCCCACTCAGTTGACACAATCTCTCCCCGAGGTAATTATTAGAGGCTGGTCACAACTCAACGCCGGAAGCTAAAAACCCCGGCGCGCCCTTGGGTCCCCACCGCGTTACAGTAGCGGATGCACCCGGCGGCAGCGGATGGATACCGGTCCCTCTACTGGGGCGCCCTGGTCCAGCCGCGTTTTTGTTGCTGTGGCCGACGAAATCATGCTCGCAGTGAAGCAATCCCGAGGTCAACCAACATGGCAGGAAGAATTCGCATCCGTCTCAAAGCGTTCGATCACGCGGTGATCGACCAGGCCGCCGCGGACATCGTCCGTACGGCAGAGAAGACCGGTGCGCAGGTGTCGGGCCCCATTCCTCTCCCTACAAAGACGAAGCGCTGGACTGTGCTCCGCTCGCCGCACGTGGACAAGAAGTCTCGCGAGCAGTTCGAGCTGAAGACGCACAAGCGCCTCATTGATATCCTCGACAGCCGCCCAGCGACTGTCGATGCCCTCACGAAGCTGGACCTCCCCGCCGGCGTAGACGTCGAAATCAAGGTCGAGTAGAAATAATGATCGGAATTATTGGAAAGAAGCTGGGCATGACCCAGATCTTCAACGAACAGGGACAGCAGATCCCCTGCACGGTGGTCGAGGCTCCGCCCAACCCCGTCATCCAGGTACTCGCCAGGGAGACCGACGGTGTTTCGTCGGTGCAACTCGGTTACGGCGAGCAGAAACTGTCCCGTGAGAACAAGAAGGGCGAGAAGACTCCGCGCGGACGCCGCGCGAACAAGGCCGAAGTCGGCCATGCTGCCGTGGCCGGCCTTACAACCGCTCCGCGCGTACTCAAGAGCTTCCGTCTCGACGACGGCCCGAAAAGCGAAGACGTCCCGACCTACAACCTTGGCGACAAGGTGACGGTCGAGGTTTTCGCCCCGGGCGATCAGGTGAAGGTCACCGGCACGTCGAAGGGACGCGGCTTCCAGGGCGTGGTCAAGCGCTACGGCTTTCACGGCGGACCCAACACGCACGGTAACACCAAGCACCGCCGCCCAGGTTCCATCGGACCAGGCACCGATCCGTCGCGCGTGATCAAGGGCAAGAAGATGCCCGGTCACTACGGCGATCACCGTCACACGCAGACTCACCTTCGCATCGAGAAGATCGATGTGGAGCGCAACCTGATCTACATCCGCGGTTCGGTCGCCGGCCCCACCAACGGCATCGTACTCGTGAAGAAGCAGGGTTAACCGAATGGCTGAGAATACTTCAATGAACGCGGCCGCATACACAGCCAAGGGAGCATCGCGCGACAGCGTGGAACTGCCGGGCGAGTTGTTCGACGGAACCGTCAACATGCCAGTGATGCACCAGGCCGTGAAGGCGTTCCTGGCGAACCAGCGTCAAGGCAACGCATCCACCAAGACGCGCGGTTTCGTGATCGGTGGAAACCAGAAGCCGTGGAAGCAGAAGGGAACCGGCCGCGCCCGTCAGGGCTCGACACGGTCCCCGCAGTGGGTTGGCGGTGGAACGGTTTTCGGACCGAGCCCGCGCAGCTACGCGCAATACGTGCCGCGCAAGGTTCGCGCACTGGCCCGGAAGAGCGCGTTCAACGCACGCGCACGCGAGAATGCGGTCATCGTGATCGACGCATTCGAATACACCGCGCCCAGGACTGCGCCGCTCCTCGCGCTTCTCGGAACGCTTGGAATCGCCGACAGAAAAGTCCTCATTCTCACAGACGGTGTTAAGCCGAACGTGTACATGAGCGGTCGCAATCTGCCGCGCACCCACGTGCTGCCGTACTCCGATGTCTCGACGTACCACCTCCTGTGGTCGGATGTCGTGCTCGTCGAGGCGACTGCTTTTGGTGCAACTCTCAAGGCGGAGCTTGATGGACCAGAGACCGATGAGACCGGCGAGGAGAACGAAGGTAAAAAGGCACCTCGCAAGGCAGCCGCAAAAAAATCGGCTCGCAAGAAAGTGAACAAGACCGCCGGCAGAAAATCAGTGGCGAAGAAGACAGTCGCACGGAAGTCGGCCGCAAAAAAGCCGACGGTCAAGAAGTCTGCGGCAAAGAAAGCGGCGAAGAAAGCCGCCAGGAAGAAGGGGAAGTAACTGATGAGCACACTTCATCGCACAATCGTCCGCCCAATCGTCACCGAGCAAAGCTCGGCGGCATATCAGGAGCGCGGCGAGTACACGTTCCGCGTCGCGAGCGACGCCACCAAGTCGTCCATCCGCAACGCCGTCGAGCAGCTCTTCGGCGTGAAAGTCACGGGCGTCTGGACCTCCAACCAGCGCGGCAAGGCCCGCCGGGTTGGCAAGGATCTGGGTCGCCGTCCGCATTGGAAGAAAGCCATCGTGAAGCTTCGCGACGGTGATACCATCGACATCTTCGAGGGCTAAAGGTCATGGGTGTTCGTCAGTTCAAGCCGGTGACCAAGAGCTCGCGTTTTCGCAGCGTCTCGGATTTTGCAGAGATCACGCGCACTACGCCCGAGAAGTCACTGATCGAGCCGCTCAAGAAGTCGGGCGGACGTGACAATCACGGTCACATCGCGATGCGCCGCATCGGCGGTGGGCACAAGCGCCAGTATCGCGTAATCGATTTCAAGCGCAACAAGCACGGCATGTCGGCCGTGGTGCAGCACATCGAGTACGATCCCAACCGCTCCGCGCGAATCGCGCTGGTCGAGTACGAGGACGGCGAGAAGCGCTACATCATCCATCCGAAGGGACTTTCCGTCGGCGACAAGATCGTCTCGGGCCCCGGCGTGGATACGCGAACCGGCAATGCACTTCCCCTGCGCGAGATTCCGCTCGGTACCGACGTTCATAACGTCGAGCTCAAGCCGGGCAAGGGCGGCCAGGTTGCGCGCTCTGCCGGAACCTCCGTCGAAGTAGTCGCAAAGGAAGGCGAGTATGTCACGCTTCGCATGCGTTCAACCGAGATGCGCCTCGTCCACGGCATGTGCCTGGGCACGATCGGCGTGGTCGGCAACGCGGAGCACGAATTGTTGTCGCACGGAAAGGCGGGCAAGAGCCGCTGGCTCGGCAAGCGCCCCAAGGTGCGTGGAGAAGTGATGAACCCGGTGGATCACCCGCACGGCGGACGTACACGTGGCGGCCGGAACGTGGTGAGCCCGTGGGGCAAGAAGGAAGGTGTGAAGACGCGCAACAAGAAGAAGCCGTCAGAGCGCCTGATCGTCCGCGGCCGCAAGCGCGGCAAAGCGACGAAGTAGTTCTCAACCGGAATCGTTAAATGGCGAGAAGCGTAAAGAAGGGTCCGTTCATCCAGGACGCCCTGATGAAGAAGGTGGAAACGATGAACTCGAACAACGCGAAGAAGGTCATCAAGACCTGGGCGCGCTCGAGCACCATCATTCCCGACTTCGTCGGACATACGTTCGCGGTCCACAACGGAAACAAGTTCATCCCGGTCTATGTGACGGAGAACATGGTCGGCCACAAGCTCGGCGAATTCTCTCCTACCCGTCTCTTTCGCGGCCATACAGGCGCGAAGGCGGTGGACAAGAAGGCGAGCGGAGTTCCGTCGGGCCCAAGGGGAGGTAAGTAAGAGTCATGGCGATTCGTAAGAAGGCCGCCCCTGTCAAGGCCGCAGAGAAGGCAGAGAGCGCAGAGAAAACCACCACGGTTCGCAAGACCGCGGCGAAGAAGACGGCCGCACGAAAGACCGTGCAGCGCGCCGAGCCGCAGCCTGACGCAATGGCGATCCAGCGTGGCGCGCGGCAGTCGCCGTACAAGATGCGCCTCGTGATCGACCAGATCCGCGGCAAGAACGTGAACGAGGCGCTTGGCCTCCTCAAGTTCTCGAAGAAGCACGCCGCGAAGCAGATCGAGAAGACTCTCAACAGCGCAGTCGCAAACGCCGAGTACGCGGCGCGTCAGAACAACGAGTCGCTCGACGTCGATATGCTGTTCATCAAGCACGCCATCGTGAATGAGGGTCCGAAGATCAAGCGCTTCATGCCCGCCGCGCAGGGACGCGCCACTCCAATTCAGAAGCGCACGAGCCACGTACACATCGTGATCGGCGCGAAGGAAGGCAAGTAATGGGACAGAAAGTACATCCGATCGGCTTCCGTCTTGGAATCTCCAAGACCTGGAGATCGACCTGGTACGCCGACCGTGATTTCCCCGCGCTTCTGCGCGAGGACGAGCTGCTTCGCAACTATCTGAAGCAGCGGCTCGGTCACGCGGCCATTGCCGACATCCGCATCGAGCGGAAGCCGGGCAAGGTCGTGGTGACGATTCACACCGGGCGCCCCGGCGTCGTGATCGGAAAGAAGGGAACCGAAGTCGACCAGTTGCGTGATGAACTTGCTCAAATCTCGGGCAAGGAAGTCGGCATCAACGTCGAAGAGATCAAGCGTCCCGAGCTCGACGCTCAGCTTGTCGCCGACAACATCGCCAACCAGCTCGCTCAACGCATCTCGTTCCGCCGTGCGATGAAGCGCGCGGTGCAGAGCGCCATGCGAATGGGCGCTGGTGGAATCAAAATCAAGTGTGGCGGTCGTCTCGGCGGCGCTGAAATCGCGAGAACGGAAGGGTACCACGAGGGTCGTGTGCCTCTCCACACTTTGCGCGCGGACATCGATTACGCGACGAGCACGGCCAAGACCACGTTCGGCACTATCGGCGTGAAGGTCTGGCTGTTCAAGGGCGAGATTGTCGAAGACCGTCGTGGCAAGACTTACTCGACCGGCGTCTAGGAGAAAATTCGATGCTGAGTCCGAAGAGAGTGAAGTTCCGGAAGATGTTCAAGGGCCGCATGAAGGGTCTGTCGACTCGCGGCTCGACAGTGGCGTTCGGTGCGTACGGCCTGCAGGCGCTCGAGCCGGGTTGGGTTTCCAACCGGCAGATCGAGGCGGCCCGTGTGGCGCTCACGCGTCACATCAAGCGCGGCGGAAAAGTCTGGATCAGGATTTTCCCCGACAAGCCGATAACGAAGAAGCCGGCCGAGACGCGCATGGGCAAGGGAAAGGGCTCACCTGAGGGATGGGTGGCTGTAGTGAAGCCTGGCCGCGTCATGTTCGAGCTCGAGGGTGTTACGCCCGAAATTGCAAAGAAGGCGATGGCGCTTGCGGGAGCCAAGCTGGGCGTCAAGACGAAGTTCGTGGCCCGTGAGGAGGCGCATACAGATGCTTAGTAGCAAGGACATTCGCGAGATGGGCGAGGGCGACATCAACGCCCGTATTGCCGAGATGGAAGAGGAGAGGTTCCGCCTGAGGTTCCGTGCCGGGACCGAGACGCTGGAGGATCCGCTTCGCATTCGCGTGATTCGGAAGGACGTTGCCCGTCTGAAGACGGTGCTGCGAGAGAAGATCATCGGGATCGCCGAGGCCGGTACGCCGGCGTCACTCCCCAGGGCGAGCGCGGCAAAGACGCCGCGCGGAAGCCGGAAAAAATCGGGTGCGACCCGCTCGAGCAAGAGGGCATAGGATAGAATGGCTGAGACACAGACAGCTTCAGTGAGCCGCCAGGCGCGCAAGACACGCATCGGGCTCGTGGTGAGCGACAAGATGGAAAAGACCGTGGTCGTCTCGATCGAGCGCCGTGTGCAGCACCCGGTGTACGGCAAGATGGTGCGGCGGACGAAGCGGCTGAAGGCGCACGACGAGAACAACGATGCGAAGACCGGCGATACCGTACGGATCATGGAGACCCGTCCGATGTCGAAGGACAAGCGGTGGCGCCTCGTCGAGATCGTCGAGCGAGCCCGATAGTCTGCTCGTTCAAAACACGATTAGTAAACTCAAGGAAATTTTCCGATGATTCAACAGGAATCGGTGGTCAAGGTCGCGGACAACTCGGGCGCGAAGACAGCGCTCGTGATCCGCGTGCTCGGCGGAAGCCGCCGGCGCTATGCCGGGCTCGGCGATGTCGTGATCGTGGCCGTCAAGAACGCGCTCCCCAACGGAACGGTAAAGAAGTCCGAGGTGGCGCGTGGAGTGGTGGTACGCACGGCGAAGGAGACGCGCCGGAAGGACGGCTCGTACATCCGGTTCGACGAGAATGCCATCGTAATTATCAACGAAGCGGGAGAGCCGCGCGCGACTCGTATTTTCGGACCCGTGGCGCGAGAGCTCCGCGAGAAGAAGTACATGAAGATCGTCTCGCTGGCCCCGGAGGTCTTGTAGCATGCGCGATCTGAAGTACAGGAGGACCGCCAAGAAGCGGTCGCAGACGAGGCACGGCATCAACGCCGAGCGGGTCAAGGTGCACGTGTCGAAAGGCGACACCGTGCGCGTGATGCGCGGCGATGACAAGGGCAAGGAAGGGAAGGTGCTCCGCATCTATCCCAAGACCGGCCGCGTGCTCATCGAAGGCATCAACATCGTCAAGAAGCACCGCAAGGCGCGCACTGCCGACGAGCAGAGCGGAATCATCGAGAGCCCCGCTCCGATGCATGCGTCGAATGTGATGCTTCTCGACTCGAAGACCGGTGAGCCGACCCGCACCAGGGCGCGGATCGACACCGATGGAACGAAGGAGCGCATCGGCGCCAGCTCGGGGGAGCCAATCCCCCGGACCCGCTGACCGGAGACAGATAAATGGCAACTACCGAAAAGAAGAACGCGAAAAACGCGAAGAACGCCAAGCCGGCCAAGCCCGCAAAGGGCGGCGGTCAGCCGCAACAGCAGGCAAAGGGCGGCAAGAGCAAGGGCGACAAGAAGAGCGTGGAGATCAAACAGGGCCCGCACGCCGGTGCCGAACTTCCCGTTCCTCCGCCGCGGCTCAAGGCCTATTACGAGAACACCGTTCGCGCGCGTCTCCAGGAGCAGTTCGGCCTGCAGAACAAGCACGAGATCCCGACGGTCGAGAAGATCGTGGTGAACTGCGGTGTCGGCGAGGCGATCAAGAACCCCAAGGTTCTCGATGCAGTCGTCGCGGAGCTCGCGATCATCACCGGCCAGCGCCCGACGCGCCGCAAGGCCAAGAAGTCCATCGCCAACTACGGTTTGCGCGAAGGTCAGGAAATCGGCGCCGCGGTAACGCTTCGTGGAGCAAGGATGTGGGAGTTCATGGATCGCTTCATTACAGTCGCGATCCCGCGCATTCGCGATTTTCGCGGAGTCAATACACGCTCGTTCGACGGACGCGGCAACTACAGCCTGGGCGTCAAGGAGCAAATGATATTTCCCGAGATCAACTACGACATGGTCGATCAGATCCACGGGATGGACATCACGTTCGTCACCACGACGAACAAGGACGACATGGCGCTGGCGCTTCTGCGCGAGCTGGGCATGCCGTTCCGGGGCGATGACAAGCCCATCATCGTGCAGTCGTGATGACTGAACGTCACAACTTCAGCAGAGAGAATCGCTAATGGCGCGTAAAGCCATGGTAGAGAAGAGCAAGCGGAAGCCGAAGTTTCAGGTGCGACAGCACAATCGCTGTCAGCGCTGCGGCCGGTCGCGCGCCTTCCTCAGAAAGTTCGGCATCTGCCGAATCTGCTTCCGCGAGCTGGCACTTTCGGGACTTATCCCGGGCGTGCGCAAGGCTAGCTGGTAAACATCAACCTTCTATGAGTCGAATCACATCCGAACGCCGTGGGCTTCGCCTGCTATTAGCTGTTAGCAACACTAGCTCGCCAGCTGTTAGCTGCTAATGGCTGCGAAGCTGGTTCTGCTAAGAGCTAACAGCACGCAGTTCTTTCGTTTGAATTCGATACTATAGGACAAGGAAAGAAACTAGATGAGCATGACTGACCCAATCGCCGACATGTTGACGCGCATCCGCAATGCCTGCGGTGCGAAGCACCGCCGCGTCGATATGCCCGGCTCGAAAATGAAAGTCGAGATCGCGAAGATCCTGAAAGAGAACAACTTCATTCAGGACTTTCGCACGCTCGAAGAGGAGAGCGGCCGCAAGACGCTTCGCGTCGTACTGAAGTACGCGCAGAGCGGGCAGCCGGTCATCCGTGAGCTGAAGCGTGTTTCGACCCCCGGGCTCCGCAAGTACGTTGGAGTGGGAGAGATTCCGCGCGTTCGCAACGGCCTCGGCATGGCTATTCTGAGCACGTCGCAGGGTCTGATGTCGGACCGCCAGGCGCGCCAGAAGCGCACCGGCGGCGAGATTCTCGCCCTCGTCTGGTAAGGGAGCCAATCATGTCACGTATTGGAAAGAATCCGATCGACGTGCCATCGGGTGTGACCATCACGCTCGTCGGTAATCATGTTACGGTGAAGGGACCAAAGGGCGAACTGGCGCGCGTTATTCCCGCCGACATGCTGATCTCGCAGGAGAACGGCAAGATCACGGTGAACCGCCCGAGCGATGATCAAAAGCACAAGGCGCTTCACGGCCTTTCGCGCACGCTGATCGCCAACATGGTCGAAGGCGTCACGAAGGGTTTTTCGAAGCAACTCGACATTGTGGGAGTAGGCTACAAGGCCGAGGTGCGTCCGTACGGACTGCAACTCGCCCTCGGCTTCTCGCATGCCGTCGAGTACAAGGCCCCGAAGGGCATCACGCTCAAGGCGCCGCTTCCGACGCAGATCATCATCGAGGGAGCGAACAAGGAAATCGTGGGACAGGTTGCGGCCGAACTTCGCAGCCTTCGTCCACCCGAGCCGTACAAGGGCAAGGGCATCAAGTACGCAGGTGAGCAGATTCGGCGTAAGGCCGGAAAGGCCGGAGGCAAGTAATGGGAAAGACAGCCACAGCGCGCACGCGCTCGGGTTTGCGGACACGCCGGCACTTCCGCGTCCGG
>JBKJRW010000135.1:0-4372 GCA_046593165.1 Gemmatimonadaceae bacterium
TGCGCGCGCACCATCGCCATCGCCTGTTGCGGCGACGTGACGCTGTTGTTGTTGAACGATGGTCCCGACGTCAGCAACCGCGGGCCGAGCACCTGACCTCTGGCAATGCGGTCGCGAAGCGCGAGATGCATCGGTGCGCAGTCACACTGCGGTGGCGAAGACCCTAAGGGGATGCCTCGGCAGGTGAAGGTCGTGTGGGCCGCGCTGGCAGAGCAACGTGCGCTCGAAGCGGTGCACTACATCGCTCACGATCGACCGCAGGCGGCTGCCGCATGGCTCGAAGAATTGATAGAACGATCCGGTGCTACTTGCGTGTGAGCGTCGTGGATTCGAGCACCAGCGTGCCCTTCTCGTCGAGCTGGTAAATGGTGTAGCGTTTCGTTCCCGCCTGTGACGTCAGCACCAGCGTGTTGCCACCCAGCTGGTACGTACCTGACACGCTCGTCGGAGGCCCACTGTCCTCCGCTCCCATCGCGCGGTCATCGAAGTTGAAGGTACCGTCCGGGCGGAAGACGTAGCGATCGGCGCGGAGCGGGCTCGGAAAGTGAAGCCCCTCGTACAGGCCACTGAGTCGGGCGCCGGGCGGGTAGGCGCGGACCTTTACCGTCGGCATGAAGTTCATCTCGAAGTTGGTGCCGTCAAATTGCCGGAAATTAACCGTGTACTTGCCGTCCGCCGGAATGTCGAAAGTGATCGACTGTCCTTGCACAGCGTACCGTCCGCAGTCATCCGCAAATTGGCGCTGCATTGACACGAACGTTGCGGCGTCCGCCCCCCCGCTGGGTAGCTGTTTGCACACCCGCCCATCCGGCCAGAAGCGGTAGTTTTCGCTCGACTGCCGCCCGCCCTGGAGCCGCGCGATCCGCAGGTAGAGACCATTCAGCGCCACGCTTCCTGCACGCAGCGTTGACGATGGAGGAATGGTGCCGAGCCGCCGGATGCGGTCAGTCGCGACCACCTCGTCCGACGCCGAGCTGAACCCCTCGTAGTGTACGCGGTACCCTGACCCTTCGACCGCGAGGATCTGTGCTTTGTACCATTTCCCGTAGGACCTGGCTTCCACCATGTCGCCGACCTTGTACCCACCCTGGCCGACAGCCGCGACCGGTGCGACCGCTGCGACCGCTACTGGCGTCGCAGCGACAGGCTTCCGCCGGGACGGAGTAGCGGCTGGCGCTGCGCTGCCTGCCCATGAGACGCCGCGGCCCTTCGCGAACTCGAGGAATGTTATGCGGCTGTCGCCATCGGTATCGTATCTCCCGCACAAGCAAGCCAATACCTCGTTGCCGGACAGGTAGCCGTTACCGCTCACGTCAAACTGCTTGAACTCCTCGACCTCTTTCGCGCCCGCGGGTGATTGCGCGCCCACTGTGAGCGCGAGGAGGGTGCCAGCGACGAGGAGCGCGGTTACTGCAAGGCGTTTCAGGGAGTGCATCGGGTGCGAGTCTCGACTCATTAGGTGAAGGTTGCATCGGTAGCGATATGCCGCGATACAATAAGCCCGCGCATCATCAGTTGCAAATTCGACATGCCCGTGATGCGCGCCGGCGATTCGGCTCTTTTTTCAACGTCGCGCGATACTCCGCTCTCGCCTCGTCGGACCGCTTGAGCTGCATGAGCATATCGCCGAGCAGCTCGCGCGCCGGCACCAGCGGCCCAGGTGTCACGGCACTCTTCTCGGTCGCGTCCTCACGCGTTGCGGCTTCGCGCATGCGCGCCAGCGCGTCGGTCCCCCGAAGTTCGGCGAGATCGAGCCAGGCGCGGGCGGCGAGATGCTGGATGGCCACCTGCTCCGCCCAGTATCCTTCGCCCTTCGCGCTCAGCCGTTGCTGAATCGACGCCAACGAATCGATGGCCGCCCTGGCTTTTGTGAGATCGCGGGTGCGCGACGCGCCAAGCGCTCGCGCGAAGTAAGTCATAGCCTCCGTGTACGGAAAGGCGCTCGCTCTGGGCTCCAGTGCGGCGGCTTCCGCCCACGCGTTCCGCTCCAGCGCCCAGCGCGCGGGAATCGCCGCGAGCGCGAACACACCTGCGGAACCGGGCGCGGCGCCGGTGATCGCATTGGGGTCGAAGCGCGCGCTGAGTGCCGGTAGTCCGTCGAGAATCGCCTTCGCCTCGGACTCCTTTCCCATCTGCAGATAGGCGTACATGGCGTAGTCGGCGGCGTGCAACGCCTCTGCCATGGAGCCGCTGCCAAGCGCGACCTTCATCGACCGATTGTTGGTGTTGACTGATTCCTTCCACATGCCGACGCGAGTAAAAGTGTGCGATGGCATATGCAGCGCATGCGCGGCGGACGGCGCGATGCTCGCATAGCGCCGCGCGGCCGCTCGGGCCTTGTCGGCCAGTGGCGGAGCGTCGTAGGTGTGAATGATGTAATGCGCGAGCCCGGGGTGGTTGGGCTGCTTCGCCCATAGCGGCTCGAGAATACTGCCCGCCTTCAGTTGATTCGAGTAAGTCTTGTCCGTCGGCGGCGCGGACGCAGCGAGCGAGATCGCGTAGAAAATCGCGGCTTCGGTGTCAGCCGGTTGCCGTATCACGAGTTCGTTCATCGCGCGCTCGTATGCGACGATGCGCGTCCGCTGATCCTTGTGCTCGAAGTCGTCGTACAGCCGGCCGACGGCGTGAATGTAGCCGCGCTCACGCTCGGACGCGCGAACACCGAGTCGCACAGCGGCTTCGGCGGCCTGTCTGCCCTGCAATAGCTGCGCTGTCGACCTGCTCGCAGCCGTCATCGGATTGGTCCATCTACTGAGCGCGATCCCCCAGTGCGCCATGGCGCACGCGGAGTCGGCGGCGAGAACTTCGTTAAAGGCCCGGATTGACGCGCCGAATTCGAAGGAGTGCACTAGCGCAACAGCGCGATCGAACTGCGGCGCGACTCTGGGGCTGCACGACGTCGCAAAGTGAACAGTGCCGAGCTTTTCAGTCGGCGCCCCCTCGGGATGGGCATGCTGCTGCGAATACGCGGCGAACGCGGGGAGAGAGAGAAGAACCGCGGTCGCGGCGACAGATAGACGTTTCATGTGCGCTCCTTGCTGCTTCATTGTGCGGCGCGGGGACGGGGACGGCAAGTCTCGCTCTCGAACCGCAGTGCCCTCATTTCGTCCAGATAAGAATACTTCCGCAGCCCGACCTCGCTTCCTGGTATTGAAGCGGCGCCCCAAGGCCAGCGTAGATCTCAATTCCCTTGATATCGTCCGGATGCACCCACACATCGAGGTCGTCAGCGGTGACACCTCGCAACTGCTGGCCGTCAAGAAAGAACGCTGGAGTACACCAGTCGGCCGTGTTGCCGCGCACCACGATGTTTCTTTCCATTCCGTTCGGATCGTATTCCAGTCGAACGCCCGCGACCAGGCGAAACAGATCCGAGGTCGCGTTGGGACGGTGACGGCTTATGTCCTCGGGCGTGAGATAATGGCCGATTCCACTTCGCTGTCGCTGCTGGAAACCGTTCCGATCCCGGTCGTATACGCGGCGGCTGGCAAGAATTCGCACGGTGTCGAGTACAGTCTTGAGCGTGGATAGCGAGATGAGGAGCGGTGGCGCGTCGGCGACGACGTCCACGCGCCGCCGTTCGGGATAGTAACCAAGGGCGCGGACCTCGAGCATCCGCGTGCCGGCCGGCGCGTTGGCGAGCGTCCACTCGCCTCGGTCGTTTGCGCGTGTCACCGGCCCGTCTGCAATGCGCACCTGGGCGCCCGCCAGCGGCTTCCGCCCTGTAATCGACTCAACAATTCCCGTCAGACGGCCATTGCCCAGGTGCACACGCCGTGGAGCAGGGGCAGATGCATCACCGCGCCGCGAGGTGTCTCCGGTGAGGACAGTACGTGCCGGCCCGAGGAACAACTCCCGGCGCAGGAAACCACGTGCGGGTACGTCGACATCGATGACGTCGGTGCTGTCCGCGCCGCGACTGGCGACGATCGCCATTGTGCCATCGCTGGGCACGTTGCACATGGCGAACCAGCCATTCTCCCCCGTCGTGGCGACGATCCGGGGAACGCGGCGAAGCATTCCGTCCTTCCGGAAAGAAATCTCGAGCCACTCTCCGGTCACCGTAACGCCCGCGACAGGCCTGCCGCGCTCGGCGTCACGAACGAAGCCAACGAGAACGGCGCCCGAATCAGGGAACGACCGCGATCCGCAGATTGCTGTACGAAGTCGGGCAGGGGAGGGAATTGCAAGGTCGGCCCTCACAGGCCGGTTGCCGTCAACGGTCACCTCTCGCAGCGGCGCCTCTATGCCGAGTGAGTCGAGCATTGGGTGGAAAAATCCGAGCGCGTAGCGTCCCTCCGGGACATCGTCGAGCGCGAACCGGCCGAGTGAGTCCGATACAGCCGCGCGGACAAGAGGCGCTGTGCCGCTC
>JBKJRW010000213.1:0-5722 GCA_046593165.1 Gemmatimonadaceae bacterium
GCGCGCGTCCCCGTCCAGTTCTCCCGCCAACCGAGTCAACTGATCCCGCCGCTCAGCCCCTGAAGTATTCTCCGCGCTCGTGAGCGCTGTCCGTATCGCAGAAATTCGCCCAGTGCCCAGGCCGTTCGACCGCGCGAGCTGATCGGTGTACGCGCGCGCCAACGCGAAGCTCGCCGGCCAGACGAGTTTCTGTTGTCCCTGAGTGTTGAAGTAGTCGAACACCACGGTCTTCGCAGCATCGATCTCGTTTTGCGAGATGAACGCGCTCGGCACGAGTTCAACAATGTCGAGCCCGCGGGTGATTTCGGAGCTGACAATCACGCCGTTGTACCAGTAAGCCGACCACGACCCGCTCAATGAGACTCTCGTCGAATCCTCGGGGCCGCGATCGAAGAACGCGATCTCCTTTGGGCGCGCCGCATCGGTCCAGTCAAAAACGGAAATGCCGCCCTGATACCAGGCTTGCACCATGACGTCACGTCCGGGGATCGGAATGAGCGAACCGTTATGCGCTACGCAGTTCTCCTGCGGGGTCTGTGCTACCGGCAACTTGTAGTAGCTCTTGAAGCGCATTTGCCCATTCGCAATCGTGAACAGCGCATCCGCGCCCCACTCCTTCTTGTCAGTGATGCGGCATTTCGCCTGCATTCCGCCGCCCCATTCATCCGAGAAAAGCACCTTCGTACCGTCGTTATTGAACGTCGCCGAATGCCAGTACGCGAAATTCTCGTCGGACGCCGCGGCGATGCGAAAGGGACGCGCAGGGTCGCGAATGTCGAGCAGGAGTCCGTATCCCCCGCATGCGCCCCCGGCGAGTCCGATAGCCGGATACACGGTGATATCGTGGCACTGTGTGGGGCCCGGACGGGGACCGTCGCCGCTCACTGCCGGGAGATCTTCCATCCCCGCGAGGATTTCCGGAAGCGCCTTACGCAGGGCCGAGCTGTCTCCGCGCGTTGGTGCGCCTGTCCCATTGCGAGCCCTTACGACGCTGTCCAGCAACTGCGCCGCGAGTTCCGATGACACAACTCGCTCCGCCCCATTGGATATCTGGATAAACGCGCCTGCGATGCGCGCTGAGTCGAGAACCTTCCGGGCGGCGGCAATATCCGCCGGCGTATCGGCATGTCGCGCCGGCTCGACCAGATCATTGAAGATCCGTGGCGAGCTGACGATCGCGGCCTGCTCCGGATGGGCCAGCGGCACCTTGATCACCTCGATTCGGAACAGGGCCGAGTTGGGATCGGACGCCGGCATTCCGCGCGCACAGCCGGCGAGCTCCAACGGTGAACGCACTCCGGACGAGCCGGAGATGTAGATGTACACGTTCTCGGTGTCCTTCGGATCAACGAGCACTGTATGCGTGTGCGAGCCACGGCACGTCTGCACGTTGCCGACGTTTCTCGGCCTGGTGATATCGCTGATGTCGAAGATGCGCAGGCCGCGCAGCCGTTCGGTGCTGACGGTCTCCTTCACGCCCTGGGTCCCGCAGTCGAGGCGTGCGCCGAGGCTCTCGCCAGATACGAAGAGAAGGTTCCTGTAGACTGAGACGTCGCTCTGCGATGCCGGGCAGACGTATGCCGTCTTCAGCGTTGGCAATGCCGGGTTGGAAATATCCCAGACCTGGTACCCGTCGAAACTACCCTGAATGGCGTAATTGCCGGAGAAGGCGATGTCGGAATTGATTTTGCCGACAAACTTCTCTGACGGTGGCGTCTTCGAGAGCACTCGCAGGTTCCAGGATGTCTCAGCAGCGTCCATCACTCCGCCGCGGAGTCCGATGCGCGGATCGGGACGTGGTGCCATGGTGGACATGCCGCCGTTGGTGTTCGACGTCGAGGTCGCCTGAGCGCACGCCGCTCCGAGCAGGAGCGTGATGACGAGGGACTGGCGGAGCAGCGATGCGGAGTTGTTACGCGTTATCGAAGGGCGAAGCTGAAAATCGAATGCCATTAATTGTTCCTGTGGGAGACGAGTTGCTGGAACGCGTGTGGATCGAAGTGGTCAGGGAGAACGGCCGGCTTGGGGGAGGGCGGCGACCATTCGCTCCATCCTTGCAATCTCAGTGGTCTGGTCGACATCGACATCGGACGCGAATTTGAAAACGGTCTGATCCTGGCCGGCTCCGTACGAACCGAATAGCTGCCTGACCATAGCGACCGCACCGCGGTGGTGCTGGATCATCAAGGTGAGGAAGCTCCTGTCGAACTCCCTTCCTCTCGACATGTCGAGCTGCTCGATCTGGGATTGCCGGAGCATTCCCGGCATCGTCATGTCATGTTCCGCTCCGTCCATCGTCATCCTCATTCGTGGTGTGACGGCTTTCGGTACGGGTAGTTGGCGATCGAGGAGCCAACGCTCTGCCGTGGCGATTTCGTCCTCCTGCGCGTTTACAATTCGCTCGGCCAATGTGCGCACGGATGCGCTGGCGCCGTGAGATGCGGCCATGTTGGCCATCACAATTGCCTGCGCGTGATGGCCGATCATGGCCGACATGAAATGCGCATCGGCGGCCGTCCAGGGATAGCGGGCGCTATCGGCGCGGGCCCGCGCGATTGCGACGGCGCCAACTTGCCCGCTCGCTCCGGGTTGAGCCGGAGTCTGACCGGCACCTCGGGCCGCGCCGCTGCATGCAGGCACAGCGAGCGCAGCCAGCAGAGCGGCGCAGGTTCGAAAAATTCGTGTGGACGTGTAAATCATTCTCTTGTAAGGAACAATAAAGCAAGCTGAGGCACAACTCGCGTCGAGGAGGCGGCTTTTCGCCAGACAAGTCGCGAAGCGGGTATTTTCCTGCAAGCTCGTTTATTGTGAACGCTTGCCTGAGAGGATGACGCCGATGGTTTCAGCGCGTGAAGGGCTCGAGCGGCTGCGTGAAGGGAATGTCAGATTTTCGTCGAACGTGCGCGGCTCCGAGGGTTTTCTGAGTCACACCCGCCTCGACGAACTGGCGACGGGGCAGCAGCCGTTCGCGATAATACTGGGCTGCTCCGATTCACGGGTTCCGGCCGAGATTGTGTTCGATCAGGGCCTTGGCGACCTGTTCGTGATTCGAGTCGCGGGCAACATCGTCGCTCCCTCGCAGGTCGGAAGCGTGGAGTTCGCTGCGGCGCGCTTCGAGACCCGGCTTGTTGTGGTGCTCGGGCACTCTCAGTGTGGTGCTATTCTCGCTACCGTCGAGGAGCTGCAGAGGCCTACCGAGAATCAGTCGCGCAACCTGAAGTCCATCGTGGACCGGATAAGGCCTTCAGTGGAAGGGCTTCTCGCTACCGAGCTCCGGCACGATCTCGATGCTCTGGTGAAGCAGGCGGGCCGTGCGAACATCCGCGCGTCTGTTGACCACCTCAGTCACGGCTCCGCGGTGCTCGAGCAGTTGATAAGGGATGAAGGCCTGGTAGTGGTCGGGGCGGAGTATTCACTTACCACGGGCGTGGTGGAATTCTTCGACGGGGTACCTGACTGAGACGCGGCGCACCAACAGAGTGATGCGCCGCGAGTGACTCAGGGCTGGCTGCGGTCGCGCGGCAACTTTATTAGGCCCAACTTCATCATGGCATACAGGCCAATGTCGGCGACTAGAAAGCTCACCAGCATCATCTGAAAAGAGCCGAACGCCAGGACACGCGTTTGCGCCAGTACTGCTGCCAGCGCAATTCCCACTATGGCGCTGTAGAGTGCAAAGACTTCGGGTGAGGCATTGCGGATTCGGTTACGCATGGCAGGTACTCCGATAAGGTGAGATCCGGGTTCGGAATCGAACGATATAGTGAAGTGATCCATCTCCCGGACGCGCAATCATATTGTTGCTCGAGACCACGAAACACCGCCTGCGGGCCGATCTCTAGAATAGCAGGATTACTGCGGTTGTCGCGGAGCCCCAGAGGGCGCTTACCGCGACCGCATCGAGGGCGACTGGCCCCAACGCCCAAGCCACGTAGGCGGTCCTGCCGCCGGCCATTATGTCTGCACCGAGAACCCGGCGAAAACCGACCACAGCCGGATTGCGCCACCACCTGGGCGTACCGGCGTAAACCGGCTTCCCGGGGGCGACGTCAACACTTTGCAGCGCCCCGCCCGCGTTGCGTGTGTAGGGAAGTGGGAGCGTGCCCGGCAGCGCGGCCCACGAGTCGAGATTCTGCTCCCAGTAGGTGGCCGAGCTGAGCGCAACGGATGCGACGGCTGTGACCGCTCCCGCTTCGCTCTCGGGAAGATTCGCCGCTGCCTCGAACTCGATGCCAGTGACCTGATTGGCGTACTCGAATGGTGAGTTCGAATTGTCGGGAACCGCACCCAGCCGATCGAGGTAACCCACCGCCGCGCCGGAAAGCGAATGCCGCGGCACCAACCCGGGCGGGCCGGACAGAATGGTCCCACGGATGGGGGCTACGCCGGAAGCTGGAACGCATTCCCCAATGTCGAACGAGGATCCGACCATGCCAGCCGGCACCTCGCCCTTGCGCGCGGCCTTGTGAAATTCCTTGGTCGCTCTTGTCGCGATCCGGCAGGCATCATCGCGTCCGTTCACTTTCTTGCCACTCTTCGCGAGCTGTTTGTAAACGTAGGCGAGGCCGTCCGTGTGGTACTTGCCGACCCACCCGTACTTCGCGCGCAGATCCTCGACTTTCTGTAGCGTTATCCGTGGGTCTGGCGCCGCCAGGGATATTGGCGGAGCGGTGGTGTCGGGTGAGCAGCTCACGACCGTGAGCGCGGTGCCGGCCCCAAGGGCCAGCAGGAGTGCTACGTACGTGTTTCGCGTTCGCATTGTTGCCTCCTTCGCTGTGATCCGAACGAGGACATCCCGTCCGGATGCGAACCCTAAACCGGATCAATGCATTCACCGTCAGCGTTCCGTTGCGAGAGGAAGCGCATTTCTTTTCCCGCAGTATCCCGCAGGAGGATCAACGCGATCACTTTGTCGTCATTGCCGGGCCGCGCCCGGTGCATCTCGCCGGTCACGCACGACGCGATCACACGCCGCAACCATGTCTCGTCATCGGTATCGACGCGCGAAAGTTCCGCCAGACGCCGTTCGGCGAAATGACCGTGCGCTGCCGCCACTGCATCCCGGGCGTGCTCGCCAAGTGAGAGAAGCGCGGCCCGTTCATGTGGCCGAGCGCGGCGGGCAGTGCGCGCTATGCGCTGCATTAGAGCGGATGCGTCGTCGGCACGGCCGGGAAGTTTCGACGAGCCAACACCTTCAAGCGCGCGCGATACTGCCAGGTGGGCGTTCAGCTTTGCGATCGCAGTATCGCATTCTCCGACGATGGGTAGGCAGCTGTGGCCGCAGCATAGTCGTACACATTCCAGCACAAAGACAGGATCATCGGATAGCTCGGCGCCCTGCGATGCGATCAGACATACCCGACCGTTTTTTCGGCAGGCGGCGACGAATCCGGGTACTCGGGCAGCGACGGCACCGATGAGAGTCGTTTCACCCTCCGGATTACACAGTGCCGGCATCCACTCTGACAACGTCCGGCGCACCGCCTCGACCAACGCTGGCTGAGTCCGCTCCAGCGACATCGCGGGCGGAGTCGAGGGGAGGAGCGACGGAAAATCCGGGACGATCACCCCGGCCTCGATCATCTTGTCGCGAAGAATTCGTTCGATATTGGTTATCTCTTCCGTGCATGCGGGCGGGCGAATCGCATAGGCGAACACCGCGGCATGCGGCGAACCAAGCCGCGCGATGCGTCCAAGGCGTTGCTCCATGCGGGCGGGAGTC
>JBKJRW010000042.1:0-5500 GCA_046593165.1 Gemmatimonadaceae bacterium
CAGCGCGAAGGCGCCTAATTTCACGGAGAACAAACACAATGGCGAACGCAACTCTTAACAAAGACGAGATCCTCGAAGCAATCGGCAACATGTCGGTGTTCGATCTCGCCGAGCTCATCGAAAACTTCAAGACGAAGTTCAACGTCACCATCTCGGCGGCTGCCCCCGCCGCCCCCGCCGCAGGCGGAGCTGGTGCCGCACCTGCCGCCCAAGTCGAAGAGCAGACCGAGTTCGAGGTCAGGCTCAAGGAGGCAGGCGCCAAGAAGATTCAGGTCATCAAGGTCGTGCGCGAGCTGACCGGCCTGGGCCTGAAGGAAGCGAAGGACCTCGTTGACAGCGCTCCAAGTGCCGTCAAGTCGGGCGTCACGAAGGACGAAGCAGCAGCGATGAAGGCAAAGCTCGAAGAGCAGGGCGCCGTAGTCGAAGTGAAGTAAGGGTTCAAGGTTTTCGGCCGGCGCCAGAGCCGGCCGGATCCCTCGACCCTCACTTTCATTTCGACGCCATGCACCAAACCTCACGTCGTTCCAAAACTGAAGCTCATCCACACGCTCCAACCCGGTCCCGCGAAAATTTCGCGATTTCCTGGTGTGGGGCTGTTTGCGCCTGTGCCGTAGGTGATAAATGCCAGAACTGATGAAGGAAATTTCATTCGCCAAGCTCGATCAGGGCATGAACATGCCCCACTTGCTCGACATCCAGACGCGCGCGTTCGAATCGCTGCTGCAGCTGGATGCCACTCTGCACAACAGAGAGGACATCGGGCTCGAGCGCGTCTTCAAGGATCTCTTTCCCATAACGGACGTCCACGAGAATTTCTCGCTGGAGTTCAAGAGCTACTCGCTCGGAGATCCCAAATACTCCGTCGCCGAATGCATCGAGCGCGACATGACCTACTCGGCGCCGCTCAAGGCGACGCTGCAGCTTGTCATCTTCGAAACGACTGAAGCGGGCAAGCGCCCCAAGAACATCATCGAGAAGGAAGTCTATCTCGGTGAGCTTCCGCTGCTCACTCCTCTCGGAACCTTCGTTATCAATGGCGCCGAGCGCGTCATCGTGAGCCAGCTCCACCGCTCACCCGGTGTGGTGTTCGAAGAGTCCACGCACCCCAACGGACAGCGCCTCATCTCGGCGCGCATTATCCCGTTCCGCGGATCGTGGGTCGAGTTCACGGTTGACATTCACGACGTCATCTACGTCCACATCGACAAGAAGAAGAAGTTCCCCGCCACGGCGCTTCTTCGCGCCTTCGGCTACGGAACGAACTCGTCGATCCTCCGCCTCTTCTTCGGCGAGCGCGAGCTCGACCTGGTAAAGAAGCGCGAGAGCCGAACGGACCAGCGCGAAGTACTCGGCGCAATCATCGCCGAGAACATCAGCCTGGCCGGCGAGGCAGTCGATCCCGAGGCACCCAAGCTCAAGACCAAGAAGGCGCGCACGCAGCTCGAGCGCGACCAGTCGGAGTTGCTCGTCTCCGAAGGCGATGAGCTGACCGAAGAGGTGTTCAACCGCCTCCGGCGCCTGAAGATCGACAAGGTCAAGGTTTTCGCATCATACACGACGATCGATCTCCGCGACGAGATGGACGCCATCGAACGCGGTGAACGTCCGCAGCGCCGTATCCTCGCGCTCGACGCAGTCGATCTCGAAACCGGCGAAGTCATCGTCGACAAGGACACGTCGCTCACCGACACGACGATCAGAAAGCTTCGCAAGGCCGAGATCAACAAGGTCCAGGTGTTCGTCACCTCCGGCCGCGCCGAGTCGATGCTCATCAAGAACACGCTGGCGAAAGATCCGACGCACGCCGAGGAAGAGGCGCTGCGCCAGATCTACTCGCTGCTGCGTCCGGGCGACGCGCCCAACCGCGAGACGGCCAAGCAGGCGCTCGAGCGGCTGTTCTTCTCGCCCAAGCGCTACGACCTCGGCCGCGTTGGCCGCTACAAGATCAACCAGCGCCTCCTCACGAACCGCCCGGCAAGTGAGACGGTTTTGACGAAGGAAGATTTCGTCGCGATCATCCGTTACCTCATGGAGCTGCACGAGGGACGCGGCTACACGGACGACATCGATCACCTCGGCAACCGCCGCATTCGCTCGGTCGGCGAGCTCATCGCCAACCAGTTCTCGGTCGGTCTGTCACGCATGGCGCGCCTGGTAAAGGAGCGCATGTCGATCAACACCGATCCAGAAAAGATCTCGCTCGACGACCTCGTCAACGCGCGTACGGTGAGCGCAGTGATCCAGGCGTTCTTCGGATCATCGCAGCTCTCGCAGTTCATGGATCAGACCAATCCGCTCGCCGAACTGACGCACAAGCGTCGTCTGTCGGCGCTCGGACCGGGTGGCCTCACGCGCGAGCGCGCTGGCTTCGAAGTGCGTGACGTGCACTACTCGCAGTACGGCCGTATGTGCCCCATCGAGACGCCTGAAGGTCCGAACATCGGACTCATCACGTCGCTCGCCTGCTTCGCGCAGGTGAACGACCTCGGCTTTATCGAGACGCCGTACCGCGTGGTCAAGAACGGCAAGGTTACGGATGACATTTCGTGGCTCGACGCCAACAAGGAAGAGGACATCGTCATCGCGCAGGCCAACGCACCGCTCAATCCCGACGGATCGTTCGTCGATGAGCTCGTGCTTTGCCGCCAGCGCGGAGACGTTCCGCTCACCAACCCGAGCCGCATCGACTTCATGGACGTGGCGCCGGAGCAGCTCGTCTCCATCGCCGCTGCGCTCATCCCGTTCCTCGAGCACGATGACGCCAACCGCGCGTTGATGGGCTCGAACATGCAAAGGCAGGCCGTTCCCCTTCTCAACCCGCGCACGCCGCTTGTCGGCACCGGGCTCGAGGAGAAAGTCGCACGCGACTCTGGCGCGACAATCATCGCACACCGTCCGGGAACTGTCACCAGCGTCACGGCCGACGAAATCATCGTCGACACGGGCACTGGAGCAACCACCGAGAGCAAGGGCAAGAAGGACTCAGATCGCCCGCTCTCGCGGCTCACACAGCACGACCGGTACAAAATCAAGAAGTACTGGAGAACCAATCAGGACACTGCCATCAACCAGCGGCCGATCGTTTCACGCGGCCAGAAGGTGAAGGCCGGCGACGTTCTCGCCGATGGTGCATCGACCGAGTTCGGACAGCTCGCGCTCGGCGCCAATGTCACCGTGGCGTTCATGCCCTGGTACGGTCACAACTTCGAGGATGCCATTGTTCTCTCCGAGCGCCTGGTAAAGGAAGACGTTTACTCGTCCATCCACATCCAGGAGCTCGAACTGCACGTGCGCGACACCAAGCGCGGGCAGGAAGAGATCACTCGTGAAATTCCGAACGTTGCCGAAGAGGCACTGACGGATCTCGACGAGCGCGGCATCGTCCGCATCGGCGCGCATGTAAAGCCGGGCGACATCCTCGTCGGAAAAATCACTCCGAAGGGCGAGACGGAGCTCTCTCCCGAAGAGAAGCTCCTCACCGCGATCTTCGGTGAGAAGGCCAAGGACGTGAAGGATTCCTCGCTCAAGGTTCCGCCGGGAATGGAAGGCGTCGTCATCGACGTCAAGATTTTCTCGCGCGTAGACGACCAGGTGGTCGAGAAAGACCGCGGTGAGCGAATCGGTGAGATCAGGCGTCTCGAGGGCGAGGAGAAAATCCGCGTCAACGACGTACGCGATGCGGAGCTTCAGGATCTGCTCGACGGCCAAACGGTCTCGCTCGCACTCAAGAGTGGCACGGTCGAAGAAGCGATCACGGCTGGCACAAAGCTGACGCCGGCGATTCTCAAGGATCTCAAGCTCTCGTCACTCGACCTCAAGACGTTCCGCGTCGAGAACAAGTCGATGAACGAGAAGATCCGCACCATCATCGACGCGGCTAACGACGAGAAGGCCAAGCTCGAAGAGAAGGCGGAAGAGCGAATCGACAGGGTGCTTCAGCCGGATGAGCTGCCCCCGGGCGTCATCCAGCTGGTGAAGGTCTACATGGCCGAGAAGAGAAAGATCTCGGTGGGCGACAAGATGGCAGGACGCCACGGTAACAAGGGTATCGTTGCCCGCATCGTCCCTGAAGAAGACATGCCCTTCCTGCCGGACGGACGTCCTGTTGACATCGTCCTGAACCCGCTCGGCGTGCCGAGCCGAATGAACGTCGGCCAGATTCTGGAGACGCACCTCGGCTGGGCCGCACGACTTCTGGGCTTCTATGCGAAGACCCCGGTCTTCCAGGGGGCGAACGAGCGCGAGATCGGGCTTCTGCTCAAGCTCGCGGCAGTTACGTGGGTGAGGGACGCGCTCGACCTTACGGTTCCGGGCGTGACAATCTCCGACGCGGAGGTTCGCGGCATCATCTCCGACACGCGCCACGACAAGGCCGGTGAAGGCGAGCGTGTTGAACTTCTTGCAGACGCGACGATCAACGATCTCGCCAAGCGCGGAGTTTCGGCCGAGACGCGCGATGTGTTCAATCGCATCCGCGACTTCCTTACGGCAGCGGCAAAGGAGCTGGCGGGACGGGAGTACGCCGAGCTCGACAACCAGATCGCCTTCCATCGCGGTGATGAAGGTGACGAGGAGCTTTCCGCTGTGGCGAAGCAGCAGTATCGCACGGCAGGCAATCAGGTGGAGAAGCGCCGCGAGGCAGACGAAACTTCGGTGCTCGGCGGGCTCGAGTTGCCGGCGCTTGCCGCTTCGCTTGGCAGGAAGTCGGACATCGACGTCGATCTGGCGGCGGCAGAATTGATGCGCCTTGCTGGAATCTCGGCGGGCGGAAAGGTTCGCCTGCGCGATGGACGGACGGGCGAGACGTTCTCGAATCCCGTCACCGTCGGCGAGATATACATGCTGAAGTTGTCACACCTCGTGGACGACAAGATTCACGCGCGAAGCATTGGACCGTACTCGCTCGTCACGCAGCAACCGCTGGCGGGCAAGGCGCAGTTCGGTGGACAGCGCTTTGGAGAGATGGAAGTGTGGGCGCTCGAGGCTTATGGAGCGGCGCACACGCTGCAGGAAATTCTGACTGTGAAGTCGGACGACGTGAATGGCCGCAGCCGCGTGTACGAAGCGATCGTGAAGGGACAGAACCTTCCCGAGCCGGGCATCCCGGAATCGTTCAACGTGCTCGTGCAGGAGTTGAAGGCGCTCGGTATCCACGTGAGCATGGGAGCGAACGCTTCGAGCGGGTATGGGCTGGGCAACAATGGCTCCGGCATCGGAAACGGTAACGGGAGCGGGGAATAATTCATGATTGATTTTCGCAGCTCGCGCGAGACCCGCGCATCGTCGTTCGATTACATCCAGGTTCGCATCGCCTCACCTGAGGAGATGCGCGGACCCAAGGATCCAAAGGAGCGTGAGAGGCTCGAGATGTCGGGCCTCCGCACGTGGTGGTCATGGGGCGAGGTACTGAAGCCCGAGACGATCAACTACCGCTCCTTCAAGCCGGAGAAGGATGGTCTCTTCTGCGGCTTGAAGGAGCGGTAGTTGGTCGTCTCGGGCT
>JBKJRW010000118.1:0-2828 GCA_046593165.1 Gemmatimonadaceae bacterium
TAAGTGCCGCATCAATTTCGTACTCCGGGCTATAGTCCGTGAGAGGCGAGTGTGCCCATCGCTCGTGACGCAACCGCAATTTTGAGCCGATTTGTGTCCTGTTTTCGCGTTCCTCCATGAACCCAATGGGGAGCGGATCATGGCGATTCAATCGCCGCGCGTCACCAAGTCTATCTGGAGATCGATCTGGAGATCGATCTGGAGATCGATCTGGCAAACGGCCCTGGCAACCGCCGGAATTCCCTCACTCACGCCGGCGCAGGCACCGATCATCGAGCCCGCCGTTCGCGTCTCGGGATCGGGCGCTGAAACCTACGTGCTGATCAGCGGGCTCATGGGTGGTCTGGCCGGATACCGGCGTCTCGAGAACGTGCTCGTGCGGCACGGCCATCGCGTGATCGTGATCGACCCCTATCGGTTGTCAGTCGACTCAGCGGATCTGTCATTCACGGCGCTCGCGAGGCGAGTTGACCGTGTCCTCGAGAGGAGTCAGGTACCATCCGCGCGACTCATCGGTCACTCGCACGGCGGAGGTGTCGCGCTTCGTGTTGCAGCGCTCAATCCAAACCGGGTTGCGGAGCTCTACCTCCTGGATGTCGGCGCCCTGGCACGTCAGAAGACCGTCGTTTTCTCCGGCTCGCTGCGTCTCGTTCCCATCATTGCGCGCATTCCAGGTGGAAAAGCATTCATCAAGGGCCGCATCGTCCGAGGATTGCGGGAGAGCTCCGGCCACACTAATTGGCTCGACGCAGAAACGCAGGCCGCGTATTGCAACCCGTTCATTACCGGTATTGATCGTGTGATCCAGATGGCACTGCGCCTGTCACGTACACAGGAGCCAATGTCGCTCGCCGCAGTCGTGGCTCGTGTAAGATCCCCGATAACGGTTTTGCTTGGAGAAGCTCCCCACATCGGTGGCCCGGTGCCTGGAGAGATGGATGCCCTGCAACCGCTCGGCGGCCTGTTGCGGATCGAGTGGCTTGCCGGTGTTGGTCACTTCGTTCACGAGGAGGCGCCGGAGGCTGTCGCGGCGCTGATACTCGCCCGCGCCGCGCCCGTCAGGCCCAGCCTGTCTATTTCAACGGCTCAGTGAGGCGAACGGATCGCGAGTTGGCACGAACGCGATGGGTACTTCGGTGATGAAAGTCCGGAGCCACCGCGTTACCTCCTCCATCCCCGCTTGTTCTGATGGAATATGGCCGAGCACGATCAACCCTTTGAGTTGGCCGGCTGAAATCGCGTCGGTCGCGTACTCGATCGTTTCCCACTCGTGATCTTCTCCGATCACCAGAACATCCACTTCGTGCAACTGTAGCGCATGCCGGTTTGTGGCGAAGCCGGGGAATCCCTGAGTGATAGCGACGCTCGACACTCTGGCAGTTGGATCACCAACGATGCGCGTGCCATTGGAATTCAACCGCTTGCTGATTGAGGATGCGAACGCATCGAGCGTTGTCGGCGCAATTCTAAAAACCTGCCCCGTCGTGTCACGTTGCCTGCCCTCCCAGCCGAGGGCGCGGACCACGCCTTTCCTTATCATGTCGGGCCGCATCCTGTGCGGTAGATCGTGGAGACGCCACACAACCAGTCCATTGTCCGCGATGAACTTCCGCTTCGCGGCGAGGACCGGGTCGTTCTCTTTTTGCATCGCATCGGTATCATCCCGATGACCGTAGAATGTCGGCTCGTGCGTGATGATGAGATTGTTTCCGCCAGCCGCCGCTCGCTTAAGGACATCGAGCGTTGCCATCATCGTCACGGCGATTCCACGCACCGGAGTATCCGGGTCGCCAGCCTTGAACGTGTCTACCGTGGGACTGGGCAAAGCGATGCCAGCTTGTTCAACTATCCTGGCGGTAATCTGGGCGGCCGTGGGACGTGTCGACTGGGCGTTCCCCCGCGCTGATGCGACGGCCACCGCCGCGACCGCCAGCAATCTTAGAGTCGCCATCACACCGAATATACCGCCCGATCCAAAGCGTGGACGGACTCAGGGTCGCGACGGATGGGGTCCGTCGTCCACGCGGCCTTTTTGTCAGTCTGAGAGAACTAAATCGGTGCCTGAGGCGTACAACATTCTGACATGACCAGGAAGCTGTTCCTCTCCATGGTGTCCGCGCTTGCCGCGTACGCAGTCTCGCCCTCTGGCGCGAGCGCTGCGGGCCTGCGCGGTTCCCCATCCTCCATGCGTGTCCAGCATCAGGTCGCGGTTGAGGAAGACCTCACGTTTATGGCGAATGCTGCGCAGGTCAGGACCCTTGTTAAAAGCGGCGGACTCGAGGTCGTGGAGGGCAACGCAGATTTTTTGCTGAGCGGTGTTTCCTTTCCATATGCCCGGCCCGAGACAAAGCTCTTCATCGAGCGGATCGCCGCGCAGCATCGGCGTGAAACCGGAGAAATGCTCGTCGTCACCAGCATCACGCGGCCCAGCGCGCTGCAGCCACGGAATGCGCACGAGCTGTCGGTACACCCGGCCGGCATGGCCGTGGATTTCCGTGTTCCCGCAAGCGCGACAAGTCGTGCCTGGCTCGAGCGCGCACTCATGGACCTCGAGAACGCGAAAGTCCTGGACGTGACGAGAGAACGGAATCCGCCGCACTATCATGTCGCAGTCTTTCCGGCCGAGTACCTCGCGTATGCGAAAGCGCGGGATGTGGGAGGCGCGCCTGTTGAACCGGGAGTGGGCGTCAAGTTCGCTCTTCCTGCGGTACCCACTGTCTCGCCCGAAGCGGAGATGTCAGCGGAGACCGTCAATCTCGAGGAGACGTCCCTGCCCCTGCCCATCATGCTTGCGTTGCTGCTCACGACTGTCGCGCTTGCGTCCACCG
>JBKJRW010000178.1:0-11146 GCA_046593165.1 Gemmatimonadaceae bacterium
CGTTCGGTGGTGGCACGGGACGCACTGTAGTGCTTGCCGATGCGAGTACCGGTGGTGCTCCCCTGAGGGCGTTCGTCGCGGTGGACCGCTAGACCGGCGACTCCTCGAGCACTGACAAAAAAACGCCGCATCGACGCCGGCGTTTTTTTTGTTTGGGGGGCTTGCTTATCGCCGGCGATGGGGAGCGCCGTACTCACGCTGTCGCCCCCGCTGCCGTAGTCCCATCTTTGAGGCGTGCATCAGACCCCTCAACTACAGTCGTCGTCGCACGATCTGTCGGCTGGCTCAGGCTTTCGCCGACCGATCGTTCTGATGGTGGATGTGGAGCCCGACGGACGCCAGTCCCTCGACATTGCTGAAGGATGGAAGGGGTCGAGCGACGCCATCATTCACCTGGCGCGGCTGAGAGACGAGCTCGAGAAGGCAACCGGTTGGGCCGTGAGGTTCAACTGGTTTCTCCGCGCAGATCCGCAAATCGAGAAAGCGTGGGGCAGAGCCGACTGGGTCGCTGAAGCCTGCCCGCGAATAATGCGCGCTATCGAAGCGCACGATGATTACTGCGGGATTCACGTGCACATGTGGCGGTGGAGTCAGAATCGGGAGCAGTGGTTCAGCGACCTCAGCGATCCCTCCTGGCTTGACGAGTGCGTCGCCACCTCCATTGAAGCATTCAAGTCGATGTTCGGTCGCGCACCCGAGGCCAATCGGTTCGGCGACCGCTGGATGAGCGAACACGCACTCGCGGCTCTGAAGCGCTACGGCATTCGTTACGACTTATCAATCGAGCCCGGTCTTCCAGACATTCCCATCCACGACGATCCGCACGCGACGGAGTGGCTGCCAGATTTTCGCGGCGTCCCCCGCCAGCCTTACGTTCCCCTTGGCGACAACTTCATGGAAGCTGGGGAGCCGACCGGTCGCGACGACCTGTGGATATTGCCGCTGTCGACGACAGATATCGGATGGCGACTGGTTCGGCGCCGGCCATACCTTGTGCGCGCGAGCCGGTCTCCCAATCTCTCGCTCTCACACGAGTACGTGTGGCCATTGATCCGATCGAAGCTCGATCGGCCGTCGACCAATCCACTCGTGGTCGCAGTACGCAGTGGTGATCTCGTCAACCGCTCGTTTTTGAGGAACTTTCTGCACACCACGTCCGAGCTCGTGCGACACCCTGCGCTCCCTTTCTGCGAGTTTACGACGCCACCCGAGGCGGTGGCGCGGTGGAGCGAAACTCGTCGATGAACACAGACATGGACGGCGGTGCCACGGTACCGAGAGTGGCCGTCAGCGTCGTCACTCACAACAACGATGGATGTCTCGGAGCATTCCTGGATGCGCTTCGAGGTCAGCATGGCTCGGAGTGGGAAGCCTATTTCTTCGACAGCGCGAGCACCGACGAGACGCTTGCGCTTCTGACTGCGGCGAGTCCCGGAGAAATCCATGCGCACGAAACCAACATCGGTTACGGCCGTGGACACAACCACAATATTGGACGCTGCGGTAGCGAGTACGTCCTGATTCTGAACGCCGATATCAGTTTCGGGCCCGACATGATCGCCGGGCTGGTGCATCACATGGACACGCACCCGGCCGAAGCGATCGCGGGGCCAGCCATACTTGAGGGTGAGTCGAAGACGTTTTTTCCTCCCCGCATGTTCTACCCCGGCGAAGGAATGATTCCCCTCGAGAAGGGTCTACGGCGTCGCGAAATTGCGTGGATTAACGGGTGCTGCATGATGGTCCGCCGTTCTGCGATCGAAAGTCTGGGTGGGTTCGACGCAGACTATTTTCTGTATCAGGCCGAGACCGACTTGTGTCTCCGCGCGCGCCGGGGGGGATT
The DNA here is from genome assembly GCA_046593165.1 of Gemmatimonadaceae bacterium. GTDB lineage: Bacteria > Gemmatimonadota > Gemmatimonadetes > Gemmatimonadales > Gemmatimonadaceae > UBA4720. The sequence goes on from JBKJRW010000178.1 coordinate 1,844, forward strand.
CACCGTAGGCCACGCCGCCGATGTGGTTGTGATTCATTTGCACCGCCAGAGCCAGCGCGGAGTCTCCGAATACGCATACGGGCGCAAACTTTTTGAGGGAAGTGCGGTGTTCTGGCGAAAACACTATTCGCCAGGCGATTTCGCCCGCATGGTTCGATTTCAGCATTGGATGAGCCGTCTGCTTCTCGCGCTTGGCAAGCCTCTCGCCCTGCTGCCGTCGATGTCCCGTGTACTTCAGAGTGAGCGGCTTCGAGCAAGGCGGGACGTGTGTGCAGACCTCTTGAGCTTGCAAGCGGCGGGTCGCAGGCCGCGCGCGGTGCCGGGACGAATTGTCACGCGTCAGTCACGCGTGGCGCTCGAGTGGTTGATCCGGGGCCGATTTCCTCTGGACGATTACTGAAACTCCCCCACCACATCCGGCTGGGTACTAGTCTCCGGAAGGCGAGCTCTCGTCAGGCACCGCCCGTCCCGCGATGATCGTGATGTTGTCCTCGCCACCCGCATCGAGCGCGTCCTGCAAGAGATCCTCACAGACCTGTCTGGATGACGTCATGTTCACAAGCCGCTCGCGGATCCTCTCGTCTGAAACGTGACGCGTCAGTCCATCGCTGCACATGAGACCCACGCTTTCCCATGACTGCGGCACCTTGGTGACTTTCGGCGCGGCCTCGGGCCCTCCGATCGCGCTGGACAGAACGTTTGACCATCGCTTGAATGCTGCATCTTCACGGTTGAAAACGCCTTGCTCGACGAAATCCTCAGCCATCGTCTGGTCGCGCGATATCTGAATCAGATCACCCGCGCGGAGAGTGTAGCACCGGCTGTCTCCCACCTGGAGCAAGTAGGCGTTGGGCCACATCCCAATCCAGAGAGTGAGGGTCGTGGCCATGCCGCGTCGCTCGGGATTTGTTGCCGCCTCAACGGCGACCTCAGCATGGACTTTCAAGGCAGCCTCTCCCAGTTGGCGCATGAATTGAGAGTCATCGCTGGGATCACTCGTGTAATAGCAGTCGAGTGCCTTCGTTGCGTACCTGGTGATCGTCTCGAGGGTTATCCGGCTTGCTTCCTCTCCTGCTCTGGCTCCGCCGACTCCATCGGCGACGAGCGCGAGAAACGCGACACGCTCCGCTTTGGTGAGGATCGACGTATCCGGCAGGCTTGTGTGGTAAACATGGATCCGCTTCTGCGGCGCGCAGATCAAAAAATGATCCTCGTTGTTCGGACGCACCTTTCCGGGATGAGTAAGACCGTATACGTCGAGCTCGTGCTCGCTGGGGCGATGAGTTACCACTCCGGCAACCGGAACTTCGGCCGAATTGGTCATAGTTCTGCCTCTGGAGTGCACATCCTGAACGTCGGCGAAGTTCGCATCCCGCTTCCTCCCGTGACCTCCGGAATACTTCGGAGGGCTATCTATCAATGTGCAAAATGCGTCATTGCCGCGCCACCTGCTACATTCAGGCGGTACCCTCGCGCGGGAGAGCAGAATGATTTCCGAGTTCTACCACCTTCGCCGCACGGCGATTATGGATATCGCTGGATATCTCGGATTTCTCACGGGGTTTATCGGATCGGCACCGTTGGCGTGGGGCCTGCTTGCGTCTCAGCTGGAGAGCGGCACTTTCGTGCGGGGCTTGTGGTACTTCTTCGGGATAGTTATCGCGGCGGGGATTTGTTCGGGAATCGCCGGCTTGGGCGTCGGTTACGCGGGCGGCCTCGCGTGGGAGCAGATTCACCGCCATCGGAGGCGCAGGCGTGCGCTGCTGAAGCCAGTCGCTGATCCCGCGCCAGCGGGCACCAAGCCAGACCCACCGCACACGATCCCGCGATTCGAAAGTCCGCCAAAACTTCATCTCGTTGGGTCTCATACCACATCGACTGTGAGCTCACTGTGCTCCGCAGCGCGGCCGCAGTCGCTTGAGCGGGATGTGGACCGTGGGTGATACATGAAGACCCGTTCGGCCACCGACAGACAGGTAAGGAGGATGATCCTTGTCCTGATCGCTGTTGGAATCATCGGGCTCACCACCGAACTCTTGCTCCTCGAGCACACCGATGGGCTCAACCAGTGGATACCTATTATCTCGCTTGGCGCGGGGCTGGCCGCAACGCTGGGAGTGTGGCTTGCGCCCGGTCAGTGGTCGCTTCGAGCGTTCCGCATCGTGATGTTTGCTTTTGTCGTCGCCGGCGCGCTTGGCATTTATCTGCATTTCGTGGGTAACGTTGAATGGGCTCGCGAAAGAGATCCACGGCTGGGCGGCATGACCCTGGTATGGAAGGTGTTGACTGGAGCGACCCCCGTGCTGGCGCCCGGTGCGCTGGCGCAAGTTGGACTTCTGGGGCTTGTGTATGCGTGGGCTGGCAAGCGGTCGGCCGATAATGCGAGATTGGAACAATCGACGGAAGCGGACGTGTAGGCATCCATGCGCAATCCGACAATCGGTTCGCGCCAAACTGGAGAATACCATGAAAGCAGGAATGATTTTGTCACTCGCCGTGGTCGTCATCACGACGGCGTGCAGCACTGATGCCGCGAAGAGCGCCGACACTGTCGTGTCAACGCCGGATACTGTTGCGGCCGCCGCGGTATCGGCTGAACCCGCACCCGCTCCTTCTTCAGGGATGCTGGACCCCAACTCCGCGAGCGCAGCCGAACTCGCTATCGTTCCGGGAATAACTGCGGATCTCGCCGCAGCAGTTGCCGCTGGCCGGCCTTACACCAGCATGCTCGCGGTGGACAGGATTCTTGCGCCGAAGCTCGATGAAAAGCAGCGGGATTCCGTCTACACGCGCCTGTGGATTCCACTCGATCTCAACAAGGCGACCAAAGCCGAAATGCTCCTCATTCCTGGCGTAGGACCAAGAATGCTGCGCGAGTTCGAGGAGTACCGTCCCTTCACATCAGCAGAGCAGTTTCGGCGGGAGATCGGCAAGTACGTGGACAAGGACGAAGTAGCGCGTCTCGAGCGATACATATCGATCAAGTAGTCGATGCGATATGTGGCATTCCTCCGGGCGATCAACGTGGGCGGCCGCAACATCACGATGGCGGAGCTCCGGGAGCTCTTCGAAGGAATGGGCCTGGGGAGCGTCGAGACTTTCATCGCGAGCGGGAACGTCATTTTCGAATCGAAGAAAAGGCCGGACCGGTTGGAGAGCCTGATATCGTCCGGACTGCGCGATTCACTGGGTTACGCGGTCCCGGCATTTCTGCGGACGCTTCCGGAGCTGGTCGCGGTGACAGAGGCTCAGCCGTTCGAGGCTGAAGCGGTCCTGGCAGCAGCGGCCTACAACGTTGCGTTCACCGAGAATACGGTAACTACGGAGCAACGGGACAAGCTCGCCCCGTTCCGCACAGGGATCGATGACTTCGCTGCTGTGGGCCGTGAGATTTTCTGGATCTGCCGCGTCAGGCAGAGCGAGTCTCGATTTGCGAGCGCTGCAATGGAACGCAGCCTCGGCACATCAGTTACTTGGCGAGGTATCAACACGGTAAGACGGCTCGTTGCCCGCTACGGATAGAAGCAGGTGCCATCGCTCACCGAACCAATTGAGTTTCATGGATATTGCCTGCGCGTATCCGGCATTCAACCGAACAAGACACACATGACAAGAACGTTGCTTGCTTCCGTTATTTCGACAGTGCTGATGGCGTCCGCTGCGTGCAGTCCGGCCAAGCGACCGGCAGCTTCGACTGATTCCGGGTTGCTGCCATTGCAACGCGATATCCACTCGCACGCGCGGCCCGAAGAGGCACGCGTGACCAATGTATCGCTCGACCTCACGCCCGATTTCGCTACGAAAAAGATTGCAGGCATCGCCCGCCTCACAATTCAGCGGGCGCAAAACGCCGACAGCGTGATCCTCGACACGCGCGAGCTGACGATCAGGAGCGTAAAGGATGCCAAGGGTACGCCGCTTGGCTTCGTGCTCGGGGCGGGAAAGGATTTCATGGGGTCGCCTCTCTCGATCGCGCTTCCGACGGTGGGTGATACCATTGTAATCGACTACGAGACGTCGCCCGAAGCTCCCGCTGTACAGTGGCTTTCGCCGGCGCAGACGGCAGGGGGTAAAATGCCGTTCCTGTTTACTCAGGGTCAGGCTATTCTCACGCGCACATGGGTGCCGACGCAGGACGGCCCCGGAATCCGGCAGACGTACGACGCTGCTGTGCATGTTCCCGCTGGCATGCGAGCAGTGATGAGTGCCGATCATGTGGGGTCCGATGGGGAGAAGGATGGTGCGGGCCGGAGCGTCTACCGTTTCAGAATGCCTCATGCGATTCCGCCCTATCTCATCGCGCTCGCTGTAGGTGACCTTGCGTTCCGTCCAATCGGAAGTAACACCGGCGTCTATGCCGAGCCGTCTGTCGTCGAGAAGGCGGCGAGCGAGTTCGCCGAGGTGGACAAGATGGTCGCGGCGGCCGAAAAGCTTTACGGAAAATACAGGTGGGGCCGGTTCGACATTCTGGTGCTCCCGCCCTCGTTTCCATTCGGCGGAATGGAGAACCCCACACTTACCTTCGCGACGCCAACTGTCCTTGCCGGCGATCGCTCGCTCGTGAGTCTCGTCGCGCACGAGCTGGCGCATTCATGGTCGGGAAACCTCGTCACGAACGCGACGTGGAACGACTTCTGGCTGAACGAGGGATTCACGACTTACATCGAATCGCGAATCATGGAGGAGTTGCGCGGCAGACAGTACGCCGACATGCTGCGTACACTGGGCCGCCAGGATATGGCGAAGGCGGTGGCGGATGCGGGCGGTCCGACCGGTGCCGAAACGAGGCTGCAGCTCGATCTTACGGGCCGTGACCCCGACGATGGCATGACCGACATCGCCTACGAAAAGGGGGCCGCGTTCCTCCAGACCGTCGAGTCGGTGGTCGGGCGCGAGCGGCTAGACAAATTCCTTCGCGAGTATTTCGATCACTTCGCATTCCAGCCGATGAGCTCGGAGCGCATGCTCGATTGGATGACTCAGAAGTTGGTGACTCCGGCCGAGGCCGGAAAGGTCGAGGCCAGAGCGTGGATCTATCAGCCCGGCATTCCCGCTAACATCCCCACGGTGAGGTCCGAGGCGTTTGCCGCCGTTGAGCGGCAAGTGGAGAGTTGGAAAGCCGGTGGGACAGCGTCCAAGGTAAACGCCAAGGACTGGTCGACGCACGAATGGCTTCATTTTCTCCGCTCCCTTCCGGACACGATTCCGGCCGTTCGCATGACGGACCTCGACCAGACGTTCAGGCTCTCGTCGAGCGGGAATAGCGAGATCATGTTCGCATGGCTGAAAATTGTCATCGCGAACAGGTACGAACCTGCGTTCCCGTCTCTCGAAAGATTTCTCACGTCGCAGGGCAGGAGGAAGTTCGTCGCACCGCTGTATACGGATCTCGCGAAGACCGAATGGGGGAAGAAGATGGCACTCGATGTGTATCGCCGGGCGCGTCCGACCTATCATTCGGTTGCAGTTGGAACGATCGACAAGGCACTGGGCCTTAAACCGCCGCAGTAGGGGCGGACGGTAACGACAGCCCGGCTAGTTCGCCGTGCCGTCGAGCGCGCTCCTCACGATTCGCAACAGGTCTTCGGCACGGAAGGGCTTGTGCAGAAACGGTACTTTCAATCCGGCGGCGCCGTACGTGACAAGCTCGTGGTCGGTGTATCCCGATGCCATCACTACCGGAAGGTCTGGCCGCTTGTTACGCAGCGCGCGTATCAGGTCGGGGCCTCCCATCTGCGGCATGACAGCGTCGGTGAGCACCAGGTCGACGCCGGGATCGATACCGTGCAGCAAGGCTAGCGCGTCGACGCCGTTTCGCGCCTCAATTACGCGGTATCCGTGAGTCATCAGAATGCGCCGCGCAACAGCGCGAACGTCGTCCTGATCTTCTACCAGCAGTATCAATTCATGGGCACGGTTCGAGACTGGCGTGATTCTCCTGACCTTATCCGCTGCGCCAGCCGGCGCGGCAGGCAGGTACAACGTGAACGTGGTGCCGTGTCGAGTACTACTCGTCACTTCTACGAAGCCGCCGGATTGCTGCGCGATTCCATAGACTGTCGCGAGGCCGAGCCCCGTTCCCCTTCCCGCGGCCTTCGTCGTAAAGAACGGCTCGAATATCTTGACCATGAGATCGGGCGCGATGCCCGACCCAGTGTCGCTGACCGCGATGGAGACGTATTTACCCGGCCGCGCGTCTGAATGCTTCGCCGCATCCTCGGGCGTTACCGTCACTGACCGCGTAGTGATGCGGAGGTAACCGCCGTCGGGCATCGCGTCGCGGGCGTTGACAATGAGGTTCATCACCGCCTGTTCCACCTGGCCGGGATCCGCCAGCACGTACGGTATTTTCGGCGGGAGAGAAACGGTGAGCGTGATGTCCTCGCCGATCAGCCGGGCAAGCATCTTCTCGAGATCGCTAAGCAGAGCGTTGGGATCCAGAACCTGCTTTTCCATCACCTGTTGCCTGCTGAACGCGAGAAGCTGCCTGGTAAGGCCTGCTGCGCGCTCGGCCGCTTTCGATATCTGGTCGATGTCCTCGCGTGACTGGCCATCGGCCGGAAGCGCGCGAGACAGGAACTCGGCGTGACCCTTGATGACGGTGAGGAGATTGTTGAAGTCGTGCGCTACGCCGCCGGCAAGGCGACCCACCGCTTCCATTTTCTGCGACTGGCGATACTGGTGCTCGAGGCGCCGACGTTCCGTGATGTCGACCGAACAGCCGACGAAGTGGGTGACCGTGCCATTGAGGTCCATGATCGGAGCGGCGCTGACCGACACCCAGATCACTGAGCCGTCCTTGCGTCGGACCTGCCGGTCTCGTTGAACCCTCGCTACCGCTTCGAACGCTTCGCCCGACGGCTCGGCGGCGGTGTCACGCTTGCCCTCGGCGAAGATCAGTTCGGCGACATCCTTCCCAATGGCCTCCGCTGCGGTCCATCCGTAGAGGACTTCGGCATGTTTGTTCCACGACGCGATCACGCCTTGAAGGTCGGTGGACACGATGGCCTGCTGCACGGCATCCAGCAGATGCGTCTGCATCATGACGGACTGCTGACTGTCCTCCGGGCGCGCGGCGGCGGGCCCCGTAGGGAGCCCGCTTGCGGTCGATGGTGACGTCGACGGCACGAGGCTGTCTGCGGACTGTGTCATACTTGCCTTCAGAACCTGCCCGAGGGACGACTGAAAAGCAAGCGAAGGTGCTGGATGGCTCCGCGCATCCGTCAGACCGCACACCTCAGAACTTCCTCGCCCCGGGACGACACCCACTCCAGCGAGCCGAATGCCTTGACAACTTCCGGGTCGAAGTGTGTTCCGCTCCCAGCCAGTATGAGCTGAATCGCGGCATCTTCGGTCCATGCTTTCCGATACGGCCTGTCGTTCACAAGCGCGTCGAGGACATCGGCCACGGCGACAATTCGCGCGGCGAGCGGAGTCTGCTTTCCGCTGAGCTGATCAGGATACCCGGTGCCGTCCCACCGCTCGTGATGGTGGCGGGCAATAACCGCAGCAGTCTGCATCACCGTCGACTTGCAGCCAGATAGCAGTCGCGCTCCGACGATGGTGTGCGACCGCATGATATCGAGCTCGTGCGTTGAGAGCGGCCCTCCCTTGAACAGGGTTCCGTCGGGGACGCCGATCTTTCCGATGTCGTGGAGCGGCGCCGCACGCCCGATCATCCGCGCGGTGCACTCGTCGAGGCCAACCCGTAACGCCAGAGTCTGTGACAGCTCCCCCACCCTCTGCATGTGCCGTCCGGTTTCCGTGTCGCGTAACTCCGCCGCAAGCGCAAGCCGCTCGAGCAACTCAAGGCGTGCTTCCTCCAGTTCGCAGTCGCGATGGGAAAGTGCAGCCTGCAACGCATCCTTCTGTTCGGCCAGCGAGAGATAAAGAAGACGCATCTGAAGCATGTTGTGAATGCGGAGCACCAGCTCGCCGGCGTCGAACGGCTTGGTCAGAAAATCGGTGGCTCCGGCGGCCAGTGCACGCCTTCTCGTATCCGGAATCAGATCGCCAGTGAGCACGACTACGGGAATGAACTCTCCCTGAGGCAGGACGGTTCTGAGTCCCTCGAGAACGTCGAATCCGTCGAAGCCGGGCATGTGCAGATCGAGAAGTACAAGATCGGGCAGCGAGATGCGGGCGAGCGAGAGAGCCTGCGACGCATCGGTTGTGGACACGATGTTGTCGTAGCGTGCGGCGCCCAGTACACGGTGAATCAGCTTCACGCCCAGGGGTTCGTCGTCGACTACCAGAATGCGGGGAGTCCGCAGCCATGCGGCTCCGGTCTGCTGGCCGGTCGGGTAGTGCAACGCCGCCTCCGATGTCACGATATTGTCGATAGCGGCAACGGGCATCACGGAGTTCTTTGTCAGGGGGGGAATGTGGTCGGTGCGTGTTCGGAGAGGGGCCGCGGCTGTTGGCGGCGATTCCCTGGATAGCCTACAGAATGTGCGTCGATAGATTACGGAATCATGAAGCGACCATGACGGTTTTGTCAGAATACATGGCTTTTAAGGTTTGCCATTCGATGGAGTCGATCGTCTCTCTAACAAGGTGAGACAATGAGAATTCTTGTTGTTGATGACGACAAATCGACTGCCAATCTCGTACGTCGCGTGTTAGCTGAAGACGGCTACGCGATCGACGTGACCTACACCGGCGAAGAAGCACGGGTGCTGGCCCTGGTGAACGAGTATGACGGCATCGTGTTGGACTTGAATCTCGGAGACAGGCACGGGTTTGCGATTCTTCAGGAGATGAGGCGGGCCGGCAAGTCGACGCCCGTGCTCTTGTACACAGGGGCGGGGAACACCGAATCAGTCGTTCGGGGTCTCGATGCGGGGGCTGAAGACTACGTTGTGAAGCCGGTTTCAAATGATGAGCTTCGGGCCAGAGTGCGGAGCCTGGTTCGCCGTGGTGCCGGGTCGCGGTCGACCGAGCAGGTGACGTTTGGCGATCTGCACCTGAACCGGCTCACCCGGCGGGTATTGCGGGAAGCTGACGAAGTCGAGCTGACCGCGATGGAATTGCGCCTGCTCGAGCACCTCATGCTCAAGGCCGGAGAGGTCATCACGCGGAGTGAACTCCACGACAAGGTCTGGGACATGCACTTCGATCCCAGCTCTAACGTTGTGGATGCGCACGTCGCTCGACTCAGAAAGAAGCTGGCTTCCGCCGGCTCTACGGTTTCCATCGCAACACGCCGCGGCGTTGGCTTCATCCTCACTGTTAGCGGCCGAGCGCGAGTTGGCTCGGCAGAGCTGACCTGACGGGGACTTGACGTAGCAATGCCGAGACGCC
>JBKJRW010000215.1:0-15915 GCA_046593165.1 Gemmatimonadaceae bacterium
GAGATCAAGAACCTGCACGCCAATATCGGCGACAAGGAAATATTGAAGGGAATCGACCTCACCGTAAAAGCGGGCGAGGTTCACGCGGTAATGGGGCCGAACGGTTCGGGGAAGAGCACTCTTGCGCAGGTCCTGGCGGGGCACCCGGCATACGAGGTCACAAAGGGCGAGGTTCTGTACGACGGGCAGAACCTGCTCGACCTCGACCCCGAAGTACGTGCGCAGCAAGGGATATTTCTGGCGTTTCAGTACCCGATTGAGATTCCTGGCGTCACCAACGCCTATTTCCTTCGTTCGGCCTATAACGAGATCCGGAAGGCGAAAGGGATGACCGAGCTGGATCCGCTCGAGTTTCTCGATTTGATGGAAGAGAAGACGAAGATCGTCGAGATGGACCAGGCGATGATGACGCGGTCGGTGAACACCGGATTCTCGGGTGGCGAGAAGAAACGCAACGAAATCCTTCAGATGGCTGTGCTCGAGCCACGCCTCGCGATTCTTGACGAGACCGATTCGGGACTCGACATCGATGCACTCAAGATCGTATCGAACGGCGTTAACGCTCTTCGCCGCCCCGATAACGCGACGATCGTAGTCACGCACTATCAGCGGCTGCTCAACTACATCGTGCCCGATTACGTCCACGTGCTGGCCAACGGTCGCATCGTGAAGTCGGGTGGAAAGGAGCTGGCGCTCGAGCTGGAAGAAAAGGGTTACGACTGGATTCCTGGAGCCGCTGCGTGAGCGAGGTTCTTGATACGCTGCTCACTCTCGCCGAAGCCGTCGGCGACGGGCCAGCGAGGGGCGACGCTCCCATGACGCCAGTCGAGGCCTATCGGCACGACTTCGAGGCCCGGTTCGGTGCGTCTTCGAGCGAGCCAGCCTGGCTCCAGGACATCAGGCGGGCTGCGATGAGCCGATTCGAGGCGGACGGATTCCCGACGATGAAGAACGAGGACTGGCATTTCACGAGTGTCGCGCCGATTGGTGACCGGATTTTCAATCCCGCGCTTCCGGGCGCGCCTGTGTCAGCCGCAGTCCTTGCGAGGTTTTCGCACGGCCAGGACTGGCACACTTTCGTATTCGTGAACGGCCAACTGGTGAGTGGTGGCGGCGATGTTCCGAGCGGCGTAACGGTCAGTGGGCTTGCCGACGCGATCGACAACGACGACAGTCTCGTTCAGCGGCACTTCGGGCGACTTGCCGGAGCAGAGTCCAGCGCTTTCACGGCGCTCAACGCGGCATTCGCGCGAGACGGTGCAGTGGTGCGGATCGACCCGGATGCCGTGATAGCGAAGCCGATTCACCTGCTCTTTATCTCGGACGCGAGCGCAGAGGGAACCGCCGTTCACACGCGCAATCTCATATTCGCCGGGCGCCATTCGGAGTGCACCGTGATCGAGAGTTACGTCGCGCTTGGGGGCGATGTGTATTTCACCAACGCGGTCACCGAAGCTCATGTTGCCGATGGCGCACGACTCGGCCACTACAAGCTGCAGACCGAGAGCCGGAACGCTTTTCACGTGGGGACGGCGCAGGCGCATCAGGCGCGCAACAGCCGCTATGAGTCGTTCTCTTTCGCGACTGGCGCGCGGCTTTCACGCACCAACGTCTATACGACTCTTGCCGGCGACGCGGCCGAAGCGGTGCTGAACGGGCTGTACATGGTGGATGGTGTGCAGCACGTCGATCATCAAACGCGTATCGAACACGTCGCGCCGAATTGCCCAAGTCATGAACTCTACAAGGGCGTCCTCGACGGCCGCTCACACGGTGTGTTCAACGGAAAGGTCTACGTCCATCCCGAGGCGCAGAAGACTGATGGCAAGCAGAGCAACAACAACCTGCTTCTGTCGGATCAAGCCAGAATCGACACCAAGCCGCAGCTCGAGATTTTCGCCGACGACGTGAAATGCACACACGGAGCGACAGTTGGACGGCTCGATGAGACTGCGCTCTTCTACATGAGGAGCCGTGGAATCGGGATGAGCCAGGCGCGCAGGCTTTTGACCTACGCGTTTGCTGCAGATGTGCTTGAGAAGATCGAGCTCGAGCCGCTCAGGGAGTCGCTTGAGGCGCAGGTCCTCGAGCGGTTTACCGCATGACGAAGTAGTACACCGCGGCGGCGATCAGGACCACGAAGAGAATGAGCGTCCCCGGGGCGCTTTTCTTTTTGTCCGATGCGCCCTTGCTCGCTCCCAGTATCGGGTTGGCGATAGTGTCGCGCTTGGTCGTGACGTCGGGGTCGTGTCCGATAGGGCTGGCGGTATCGACAATCGACACGCCCAATGGAAGGCGACCGCGGCGAAAAGAGATTTCGGCCGATCCGACTTCGATGCGGTCGCCATCGGTGAGCTTCACCGGCGTGGTGACCGGGGCGCCATTGTGACGCGTGACCGTCGCGCCGACCGCGTGAACGAAATACTCGGCTCCGTCGCGCCGGACTTCGGCATGCGAGCGGGAAACCGTCGGCTCGCGGACAACAATGTTGCTCGCCGCATCGCGGCCGATTGTAAACGCCGCGTCGTACAGGGGATAGGCCCTGCGCTCGAATTCGTATACGAGGTACGGAGCTTCGCCGGCTGTGTCTTCGTTCATCCTATCCATGGAATCCGGTTGTTGCGAGATTGTCGGTGTGCAAAATATGCATCAAACGAACCCTGACCTCAGAGGAACTTAATGGCTACCAAACTGGACAAGGTTCTCAAGCGGGAGATCGACATCGATGGACAGTCCTATATCGCGTCCATCTCGCCCGACGGAATCAAGGTGACGAAGAAAGGCTATCGGAAGGGAAACGAGGTTTCGTGGCGCTCGATCATCAGTGGTGATGCGCAGCTGAACGAGGCCCTGAATCTTTCGGTGGACGCCGGCGGATCCTCAGGAGAAGAATAACGTCGCCCCGGCGGAGCCGCAGCCTGATACCCTAGGGCTGGCGCTCCGCCGGCGCGGGGACGTCGGATAAGTGTTCCTGCACAATCACCCAGCGGCCGCCGCGTTTCGCGAACACCGCGGTCCATGCGCCGGCAATGGTGTGCGGCATGTTCATGGGGTTCAGGTGCGGGACTCGATATGACGCGGTCATCACCGCCGCGTCTGGAGATAGAACGTCGATGTGCATTGCGGTCCATTCCCATTTCGGGTTTCGCATGTTGCTCCCCACGTATTTCCAGAACGTCTCTATCTGGCCCTGGAGCTGTGCCCGGGTTGTTACTATGCGGCCGCTACTGGCCGAAAAGACTGGACCGGTCTGGGGGTAAAGGCTCATGAGGCGCTCAACCGCGTCGGGTTTGCCAAGGTCGTAGGTTCTGACAACCAGATTCCGGATCGAATCGGTAATGGCCTGACGCTCTTTTGGGGAAACGGTGCGCTCGGGTCCGACGTTACAGGAGAGCTGGGCAGCGATGGCAATGGCTGCAATAAGTGCGAGACGCGAGGGGCGGTGCGGGATCATGGTGTCATCAGAATGAGACAAAAATCGTCACCGGTAGAGGACAAAACCAGGGGTCGGTACGCCGTTTCCCCTCTTGGGATGCAATGGCTTGGCCGTTGCACGAGTGGCATGCATTTCGGTGAACCGATTGCCAGACGGGCAGCGGGTGATCGCCGACAGGCAGGAACTGGAGGACATGTGCGTACGATCGTGAGGCTGGCCGGTGTGGCCGGTGTGGCCGGCGCGTTGGCGTTGGTGGCTTGCAGTGGAAACGACACTGCGATGAATCAGGATCTGCAGAAGGATCTCGAGCGCGCGTGGACACCCAGTGAGCTGACGTTGGCGGCGTCACAGGCTGGAACGCAGGTTGTATCGGCGCTCGAGCGAACGACTCCGCCTGCTCCGCGACGTATTGCTCAGTCGCAGCGGGTGCCCAGGCACCGGGCAGCGCCACGTGCTGTTCCCGCGCCAGTCGAAGTCAGGAGATCGGACGCGATTACCCAGGTCGAGCCGCAGCCGGTCGAAATCGCTCCGTCGCCCGATGAGGTAGCGATGCTCCCCAGCCAACGTCCGCGTCCAGTGGAATCGGTTGGCGCCGGGCCTGGCGATGATGTCATCGGAGCCGGTAGAGGCGGTGTAGGGATTGGAATGGGAACCATCATCACAGTGGTTCTGCGCGGTGGAGGGGTCGATGGCGATGAGTGCGATCCGCGCACGGACGGCCGCGGCCGCGGCCGGGGTAGAGTACAGACCGCGGTGAACAATCGCATCCCGGTGGTTGGAACGTTCCCAGGAAGCGGCCGGATCGGATCGGCGGCTACCATTGGCGGAATGGTTATCGGGCGGTCCCGCTTCTAGATGTATCTGCGCGCGGCGCCGCAGTGATTGTCACTGCGGCGCCGCGTGTTTCGTTGTACCATGGTCAAACATGAAACCATATCTGAAGGGTATCGTAGCCGTGTTGATCGTTGCGGGAGCAGGTACTGCCTGCAGCGACAAGGGCAAACAGGACGACGTGCTCGCACAGGACACGAGTCTCATACGCGATCTTGCGCTGGCGAATCAGGACACCGTTTCGCAGCCTGAGTTGAGAGATGTGCCGGTGACTCCATTGCCCGCTCCGATAGTGAGCGAGCCCGAGCCGGCTTCAATTCCCGCTCCGCGAAGGCGGGTTGTATTGCCGCCGGCGCCGCGCACCATTGCGCGGCGGTCTCCTGCCACCCGGCCGAGGGTAGCGGAAGCTGCGCCTGAGGCGCCGATAGAACGTGTCACCGAACGTGTGACTGAATCGGGGAACACCGAGCGCGTGACCGCGCGCGGGTCGGAGAGAGCGGTTGGTGTAGTGTCTGCTGGTTCCGAGGTTGCTCTCTCCGCGGGCCAGCGCGTATGCACGAACACAAACAGCGTTGGCGACCGCTTCACCGCACAAATCGCTGATCCTGTAATGGGCGCCAACGGTACGGTGATTCCGGCTGGCGCGACCGCGACGGTGTCGATCACTTCGCTTCATCGCAGTGCGCGTGCCGGTGACGCAATCGAGATCGGATTGCGAGTCGAGTCGATCACGTTTGCGGGAAAAACGTATCAGGTGAGTTCTGAGACGACGTTCGCGCAGGTGGACAGAGTGCGTTCGGAGTCGCGCGGTGACAACGTGAGGAAAGTGGCAACGGGCGCGGCCATTGGCGCAGTGATCGGGCAGATACTCGGCGGTAGAACAAAGTCTACAGTGATCGGCGCTGCCACCGGTGCGGCGGCGGGGGCTGTTGTGGCTAGTCGCAGTGCGAACTTCGACGGGTGCGTACCCAGCGGCGGGCGGATCACTATCAGGTTGACAGAGCCGTTGACGATTCAGTTGACTGAATAGGCGAAGCTCATCGGGCACGGAGAACTGCAGGTGAAAACGCCCAGGCCCTTAGCTTTTTCACCCTCCGTTTTTGCCTTAGATTTTATTCGTGACCACCCACCGAATCCCGCTCATCGCAGCGGTCCTCGCGCTCGGTTGCAGCCGCGACGGTGCCCCAATGCGAAGCGACTCAGCGACTGTCGCACCTCCCATGGTGCAGACCGAACCTGCTCATCCCGATTCTTCGCAAAGCGTACCTCGCGACTGTGGCATAAGTGGAGGCCGCGAGATTGACAAGGGAATTGGAGAGTTGAAGCCGGGACGAAACGTCGCCGATGTAGTTGCTTCGTGTGAGGTAATGAGCGATTCCCGCCAGCCTGGCACAGAAGGGATGACCGAGCGAGTGCTGGTCGTGCGGATCGAGGGCGCGACGGTTCGTGCGATCGTGAACGACGACCGTGTGTCGCGTATCGAGGTGACCAGCCCGCAATTCAGAACTTCAGATTCCCTCGGAGTGGATACCCCCTTGAGGAGGATCGCACGCACAGGTGGTGCGCGGTTCTTTCCGGGAGAGGGCGGGGTGTACGCATTCCTGCCCGAGCACTGCGCGCTGAGTTTCAGGTTCTCGGTGCCGCTGAGACCGCCACGCGGAGGGAACTGGACTGCCGCCGCGATCGAGAAGGCGCATGCTGATGCCGCCGTGGATCGTGTACTGATAACGAAATGCAGGAATTAGCGAAGCGCGATCCCTTGAGTCAGCCGACGGCTCCAAGAGTCCTGCGCGTTCTGGAGACTGCGCTTTACGCAGCTGACCTGGCATTTACGGCTGCCTTCTATCGATCCATATTCGGGTTTGCGGTGCTCGTGGATACTCCGCGAATCTGCGCGCTCGACGTCGGCGGAGAGAGCGTGTTGTTGCTCTTTCAGCGCGGAGCGACAACCGAGGGACTGCGTGGTGACGGAGGGTTCATTCCCCCGCACGACGCGAACGGGCCCGCGCATTTCGCGTTTGCGATCGAGGGCGAGGATGTCGATATGTGGATCGTGCATCTCGCGGCGCACGATGTAGCGATCGAGAGCCGGGTAAGCTGGGAACGCGGCGGAACGAGCCTCTATTTTCGCGATCCAGACGAACATTCCGTAGAGCTTGCAACTCGAGGAACCTGGAGCACGTTCTAGCGAGGCACCGGACATATCAATTCCGGCGCCTCGCCAGGGCGTGCTCAGTTGGTCATGTACCGAAGGCCAAGCTGAGCGCGCCAGCGTGAAAACAAGCCCGGGTCGTCGACATACGTCTTCGCTGGCCCGGTAAAGTTGAAAACAGGAGCCCCTGCCGGATTGAACCGGACGAGCGAGAGCGGAGACGTCGCCGCAGCGCTGGCGACCTTTCTAACTCCCCAGTTCGAGTTGACCAGGTTGCCCACGTTCAACACGTCCAGGCTGATCTGGAAAGCATGCCTTGTTCCGCCGCGATCCATGCCAACGTCCTGCAGAATTCGCATGTCGACATCGGTGTACCACGGATTCAGTGCTCCGAAACGCTCGGCGATTTTGCCGCGATTCGCGCTCAGATAGCTGTCTTGTTTGATGAATGCATCGAGACGATTCCATTGTTCCTGAGCGGATATCGTTTGTCCGTTCGCCACAAACGGATCGAACAGAATCTCACCCTGGCTTGCCGGAATGTAGATGAGGTCGTTGCCGCCCGTTCCGTCTCCGTTTACATCGCCGGAATAGATGAAGGAGTAGCGATTACCCCCTGCACCACCGAAACGATTACCCTCTCCTGCCTCGGCGAAGAGGCCCACCTGGGTTTTCAGTCGAGGCGACCACGACTTGGTATATGATGCCGAGCCAACGAAGCGATGCCGCTGACCGAACTCGGAGTAGCTGAGCTCGGGCTTGTTGGGGTCGCCCTGCACAGGCTGGTTCTGCCAGAGAACGCTGGCGATCTCCGTAGACTTGAGCGAGTTCCTGGCCTGATTGAAACTGTATCCAAGCGAGGCATCCACACGCTGCGCAAACGTCTTTCGCAGTTGCCCGGTTATGTTGAAGGAATATCCCTGGTCGGTGTTGTCGATCACGTAGATTCCGGCGCCACCATCGGGATTGAGCTCGTTGTTGCCGAACCCCCCGTAGTATGGCCTTCCGTCAGGAAGCGTTCGCTTCGGGGCGACCAGGTCTGCATTGCGCACATATACGGCTGTGAGGTCCTTGGAGTAAATCGTCTCGATGGTTCCAAGCATTCCCCACGGAAGCTGCTGGTCGATTCCGATGTCCGTTGTCCATACCTGCGGCCACTCGAAGTCGGATGTCATGGCGTTCAGGTCGAACGACTGCGCCAGGACTGATCCTTTCCTGGTTTTTATGGGAGCGTTGGGCGCAGCGAGCAGCGGGTTCGCGCCCGGGTTGGAAATGACGTTACCGATCCACACAAAGGGAACGCGGCCAGTGAACACTCCGCTGCCTCCACGAAGCTGAGTGGTGCGCTCTCCAACGGCGTTCCAGTTGAATCCCACGCGCGGTGAGAAGATGGCTTTCGCGCCTGGAAGCCTGCTCTGATCGACCGTCTCTGTCTGGCGATTCTCGTCGAGCGCCTTCAGTGAGCGCGAGTAGGCGTTGTCTACGGGATCGGTGAAATACAAGGGAAAGTCCACTCGCAGCCCGTATGTGAGCTTGAGCCGGTCGGTCGCGAGAAGCTCATCCTGGGCGTACAGCGAGAGTTGTCCGACATGTGTGTTCTCACCCTTGAATGGGCCACTTCCAATCATTCCGTTGAAATTCTTCCGGTTTGGACCTGGCGCCGTAGCGTTGAAAAACTCCTGAAGCGATCCGAATGTGCTGCCGATGGGAATGAACTGCGGGAGGAAGAAAACCCCGTTCCTGAAGATGTTGAAGGAGTTGAAGAAGTCGAATGACTCGAAGTTGGTTCCCGCCGTGATGACGTGCTTGCCCCGGAAATAGCTCAGGTTGTTGGTGAGCTGAAGCACGTCCTGATCCAGGATGTTGTGATTCGAGAACGGTTCCTGTCCAACTGTCGTGTATGTGACGCCACCTTCTCCTATTTCGATTGTAGGGAAGTCAGCGCTGAATGGGGTGCGAAAATCACGAAACCGGTTGTAGCTCGCAAAAAAGCGATTCGCGAACCGTGACGAGCGGCTGTTGTGCTCGAGCGCGTAGGAATTGAGACCGTTATTTATCTGGTAGCCGGACTTGTAGAATGGGAGGCTGGTCGCATTGGGTCCGCGACCCGTGTTTCCTACGCTCAACACGAACGGGTGCGGGCCGAGATCGCGATTTGCGTCGAGATAGTTGTAGCGAAAGCTCAGTGTCTGGCTGGGAGTGATGTTCCAGTCGAGCTTCGCAATGAGCTTGTTGTTATCCGTGCGGAAGAAGTAACCCTCGTATTCGCCGGGGTCGTAGCCATATCCGCTGATCATTCGCTGCCTGATGGCATCCATGGTCGCGGCCTGAACCCGTGAAACTCCAAGTCCCGATGATCCGTTTCTGCTCGCGACGAAATCGGAGCCCGGGTCCCTGGTCCGTTCGATCTCTCCGTTCAGGAAGAAGAACAGCTTGTCGCGGATCAGCGGTCCGCTCACGGACACGCCGCTCTGGTTGTAGGTGAGATCGGGGTTTGCGACCACCTTCGATCCGCTCACCTCGTTGCCCTGGAAAGCGTCGTTACGCGCGAACGAGTATGCCGAGGCGCGGAACTGATTGGTGCCGCTTTTTGTCACCGTGTTGATGTTGGCTCCCGTGAAGCCACCTTCGCGCACATCGAAGGGAGCGAGCGAAACCTGGAGTTCGGCTACTGCATCGTACGGTACGGGTTCCGCGTTCGTCTGTCCGCCAGGAGCGGGATCATCGAGGCCATAAGGATTATTGAAGTACGATCCGTCGACGGAGATGTTGTTGTACAGCCAGTTGCGTCCGGCAAAGCTCATGTTGCCGTCGCTTCGCGGATCGAGTCGCGTGAGATCGCGGGTGCTGCGCTTGATCGATGGAGTAATCGCGACCTTGAGCTGGCTCACCGTCATTGAAGCCCCGGTTCGGCCGGCATTGAGCAAGGCGTCTTTCTCCGCCGTGACAGTCACTCCTTCGAGCGTTACCGCTGCCCGGCTCAACCTGAAGTCGATTCTCGATGCCTGACCGAGGGCCAGGGTGACATCACCTTCCGATCGCGGTTCGTATCCGATCGAGGTTGCGGTGATGCGATACGGCCCGCCGACTCGCAGGTTCGGGAGATTGTAGCGGCCGCTCGACGTCACAGTTGCCTTGTATTGCGTTCCGCTCGGCAAGTGGATGGCGGTAACCGAAGCGTTGGCAACGGGACGGCCGTCTGCACTGGTTACGATTCCGGTGAGAGCGGAAGTTGTTACGCCCTGCGCAGTGACGAGCGATGGCACCAGGAAAACGACGGCGCAGGTGAGGGAACGAACGCTTCGGACGAGATAATCGATGCATCTCACGACAGCCTCCGGTTATCGGGTTGACGGCACGATCAGGAGATAACGACTGATCCTACGATGTTGCTTGCGCATCATGCTACAGACCGAATGAGTGTCGTCAAGGTTGACGCATCTGTTTGTTACAGCAAAGGCCGCTCGCTTCTTGTCATTTGACTTCGAGAACGCCCATCATCCCATGATCTTCGTGATCAAGGATGTGGCAGTGGTACATCCATTTTCCCGCAAAATCAGCGAACCGCACGATGAACCGCGCCGTTGAATGCCGCGGCAGATTGACGGTGTCCTTCCAGCTCCTGAACGGCTCGGAAACGCCGTCGCGATCGATCACCTGAAACTGAAATCCGTGCAGGTGGAACGGGTGATCCATGCCGACCAGGTTCTCGATCTGCCAGATCTCTACATCGCCCAGTTTTGCAGTCTCATCCACGCGGTCCATGTCGTGAAGCTTGCCGTTTATGAAACCCTGCTGCATGACGAACACTCTCGTTCGCTTCGATAGCAGAGTGTCAATGGCCGGAACCGGCCGAAGCACCGCGGGGATCGCCACCGGCGTGACCGGAGCATCCATGGAATACTGCAACGTCAGGAGATCGCGCGGCTGGTTCCAGTTATGTGGTTTCGTGTTGGGAACGTAGCGATCGTACGGGAGCGTCTGCAGTGCTGAAGTGCTTCCTGGCGCCCCCGCCCCGCGCACGATGAGTTCGACCCGTTCGCTGCTCGCGAGAAGTATCTCCTTCACTTCGACCGGACGTTCGAACAGTCCGCCATCGTTGCCGACATGCGTGAAAGTCTGGCCCGGGATGGCGAGGCGGAACATCCGGGCCGCCGAGGCGTTGATGATGCGCCAACGTTGTACCTCTCCGCTCCGAATTTCTATCGTCGGCATGATTTGGCCGTTCACGAAGATCACATCGCCCTCGCGTCCGTTTACCAGGTCAACGCCCCCTTGATGGCTGTGGCTCTCGGCGATGTCGATCGAGCCGTCAGGGCGGAAGCGATTGTCGGAAAGAACAATGACCTTCTCCGCAATCGAGGCCGGAATCGGATCGTCTCGCGCGCGCACGATTAATGAACCGAAGAGCCCTTTCGCTATCTGCGGGCCGGTGTTGTGGCCGGGATGCGGATGATACCAGTACGTGCCGGCGCTTCCGCGCTCGAGAGTGAAGACGTAGTCGAAGTCCTTGCCGGACGCGACGGGGTGGTATGGACTCCCGTCCGACGCGTACGGGATGTGCAGGCCGTGCCAGTGAATCGTCGATGGTTCAGGCAGTCGGTTTCGGAAGTGAACGATCACACGATCGCCTTCGTACACCTCGAGCAGCGGGCCCGGAACGCGGCCGTTGTACGCATAAGCGGGCGTATTCACACCAGGGATCATCGACAGCGCCGTGGGCTCCGCAGTTATGGTCACCTCGACGGTGTGTGGTGCCGTCGAAGCGTTCACCAGAACCGATGGGCCTGGGACGGTTGCGCCGGGTGTTGCGGGCGCGTTACGGCCCGCATGTTCGTGACCCTGCGGGGAAACCAGGGTTACTGGTATCGCACAGGCAAGCATCGCCAAAACCGTCGTCGTCAGTTTCATGCGATCATTTTTGTTCGCGGTGTCTGTGGGGGCGTCCATTTTCCGGCTGATTGGCCGATTTGTCAACCTTTGTTCAGAATCTTTATTCAGAATCTTTGGTCAAAATCTTCGCGCCACTCCGGGCCATGCCGATATCCACGATCGAACAGAGATGATAGAATGCGAACGGGCTCCAGTTCGCAGAACATCAAGCCGAGTCACTCACCCACCGGTTCGCGGCAGGCCAATCCATACGTGCTGATTCCGAAGCTTTTCACCGTTCTGCAATCGTACGACAGGAAGCAGTTCACGGGCGACCTGGTCGCCGGAATCGTCGTAGGAATCATTGCGTTACCGCTGGCCATCGCGTTCGCCATCGCCAGCGGTGTGACCCCCGATCGCGGCTTGTGGACCGCGATCGTCGCAGGATTCATCATCTCGGTACTTGGTGGATCGCGAGTGCAGATTGGCGGGCCAACCGGCGCATT
Organism: Gemmatimonadaceae bacterium; assembly: GCA_046593165.1. GTDB lineage: Bacteria > Gemmatimonadota > Gemmatimonadetes > Gemmatimonadales > Gemmatimonadaceae > UBA4720. Next base: position 11,798 of record JBKJRW010000215.1, read on the forward strand.
TGTGGTGATAGTCTATGGGATCGTCCAGCTCCACGGCATGGACGGGCTCATAGTCGCAACCATGATGGCCGGCATCATACTGGTAGTACTCGGCCTCGCTCGCCTGGGGGCTATCATCAAGTTCCTGCCGCGACCGCTGATCACCGGGTTCACCAGCGGTATCGCGGTGATCATTTTCTCGGGACAGATCAAGGATCTGTTCGGCCTCGAGATGGGACCGATGCCGGTCGAGTTCATCCCTCGCCTGCAGGCGTACGCGGCGAACGTCACGAACATCAATCCGACCGCGACGGGAGTCGCAGCGTTGTCGCTTGTAATCATCATGTTCTGGTCGCGAATCAATCGCCGAATCCCAGGTCCGTTCGTAGCGCTGGTTGTCGCGACTGTTGTCGTTCGACTTTTTGACCTGCCGGTCGAAACGATTGGTTCGCGGTTTGGCGACATCGCCGCATCGGTTCCGCATCCGCACATGCCTGAGCTTTCGCTTTCGCTGATACAGTCGCTCATTGGGCCGGCATTCACGATCGCAATACTTGCCGCTGTCGAATCGCTCCTGTCAGCAGTTGTCGCCGACGGCATGATCGGAGGGAGACACCGGTCGAACATGGAGTTGGTAGCGCAGGGGGTCGCGAACATCGCGTCGTCTCTGGTGGGCGGAATGCCGGCCACGGGAGCGGTTGCGCGCACCGTAACGAACATCAAGAACGGCGGGCGCACGCCGGTAGCCGGAGTCGTGCACGCCTTCACGCTGTTGATCATCACTCTGGTAGCCGGCCAATGGGTCGCGCTCATTCCGATGGCAGCGCTCGGCGCGATCCTGGTGGTGGTCGCGTACCATATGAGCGAGTGGAGAGCATTTCGTGCGGAGTTGCGCTCGCCAAGGAGCGATGTCGCCGTTCTTCTATCGACATTCGTTCTGACCGTGATGGTGGATCTCACGGTTGCGCTCGAGGTGGGGATGGTGCTCGCGGCGTTCCTGTTCATGCGGAGGATGGCGGAGGTGACGAATGTGACCGCCGTTACGCGAGAACTGGAGGACGAGGCCGATGATACCGATGCCAACGCGACGAATCGGCGCCGCATTCCGCCCGGCGTCGAGGTCTATGAGATCAACGGACCGTTTTTCTTTGGAGCGGCGGAAACATTCAAGGACACACTGGCCCGCGTCGCGGCGAAACCCAGGGTTTTGATCATTCGGATGCGACACGTCCTCGCTCTTGATTCGACAGGCATGCATGCGCTGAAGGAAGTGGTGCACCGGACCCGGCAGGACGGTACGGTCGTGCTTCTCTCAGACGTTCACATGCAGCCCCTGGTGGCGCTCACCGGATCGGCAGTCATCGCCGACATCGGGCACGACAACATCTTCGGCAATCTGGACGACGCGCTAAACAAGGCGAGGAGGATCGTTGGCGTGGCGCAAGAGCCTGCTCTCACCGACGTATTGGCGACTGTCGAGAGAGAGCAGGGTACTATCGATTGAACGGGCTCAGGGCAATCGAACGTACGAAACGCTGAGCCCCAACTGCGAGCCCGCGTCTCCGCGGAAGACCTTCTGCATGCCGAGATAGATGTCGAGTGATCGGTTGCCGACCTGCTGCAGGCCAAGTCCGAAACCGGTGAAGTAGCTCTTCTTTGACGGTGGCCCGCTCGATCCGCAGCTCATATCCCACACCATTCCCGGCGTAACGTACATAACGAAACGCGGGCGCCGTCCCCGCTTCGCCACGGAATAGGGAATGCCGATATCGACGGTGCAGGCGTTCACTCCCTCAGTGACATCTGGAGCGTAGCCGAAGCCGATTTCCGTTCCGAACGTGCTGGTAGTGCTATTGTCGCGGAGCAGGCCGGCCATCGTTGAGCCGCCTGTGACGAGATTGATCTGTGCTCGCGCTCCGAACAGAGCGTGCCCGCCGCACCCAGCGCCTTCAAATCGGCACTCTCGCTGCTGATATCCGCCCGTCACGCCAAGGATAGATCCCCCGCGGTACTGGAAATCGAGACCAACTGCGGCCGCGGCGAGATTGGTTCCTCCCGGACTTCTACGCTGGCCCGTTTGGAACCTCCCGATCCAATAGCTGTTGTTGCGGCTCGCGGGCATCGGGAGGGAAATCGGTGAAAGCGCGCCGATCGGAGTAGACATCAGCCGGAGCAACTCGATGTCACGGTCGGACGCCTGCGATTGCGCGCCAGCCGGCAGCAGCATCGCCGCAGCAATCGCAGCCGCCGCGACTCCGGTGCCGAGCGGCTCACATCGAGGGATTTTCATCATGACCGTGGCTCCAGCCATCTCGAGAACGGAGCTCCGCGAGCGCCGGCCCCAGAGTAGTCGAACACGTTGAGCAGAACGCCTTTGCCCTTGAGAATGTCGATTCGCATGAAGCCGCTCCGATGCTGGCTCACGTAGTAACTCTCGCGCAGATAGACAGCGCACGCCGCCTTCGATTGCGACCCTGCGCCGCTTACCAGCAGATACTGCACGCTGGGGGTTCCCTTCATCACCTGGAGATTGTGGTCATGCCCCGCGGCGTAGACTAGTGGTGGCTTGCCGATGAACGCGCTCTCGAGCGAATCGCGCATGGAGCGATTGAGCGGCGACAGGATATCCTGACTGCGACCGCCGAGACGCCGGAACGGACCAGTCAATCCGCAATAACCACCGTGTTCGCCTCCAGTCATAAGAGGGTGGTGCCCGGTGGCGATCGCGACTCGGCCTTCTGCCACGGTCTCGACTTGTTCCCTCAGCGCAGCCGTGATGGCACCGACATCGCCGCGGCACGACGATCTCTCATCCCTCACGATAAAGTCGTGGAGCCACCACTGAGTGTCCATCACGATGAGCCGCATCCGGCCGATATCCAGAGTCGCCGGACCCGGGCACCCGTTGCCGGGCATCATCCTGACATCACGCCCCTGGGCGAGCGAAGCGATCATTTTTTCCTGCAATCGAACCGCGTATAGTCCAAACGGTCCGGTGCGAGCCCAATCATGATTTCCAGGTATGAAAATGCCCTTCACGCCCCGCGGCACGGCATTCACCTGCGACATGAGGCGCCGCCGGGCATCGGCCCAGGCTGAACTGCTGTCGTGGGGAATGCCGTCCGGGTAGACATTGTCGCCGAGGAACACGATGATCGTGCGGGTCGGATCAGCCGCCGCCTGCGCGGTGAGCGAATCGAGGGCAACACTGGAGTGTCGCGGATCGGGCTCGCCGGCATCGCCAATCAAGAGAAGAGTGGTTTCTATCTCCGCGGGCGTGATGTCAGTTCCGGGCCGTTTCGGGGCACAGCTCGAAAAGAGCGCCAGTGCCGACGCGCATAGTACGCCTGCAACCAGGCGGGAAGTGGGGATCGTTTTCATTATTGAGTAAGGGCCTTTGCCTGGATGAGTGCCAGAAGCGTTCCAAACATCCGTAAAGGTCAAGATAGAAAGACAAAGGCGCGAGGGTCCAGAGGTGCAGTCAGGAGTTTCGAGGGTTGGCCTTGCGTTGACCCTTGCGTTGACCTCGGGCCTCTCCGGCGGTTAATCTCAGCGGCCATGACAATCGCGCGGGAGTTCCTTCCGTTGGACGGCTTCGGTCGCCGGCGGCTCAAGCTGGCGTTCGTCGGCACCCACGGAGTCGGCAAGACGACGCTCTGTTTCGACCTCGCTGGCCAGCTCAAGCGACTTGATCTGGGCGTCGATCTGGTGAAGGAAGTCGCCCGCAGATGTCCGCTGCCGATCAACGAAGAAACCACTGTGGACGCGCAGGCCTGGATCCTTCATACGCAGATTGCCGAAGAACTCGCGGCGGGCGCGGCATACGAAGTTGTTATCTGCGATCGGTCGGTGCTGGACAACTATGCCTATCTGGTGACGCGAATCGGCCGGAGGCCTGATCTCGATCCGCTCGTGGATACCTGGATTCGCAGTTACGATGCGCTTTTCAGGGTTCCCGTGCTGGATGCGCCATCGTTCGATGGGACGCGGGCGGTGAGCAGGTCATTTCAAATGGAGATCGACAATACGATCGATGAGCTGGTTGCATCCTTTGGCGTTCAGGTGATACCGCTCGATCCCGCGGATCGCGACGGGTGGATTCCCCGCGTGATGGAAGTTCTCGGCCTGCCTCAGCGGCC
>JBKJRW010000030.1:0-4287 GCA_046593165.1 Gemmatimonadaceae bacterium
TCAGCCTCCTCGTCCGGATAACCGACGCGCACGTCGAACAGAAACCGGTCGAGCTGCGCTTCGGGCAACGGGTAAGTTCCCTCCTGCTCGATTGGGTTCTGGGTGGCGAGCACGAAAAACGGCTCTGGCAGTGCCATCGTCTCGCCTGCAGCGGTCACCCGGTGCTCCTGCATCGCCTCGAGCAGCGCCGCCTGCGTGCGTGGTGGCGCACGATTGATTTCGTCGGCCAGAACTATGTTTGCGAAAATCGGCCCTTTCACGAAGCGGAACGACCTGCTGCCTGTCGCGGTGTCCTCTTCCATGATCTCGGTGCCGGTGATGTCGCTCGGCACGAGATCGGGAGTGAACTGGATGCGACGGAAGTCAAGATTCATCGCTTCGCTAACGCTGCGAATCATCAAGGTCTTCGCGAGGCCAGGGACTCCGACAAGCAGCGCATGGCCGCCTGCCAGACACGCCATCAGGATTTCTTCGATGACCGTTTCCTGACCCACGATGCGTTTTGCGACTTCGCTTCGAAGGCGCGCAGCGGCCTCGAGAAGTTCCTCCCGGGACGATGCATGTGCTTTTGTTGTGACGGACTGCAGTGCCATTGGACTTGCCTTACTCGAGTATTCTCACCAGATCCCCCGACTTCTTTTCCGACTAAAGGCTTAGGGGAAAGGAGACCGGCGAGACCACCGAGCTTCATTTTTGTATTCAATCCAAACCGTTATTCTCACCGGTCTCGCCGGTCTCCTTTCCCATCCCATTTTCATCGGAAGTGGAGCAGGGAATCAGGAGTAACCTACCGGTCCGGGAAGCCGAAAGCACCCGCGGGAGACTGTAATTCTTTTGTAAGATCAGCCCTGACACCGCCCTGAGAGCATACGCACTGATTGCGAGACGCGTTGACGCCCCCGATATTCGACTTCTACCCCAACTCCAACTTCAGTGAAGACACGGCGAGACTTCCTCAAGCACGGCGGCATGGCCGCAGCCGGAATCGCAGCGGCCGGCATGTTCGATCCCACCGAGGCGATGGCAGGACTGGTTACTCGTCCCGGTGCCGCTGAAATGCCCGCCGACGATACCGTCCGCGAACTCATGATGACCGCGATCAACACAGCCAGGGGACTCGGTGCCAGCTATTCCGATGTTCGCATTGGACGCTATCGCAACAGTATCGTGTTTACGCGCGAGCAGCAGATCGTGAATACCGCGGACACCGATTCCATAGGTGCAGGCATCCGTGCACTTGTCGACGGTACGTGGGGCTTTGGGGCGACGAAGATCCTGACGAAGGACGGGGTCGCCGCAGCCGCCCGCGAAGCAGTGGCCATCGCGAAAGCCAATCGCATCGCCCGCGACCAGCCCGTACAACTCGCTCCGGTGCAGGCATATCCTGACGCGACCTGGAAAAGCGATTACAAGATCGACCCGTTCACGATTCCGATTGAACAGCGGGCTGACCTTCTCCTCAAGGCCAATGCCGAGGCGATGAAGGTGAAAGGTGTGCGTTTCGTGAATTCAGGCCTGTTGTTCGTGAAGGAAGACCGGAATTTTGCTTCGACCGAAGGTTCGGTGATCTCGCAGACCATCATCCGCACGGCGATTCCGTTTGCGATTACGGCGGTCTCCGCGGATTTCTCGGATTTCCAGACACGCACGAACGTTGTCACGCCGGCTGGTCGCGGCTGGGAGTACGTCCTCGAACAGGATATCGTCGGCAATGCCGGGAAGTGGGCCGAAGAAGCGGTGCAGAAGCTCACCGCCAAGTCCGTCGAGGTTGGGCGCTACGATCTGGTCCTGCACCCTTCGCACTTGTGGCTCACTATCCATGAGTCGATTGCGCATCCGACCGAGCTGGATCGGGCGATGGGGTACGAGGCCAATTATGCCGGCACGAGCTTCGTTGCTCCACCACAGAGTGTGCTGGGCAAGCTCAAGTACGGGCCCGAGTTCATGAACATTCAGGGCGATCGTTCCCAGCCTGGTGGATGCGCCACGATCGGGTGGGATGACGAGGGCGTGAAGCCGGAAGATTTCATGATCATCAAGAACGGAGTGATGAACGACTACCAGACCACCCGTGAGCAGGCCAACTGGCTCAAGTGGTGGTACGATGCGAACAAGCTGCCCACCCGGTCGCACGGCTGTTCGAATGCCGACAACTGGAGCAGCGTTCAGTTCCAGCGCATGCCAAACGTGTCGCTCCTTCCCGGCGAGAAGGACATAAGCTGGGATGACATCATTGCGGCAACCGATCGTGGTATCGCGATCGTCGGCGACGGTTCATTCTCGATCGATCAGCAGCGCTACAACGCGCAGTTCGGCGGCCAGGTCTTCCACGAGATCAAGGGCGGCAAGATAGTCGGCATGCTGAAGGACGTCGCCTACCAGATGCGCACGCCGGATTTCTGGAACTCGATGGACATGATCGGCGGCAAATCGAGTTATGAATTCGGCTCGGCGTTCAACGACGGTAAGGGTCAACCGGGTCAGAGTAATGCGGTGAGCCATGGCTGTGTCCCGAGCCGGTTCCGCAACATCAACGTGATCAATACCGGGAGGAAGGCGTGAACCGCGTGAATTCCACAAGAGGAGAGCCGGTGCGCCTTCTCGGCAACGAGCGTACGACGGCAATCCCCGAGGGTGCCGTGATGACGCGCGAGCGCGCTCAGGAAATCGTTCAGAAGATTGTGAAGCTCTCGAAGGCTGACGAGGTACAAGTGAACCTTGGCAGCAGCTATCAGTCCGATCTTCGGTTTGCAGCGAACCAGATGTCCACGTCGGGTGGAGTGTTGTCGGGCGGACTCGCCGTGAACAGCACTATCGGGAAGAAGCACGCAGTCGCGACGACGAACGATCTGTCGGACGAATCACTCAAGAGTGTCGTCGAGAAGTCGGAGGCGCTCGCTCGTCTCTCGCCGGACGATCCCGAGAACATGCCGGCGCTGCCGGCGCAGACATATCTGCCGGTCAACGGCTGGTTCGATTCGACGGCCAACCTGACTCCCGAGGCACGTGCTCGCGCAGCATTGACGGCCCTCGGGCCGGCAAGAAAGGCGGGAGATCTCAAGGCCGCGGGTTTCATCATCGTCAATGCATCATCCAACGCGCTTGGCAACAACAAGGGGCTCTTCGCCTACAATCGCTCCACTTACTCCAACTACACCTTGACCGTTCGCACTGATGACGGCACAGGGTCGGGTTGGGTCGGCGCCGAGCATCCTGACTGGAACCAGCTCAATTTTCCGCAGCTTGCACAGCGGGCAATCGAAAAGGCCCGCCTATCTCAGAATCCTGTCGCGATCGAGCCGGGCCGCTACACGGTTATTCTCGAACCGCAGGCTGTTGGCGATCTGGTGCAGCTCATTGGCGGCTCGCTCGCTGCGCGCACGGCGGACGAAGGCCGGAGCGCGTTTACCAAACAAGGTGGCGGCGGTAACAAAATCGGCGAGAAAATCGTTGATCCTCGAGTCACTATTTTTTCCGATCCGCAGGACCCGCAGCTGCTTGCGCAACCGTTCGACGGCCAGGGTCTTCCGCTCGCGCGGCAGGTGTGGGTGGAGAACGGCGTTCTCAAGCAGCTCTTCTATTCACGCTTCTGGGCACAGAAGCAGGGCAAACCTGTGACCGGTGGTCCGTCGTCCATCAAGATGGTCGGCGGAACGACTTCGGTGGAGGACATGATCAAGTCCACTGCGCGCGGCATTCTCGTTACCCGTCTATGGTATCTGCGACAGGTTGATCCGCGGACGATTCTCTACACGGGCCTCACGCGCGATGGAACCTTCCTGATCGAGAACGGCAAGATCTCGAAGGCGATCAAGAATTTTCGCTTTAACGAGTCGCCGTTGTTCCTGCTCAACAACATTGAAGCAATCGGTCCTTCAGTCCGCATCGGCGGATCCGAGGGTGGTGGCCCAATCGTTATGCCGGCCATCAAGGCCAGGGACTTCAACTTCACAAGTCTGTCAGACGCGGTTTGATTCCGCTCGGAATGGATAGAAAAGCCGCGTCTTCGGACGCGGCTTTTTCTTTTCCGGCAAGTTGCAGTCAAGGTCGCCTATCTTTCCTGCACGTATGCATTCACTCGTCCGCCGCTTTCTCAAAACAGGCATTCTCTTTCTGGCAATCGGTCTCATACTCGGCGGCTGGATGATCGTCGATCGCGAGCTGAATGACGCCTACCCGTCGCCGTATCTGGTGAGCGCGCATACTCATGCGATTCTCGTCGGCTTCATCATGATGATGATTCTGGGAGTTGCCTTGTGGCTCTTCCCTAGACCCGAGAAGAGTGAC
>JBKJRW010000023.1:0-6828 GCA_046593165.1 Gemmatimonadaceae bacterium
CTTGGAAATCCGAACGAAGCGCTCAACTGCCTCGAGAAGGCCGTGGACAAGGGATATGGCCAGAAGGACTGGGTGGAACACGATTCCGACCTCGACTCACTTCGCGAGATTCCACGCTTTCAGCAGATCGTCGCGGGCATGTGAACCCCCGCGGAGGCGCACCCCGAAGAAGCAGTTGCGGCTCATTTGACCAACAACCAGGGACGACGATATGACCAGGTTCGCCAACATCCTCGAGACAGTCGGTAACACACCGGTCGTAAAGATCGGCAAGCTCGCGCCGCCCAACGTCAATCTCTACGTCAAGATCGAAGCGTTCAATCCGCTCGGTTCGGTGAAAGATCGCCTCGCTCTCGGGGTAATCGAGGATGCAGAGCGATCGGGCGCCCTCAAGCCAGGACAGACCGTCATCGAAGCGACAAGCGGTAACACAGGCATCGGCCTCGCCATGGTTTGCGCGCAGAAAGGGTATCCGCTCGTACTGATCATGGCAGAGTCCTTCAGCATCGAGCGACGCAAACTGATGCGCTTCCTCGGCGCCAAAGTCATTCTCACCCCGCCGGCCGAGGGCGCCACTGGAATGGTGCGAAAGACAATTGCGCTTGCAAAGGCGAATGGATGGTTTTACACGCGGCAATTCGAGAATGAGGCGAATGCCGACTACCATTCGAAAACCACGGCGCAGGAGATCGTCGCGGATTTTGCCGGTGAGCGATTGGACTATTGGGTGACGGGTTTCGGAACCGGGGGCACTCTGAAGGGAGTCGCTCGCGTGCTGGCGAAGGAGCGGCCCGAGGTGAAGATCGTCGTGTGCGAACCCGCAGATGCGGCGATGCTTACAAGCAAGACGGCGCAGGAGCGAGCGCCCGACGGATCAGCAGCGGCGCGTCATCCGGCGTGGAAGCCGCACCCGATCCAGGGCTGGAGTCCCGATTTCATTCCGAAGCTCACGGGGGACGCGGTGGAAATGGATCTCGTGGATCGTATCATCACGATACCAGGACCGCAGGCGATTCATTTCAGCAGGCAACTCGCGCTGAAGGAAGGAATCTTTGTCGGGATTTCGGGAGGTGCTACGTTCGCGGCGGCACTCGAGGTCTGCAGCGACGCACCTGATGGCACGACCGTGCTTTGCATGCTTCCCGACACTGGCGAGCGATATCTCAGTACGCCGTTGTTTGCGGACATCCTCGCCGAAATGAACGAGGAGGAAGCTGGCATTGCCGGTCAGGTCTGACGCATGAGGTCCTGACACCCTCCGGTTCGCTCCTTCCGGGTATTGCCCCACGCTGTGTTAGGTGCGACCATTGTGCCACTTCGCTACCATAGGGAATCAACGAATGCCGGGAGACAGGTCATGAATAAAAGTGTAGTCATGGTACTAATGGGATTGTCTTTTTTTGCTGCCCGGGTCGATGCGCAGCAGAAGACAGTCACTGGTAAGGTTACGACTGAGCAAGGCGCTCCCCTGCCGGGTGTGTCGGTAGTCATCAAGGGGACAACCGGCGGCACGCAGACCAACAGCGAAGGGACATATTCCGTTCGCATCGCGGCAGGCCAGGTGCTGCAGTTCAGGTTCATCGGTACCGCTCCGGAGGAGCGCACCATTGGGGCAGAAAACGTCCTCAACGTCGAGCTTCGAAGAGTTGCCATGAATCTCGACGCCGTAGTCATTACGGCGTTAGGGCAGACCACTGCGGCACGGTCGCTTGGAACCGCTCAACAGAGCATCCAGGGTGCCGCCATCGCCGAGACGCAGCGAGAGAACTTCGTCAATGCGTTGCAGGGGCGTGTCGCCGGTGTCGAAGTGACCACCAGCTCCGGCGTTCCGGGAGCTTCGTCGTCGATCACCATCAGAGGCGTCAGCTCAATCAGCAGCAGTAATCAGCCGCTGATGATCATCGACGGCTTGCCGATGGACAACAAGACACTCAACACTGGCGTGCTCGCGTCCGACGCGCCGGGTTCGACGACTGCATTCAATAACCGAGGCGTGGACTTCACCAATCGATCTGCCGACCTCAATCCCGAAGACATCGAGACTCTTGTCGTGCTGAAGGGGCCGGAAGCATCTGCTCTGTACGGCATCGATGCGGCGAACGGAGCGATCATCATCACGACCAAGCGCGGTAAGGCCGGTCGTAGCGGGATGGAGTACAGCAACAGCTTCCGGATGGAGCGCACCCGGGCCCGGCCCGAGATCCAGCAGGTTTACGGCAGAACCACTACTGACGGCACGCTTCAATACTTCGGCAGCCCCTATCCTGCCGGAACCGTGTTCTATGACAACATCGACGGATTCTTCAGGTCGGCATTGACCCAGAAACACAATCTGTCCTTCAGCGGTGCGGCGCCCGACAACAAGATCAATTACCGCGTTGCCACGGCCATTACCAAGGAAGAGGGGGTCGTTCCCGGGTCGCAGTATGACAGGATCAACGTCACCGGCGCTTCCCAGGCGAACGTCACGAGCTGGCTCCAGGCCGATCTGTCGATGGGATACACCTACGCCAACAACGATCAGCCCTTCAAGGGAGATAACGGTCCGCTTATCGGGTTGCTGCTGTGGCCGCAGACTGACGATGCGAAGGACTACCTCACTCCATCCGGTGTGAGGCGCAGGGTGTCGAACCTGGCGGCGAACCAGGAAGTTGACAACCCGTACTTCAACGTCCTCAAGAACAATATCAACGCCAGGACCAACCGCATCATCGCCAACCTGGGCCTGGTGCTGACGCCGTTCTCATGGGGTAATCTGAGGACAAACGTCGGCGCGGATACGTACACCAATCAGAACCAGCTCCTGCGGCATCCAGAGAGCGCGTACGGTACGACGGTCAATGGAATCATCGACCGGGCGAGCGACGTCACGCGAAGCATCAACGCGCAGACCATTCTCAACGTCAACAGCCGCTCCCTCACGAATAGCATCTCGATCAGCGGACTCGTGGGCAACCAGATTTCCGATTACAAGTCGGACGCTGAGGCACTGAAGGGCCAGGACTTTCTCGACCCGAACTTCGTGTCTGTCAACAACACGAACCTCAGGGTCAATCGTACCACGCTCCTTCAGCGCCGCCTGGTAGGTGTCTACGGGCAGGCGGTGCTCGACTACAAGAAATTCCTGTATCTGACCATGCAGGGCAGGAACGACTGGACGTCGACAATTCCGACGGAACGGAACTCGTTCTTCTACCCTTCAATCTCGTCGAGCTTCATCTTCTCCGACGCATTCCCTGCCCTCGGTCGGGTCATGACCGGCAAGCTCAGAGCGGGTTACGCCGAAGTCGGCAAGGATGCAAGACCTTATGCCTACCGACCGTCGCTCGAGTTCAAGACGACGTCCAACGGTGGTTATGGCTATGGCTTCACCGGGCCGAACCTGGACCTCAAGCCGGAATTCGCCCGCTCCTACGAGGTCGGAACCGAATTGAGCTTCTTTGAAGATCGGCTCGGTCTCGATGCGACGTACTACCGCAAGCAGACCAAGGATCAGATCGTAAACGATATCCGAGGCAGCTATGCAACGGGCTTCATTCTCTTCAATCTGAACGGCGCCGTCACGCGAAACGCAGGCCTGGAGCTGACCCTCCGCGGAACGCCGGTGCTGAGGGGCAATTTCTCGTGGGACTTTCTCGCCAATTTCGATAAGGCAAGAGGCCGGGTGCTTGCGCTGCCAAATGCATTGCCCGAGTCATACGTCTCTGACACCTGGTTGTTTGGCAACGTGCGGAATGGTACCGCACCGGGCTTGTCCACCCGCTCGCTGACCGGATTGTTCTATCTCCGCAACACGGCGGGTGAGCTGCTGATCGATCCGACCACCGGTCTTCCGCTGCGTTCGACTTCGTTCATCGACGCGGGTTATGACCGCCAACCGGACTACACCGTCGGAGTGACGAACACGTTCAGGTTCAAGCGCCTTTCCCTGAATTTCCTGGTCGACATCCGGAGGGGCGGTGACGTCTTCAACGCGACTGAGCAGTTCCTCACGGCAAGAGGTCTCAGCAAGCGGACGCTCGACCGCGACCAGCCGCGAGTGATCAAGGGCGTACTGAGAGACGGCAAGGAGAATTCCACCAACCCGACCGCCAACAACATTGTAGTTATCCCGAGCGTCCAGCGGGGTTTCTACACGGACATCAGCGAAGAGCTGTTCATCGAGAAGGACATCAACTGGCTGCGGCTCAGAGACGTAACGCTGAGACTCGCTCTTCCCGAGCGATTCGCGAAGAACGCCAGCATGTTCGTCACCGGAACTGATCTCCTGCTGCTGACCAACTATTCAGGGCTGGATCCGATCGTGAACGGAAACACCGCCGCCGTAGGAGGATCGGGTGCGTCCGGCATCGATTTCGGCAATTTCCCAATGCCTCGCGGCGTCAACTTCGGCATCAAGGTGGGCTTCTAAAATGAAAAAACGACATACAGCACTCCTCGTGGGCGTACTAGGCCTGTCGACGAGTTGCAGCGACTTCCTGGACGTCAACACCAATCCAAACGCTCCACAAACGGTCACGGCGAATCTCTACCTTCCGCCGATGCTCCACTGGATGGCGACGTCGCCGCAGTTCGACGGGCGCTTCGTCGGCCGGTACACTCAGCAGTGGACGGTCTCCACAACATTTCTGACAACGTGGGACCGCATGGGTTACGATCCTCCCCCCAGTGACAATGGCGCACAGCAGTGGCGCGACGTGTACTGGACTTTCGGCCAGAACCTGGTGGACATGAACACCAAGGCCGAGGCCGAGCAGAGATGGGATCTGCTGGGCGTGGGCCACATTCTCAAGGCGTGGGGCTGGCAGGTCACGACCGATCTTCATGGCGAGATCATCGTCAAGGAAGCCATCGACCAGTCGAAGTTCACCTTCAACTATGACACGCAGGAATTCGCGTACCAGGAGACCCAGCGGCTCCTGACAAAGGCGATCGAGCTGCTCCAGCGAAGCGATGGAGCAGTCGACCAAGCCTATCTCGCCAAGGGAGACAAGATGTACGGCGGGGATCGCGCCAAGTGGTTGAAGCTGGCGAATGGAATGCTGGCCCTCAACCTGAACCATTACTCCAACAAGGCCGCGTACAAGCCAGCCGATGTGATCGCTGCGGTGGACAAGTCGTTTGCCAGCAACGCCGACGACGCGCTGCTGACTTATCCGAACACCAACAACGACGACATCAATTTCTGGGGACGAACCCGCGGAAATATCGGCGGTACCACGCTGTACCGGCAGACGCGGTTCGTCGTCGAGTTGATGAACGGCGTGCAGACAGGCGGGGTGGTGGATCCGCGGATGAGCCGGATGCTTTCGCCGGCGCCGGATGGAGTGTACCGCGGCCTCGACCCCAATGTAGTGGGCTTTGGCGCGCTCACTACGGAGCAGCGGCCCAACAGCTTCAACGGGTATCCGGCCAGCGGCGGCTCACAACTGCCCGGTCGTTACCTGTTCGACGACAAGGCGAAGATGCCGGTGATGACCTATGCCCAGCTCCAGTTCATCAAGGCCGAAGCCGCATACAGGATGGGAGACAAGGCGACCGCTCTCGCTGCGTACCGCAACGGAGTGTCGGCCCACATTGATTTCGTGAATGCCCGCAACAGCGACAACAGTCAGCAGCCTACGCAGATCTCAGCGGCCGAGAAAGCAGCGTTTCTCGCGTCGCCCGAGATCATCCCTGCTGCCGGCGCCCTGACGCTGACTCACATCATGACCCAGAAGTACATCGCCCAATGGGGCTGGGGTCATAACGAGTTGTGGATGGACATGCGCCGCTACCACTACACGGATATCGATCCGGCGAGTGGAAGGCAGGTCTACCCGGGCTTCGCGCCTCCGACGAGTTTGTATCCCGACAATGGAGGCAAGATCGTTCAGCGCATCCGGCCGCGATACAACTCAGAATACGTGTGGAACAGGGCAAGCCTCGAAACCATCGGTGGGCTTGTTCTGGATTACCACACGAAGCCGTTGTGGATCACCCTACCCTAATCCAGCCATGAACCGATATAAATCACTGGCGGTGCTGCTCTGTGCCGCCCTGGTATCAGCGTGCGATAAGAATGCCGTTCAGGAGCTCACGGCAGTTGCCCCGGCGGCCCGCATCAAGTTCTTCAACTTCGGTGTGAATGCACCAGGAGTGAATTTCTACGCCAACGATACGAAGATGACGGCGATCACCTCCGGCACTGGAACTGAGGCTGTTATCGGAATTGTGTATGGCGGAGTTGGTTCGGGCTCATTCTATTCCACTATCGCACCGGGCCAGTACGCATTGTCTGGCAAGATTGCGGCTGCGACCGACAAGGATCTCGCCGTCTCGTCCGTCACCGCAACGATCGCCGACGGAAAGCACTACTCGTATTACCTGAGTGGATTCTACAACACCGCGACCAAATCCGTTGAGGGTTTCGTCGTTGAGGATCCCTTCGTGCCGGCGATCGATTACACCGTAGCGTACGTGCGATTCGTCAATGCGATATCAAACTCGAATCCAATGACACTGTATGCGAAGGATTCTCTGAAGGAGGTCCCCGTCGGCGCTGCAGTGGCGTACAAGGCAGCGGGCGCCTTCACGGCTTTGCCAAACGGTGTTTATAATATCGGCGCGCGCGTCGCTGGCGCATCAACGAACGCGATCAGCCGGACACTTGTATCCTTCCTCGCGGGTAAGGTGTATACCGTCAGTGCCAGAGGTGACATCACCATTAACCCGGTCACGTCTCCGACGGCGGTCAACCGGCCTTTTCTGGACAACACCGCCAACAGGTAGACGCGGCTGGAAAAAAAAGAACCTCCGAGTGATACCGGGGGTTTTTTTTGTCCGCTT
>JBKJRW010000025.1:0-15696 GCA_046593165.1 Gemmatimonadaceae bacterium
CGCGCCCCAGTTCAGGTGCGTCCCCACCGTAGACATGTACGCTGCGGCGAAGCCGGCCATCATCACGCCTTTCCACGGTGTCGGCAGATAGTCCACAAATGCGCGGACGTATCCAGATTCCTTGTCCACGAGGTCGGGATAGAGGATTACGGTTGCAAGGCCGGTGACGATCCACGGCCATGGCCGGATTGCGTAGTGTGCGATCTGGAAGAAGAGGGTCGCAAGGACTCCATCGCGCTCTGTCTTCGCGGAAAATATCCGCTGGGCGACGTAGCCGCCGCCGCCTGGTTCAGCTCCGGGATACCATGCGGCCCACCACTGA
This sequence comes from Gemmatimonadaceae bacterium, assembly GCA_046593165.1. Classification (GTDB taxonomy): domain Bacteria; phylum Gemmatimonadota; class Gemmatimonadetes; order Gemmatimonadales; family Gemmatimonadaceae; genus UBA4720. The sequence continues at coordinate 323 of JBKJRW010000025.1, forward strand.
ACTGAGAGGAACACGCCGAGCGCGAGCAGCGGCATCCACGCATAAGCCTGAATTCCCCCGCCGGTGACGGACACCGGCAGAACCGACAGCGCCGCATCCGTTGACCCGAAATGCTCGGCCAGCTTCACCTTCATGACGGCGATTCCGCCGACGGCCTTTACCGAGTACACGGCGAGGATGATCACGGCCGCCATCTTCACGACGAACTGGATCAGGTCGGTCCACAGTACGGCCCACAGGCCGGCTGCGACAGAATAAATCAGTGTGATGACGAAACAGATACCGACGGCGAGATAGGGTGATACGCCGAGGGAAATGGTGAGGATCTTGATCATCGCCCGGGTTACCCAGCCCAGAATGATGAGGTTGATCGGGATAGCGAGGTAGAGAGCGCGGAAGCCGCGAAGGAAGCGTGCCGGGGGGCCGCTGTACCTGATTTCTGCGAACTCGACGTCGGTCATGACGTTGGCTCGGCGCCAGAGGCGGGCGAAGAAGAACACCGTGAGCATGCCGCTCATCACCATGTTCCACCACAGCCAGTTGCCGGCAACGCCATGTGCCGCGACGAGGCCGGTTACAACCAGCGGGGTATCGGCAGCGAAGGTCGTCGCGACCATGGAGGCGCCGGCCAGCCACCAGCTGACGTTGCGTCCCGACAGGAAGTATTCGTTGAGGCTCTCGCCTCCTTTTTTCGTGAACAGGAGGCCGACCACCGTCGAGAGCAGGAAGTAGGCTGCTACGATCGCCCAGTCAATCGCGGAAAGAGTCATGAGGGTAGAGTTGGGATTGCGTGTTGTAATCGTGGATGGCGTTTCACAATTGCTGCGCGGTCAGAGGCATCCGCGAGCAAAGGGGAACGTCGGCGCGTATCATTATGCGAGAGTGCTCACGTTCGTCAACATACGAGAATGACTGCAATGGCGCGATATCTTGTTTCTCTGGCCGGGCTGACGCTGGCTGCAACTGGATGCACGGTTACGAGCGGAAGGCTCGACCCGACGAACGAGCTTGCGACGGAGCGCGTGAAGCCTGGCATTACTGTTTTGATGACCGACAGCATGGAGTTGATCCGGGGCAAGCGGATCGGCCTGTTGACCAATCAAACCGGCGTCAACGAAAAAGGGGAGTCGGATATCGATCTGCTTCGCAGTGCGCGTGCGAAGAAGGCAAACGTGAATCTCACGATTCTCTTTTCGCCTGAACACGGCATTCGTGGGACAGAGGATAGGGAGAACGTCGCGAATACAGTGGACACGAGATCCGGGCTACCGGTGATCTCGCTCTACGGTGCGCAAACGACGGCGCCGCCCGACAGCGCGATGCAGAAAATCGACGCTCTCGTGTTTGACCTTCAGGACATCGGCACGCGCACATGGACGTATGTGGGAGCCATGGTGTACTCAATGCGAGCTGCGGCGCGGAGCGGCAAGATGATCATCGTGCTCGACCGGCCGAATCCACTCACAGGGTTTTTTGTGGAGGGTCCGCTGCTCGACAGCGTGCTGGCGAATCCGAACGATCCCACTCCGGCGAGGGCGGGGCAGGCGTATGCGTTGTATCCAACGCCGCTTCGCCATGGGATGACGATGGGTGAAATGGCGCTCTTTTTCAACGAGGTGCTCGACATCAAGGCAAACCTCAAGGTGGTGCCGATGAAGTCGTGGAGGCGTGAACTCTGGTTCGACCGCACTGGTTTGCCGTGGGTGAGGCCGTCGCCAAACCTGCCGTCGCTGCAAAGCGCGATGCTGTATCCCGGAATTGTCGCGTTCGAGGGCTCCAATTTGTCGGTGGGTCGGGGAACTCCGACCGGGTTCCAGATCGTCGGGGCGCCGTGGCTCAAGGCAAAGGAAACCGTTGATCTGTTGAAGAGTCGCGATCTGCGCGGGGTCAGGTTTCTCGTGAACGATTTTGTGCCCGAGAAGCCGACCGACGGCAAGTATGCGGGGCAGAAGATTCCAGGGATTCGGATACTGATTACGAACCGCAATTCCATGCAGCCGTCACGGGTTGGTGCGGCCCTTCTCTGGGCGATTGCGAAGACCTCAGGTTCTGACCTCAAGCTGAACAACCGGACGTTCGATCTCCGTTTCGGCTCACCTCGCGTGCGTGAGGCGCTGCTCAGCGGAGAGGATCCCGATGCGGTCATCGACAGGGAGTACCGGGCGGCGTTCGAGTTCCGGGAGCGGACACGGCGGTACCATCTATACCCTTGATCCCGGTACCCAGTACCGGGTCAGTTTCTTGCACCGTTCGAGACCAACTATCTCCGGGGTTCCAGGATGAAGATCATCATCGCGTCGATCGTGCTTGCGCTTGGGCTTTCGGCGTGTGGGCCGAGGCAGGTCGAGGTCACTACCGGAGCGCAGCCGGCCGCTGACGTCTCCATAAGATTCACGAACAACCTGACCCAGGCCGTAAATCTCTATGTAACGAGCGGCGGAACTGACGTGTTTCTCAAGCAGGTCTCGGCGAGTTCGGTCGAGGTCGTGCCGGTTCGGGGTCTCAGCGCGGGAACGACTGTGACCCTGAAGGCGAGAACTGTTGACGGCACGCGCACTTACACCCGCGACAACATCTATCTCGCTTCGAATTACGATTGGCGCATTCCGTAGCAGGAGACGCCGCATTCTGGCGATAAACGCAATAACTGAATAGGTTTACGGGTCGAATCGAAAGCCGGTTCGGCACGTCCTGCTGCCGTATTTCCCGCGCTGCGGGTCCGGCAGCACTCATATCGCGCCCGCTGGCATGAAGAAAATCTGGGAGTCTATAATCAAGGGCTACCTCCGGGTGATAGAGCCGGTGGCAGCGCTGTTGGTAAGGCTCCGGATCAATCCCAACGCTCTTACCACGATTGGCACAGTCTGCACCGTGGCCGGTGGCGTCGCGTTTGGCATGGGCCACATCCGCACTGCCGGATTGATCATCGGGCTAACCGCGATCTTCGACGTGCTCGACGGAACGGTGGCCCGAAGGACGGGCCAATCGACCGTCTTCGGGGCGTTCTACGACTCCACGCTCGACCGCGTTGCGGACGGGGCGGTACTCTGTGGCATCGCTTACTTTTTCGCGTCCGACCCGAAGTATCACAGTCTCCCCATGGTTGCGGTCGCACTCGCGGCCATCATCGGCACTTTCGTGGTGAGCTACACGCGGGCCCGCGCCGAAGGGCTGGGGATCGATGCGAAGGTCGGCATCATGCAGCGTCCGGAGCGCGTGGTCCTGCTTTCGGTGCCTCAGGCACTCTTCGGGTTGGCGTTCGACGGCCGGCTTCTGATGGGCGTGGTGGCTCTCCTCGCGCTGACTGCGTGGATTACCGCTTTGCAGAGAATTTTGTTTGTTCGCCGCACAACACTGAATACAGTCTCGACGCCTTTGCGCGTTATCAATGACAAGTCACCGCCTTCGGCGCGAAATGCGTCCCGGCGTGCACAATCCTAACTGAGGTAGAATACCGATTTGCCGTCCTCCACTGATGTTCGCACTCCGCCCGCTCCCGCTACTGGAAAACTGGGCATTCTTACACCCGGCCTCGGCGCCGTTGCCACGACGTTCATGGCGGGGGTGGAAAGTGTTCGGCGAGGCTACTCCAAGCCGATCGGATCGCTCACCCAGATGGCGACGATTCGTCTTGGGAAACGCACTGACAACAGGTCGCCGCTGATCAAGGATTTCGTGCCACTCGCCGGGCTCGATGACATCGTTTTCGGAGCATGGGACCCGATTCCTGACGATGCCTACGCCGCGGCGAAGAACGCTGGCGTGCTGAGCGAAAAGGATCTCGAGAGGGTGGCCGACTTCATGAAGGCGATCAAGCCGATGCCCGCCGTATTCGACAATCACTATGTCACCCGCATCCACGGGACGAACGTCAAGCAGGGCAAGACCAAGCGTGATCTCGCCGAGCAGCTCCGGCAGGACATCCGGGACTTCAAGTCGAAGAACAAGCTCGATCGAGTGGTGATCGTGTGGTGCGCGTCGACCGAGATTTTCATCCGTCCAGGTCCTCAGCACGCGACTATCGACCAGTTCGAGAAGGCGATGGAGCGGAATGATGAAGCAATCGCTCCGTCGATGCTCTATGCGTACGCGGCGATCATGGAGGGCGTGCCCTTCTGTAACGGGGCGCCCAACCTGTGCGTCGACGTTCCGGCTCTGCTCGACCTCGCGAATGCGCGCGGCGTTCCTGTTTCCGGAAAGGATTTCAAGACGGGTCAGACCTGGCTCAAGACTGTGATCGCGCCAGGCCTCAAGGCGCGCATGCTCGGTCTCGCGGGATGGTACAGCACGAACATTCTGGGGAACCGCGACGGCGAGGTGCTCGACGATCCTGCATCGTTCAAGACCAAGGAAGAGTCGAAGCTGTCGGTGCTGCACAACATTCTTCAGCCCGACAAATATCCTGATCTATACAAGGATTTCTCGCACGTGGTGCGCATCAACTACTACCCCCCCCGCGGCGACAACAAGGAAGGCTGGGACAACATCGACATCGTTGGCTGGATGAACTACCCGATGCAGATCAAGGTCAATTTTCTCTGCCGCGATTCAATTCTTGCGGCGCCGATCGTGCTCGACCTGGCCTTGTTTTCAGATTTCGCGCACCGGGCGGGAATGAAGGGAATCCAGGAGTGGCTCTCTTTTTATTACAAGAGTCCGATGGCTGCGCCGGGCCTTCAGCCCGAGCACGATCTTTTCATCCAGCAGACCAAGCTCAAGAACACGCTCCGCTACCTGATGGGAGAGGACCAGATCACGCATCTGGGACTGGAGTACTACGCGTGAACAGGCCGTACCGCCTTGTCGCGAGGCTAGTCGCCGCAATGACAACGGCGGCTCTCCTGGGTGCTTGCGGATCGAATCCGCGAACACTCGACAATCGCCAGTGGTCTGACAGCTTCGCGTTCAGGATCACCATCGATCCGTCGCCGCCCAGGTCCATTGAGGATGCGACGTACAAGATCGTGGTTCAGGACAAAAAGACCGGTGAGCCAATCGAGACTGGTCAGGGCCGCATCTTTGCGACGAGTGTGGATGGAGCGAACACCGACGATGGCCTCGCAAAGGGCAAGGAAGTTGGAACCTATTATGGCCGACTGTTCTTCCCGACCACGGGAGACTGGGCAGTCGGCCTCCAGTTCAGGCGCGACTCGACTCAGAAGCTGGAGCGGGTGGACTGGGTGCAGTCGGTTAACAATCCGTCCGGACAGTAGAACAGGACATGCGTCATTTTTTTCGCACCCAACTTGCACCGACCGACGCGCTTCGCGTGGCCGATGAATTTTTTCCGCAGCTTTCTCTCGACCGCACCGCTCACACAGCGCGATCGAGGACGTTCTCGGGCGCGCTTGGCACGCTGCAGCTCTCGATCAAGAAAGAGGGTGGACACTACACCTTCGTCGAGATCCATACCGACCAGATGGGGGAGAGCCGCCTCGATCGCAACGCCAAGCGCTTTTTCGTCGAGCTGCACCGTACGTCGGATCCCGCGCACAGGCTGGAAGCGGCGTACTGATCGGTGCCAGTCGCGGGTATGCTCGCACCTGACGATGCGGCGCAGGCAATGACACCGGATGGAGCACCGGTGCGTCGCGTTCTCCACTTCATATACGACGACCCTGCCAACCCATGGGTTGGTGGCGGTGGGGCCGTGCGCGTCCGCGAGTTGTACAGGCGGCTTCAAGGCCGTGTGGACGTGACCGTTGTGACTGGCAGTTACCCAGGCGCACGCGACGAAACCATCGATGGGATTTCGTACATCCGGCTTGGTGCCGATGCGCCGTACGCCTGGAGCCGCCTGACCTATGCACGGGCGGCGAACTCGATGATCAGGAACGAGACGTACGACGCCGCGCTCTTTGACTTCTCGGGGTACACTCCTCTCTTTCTGCCGAAGGGCCGGCCGACGGGAGTGATCGTGCATCACCTGACCTCGCCAACCGCACGTGCCCGCTGGGGCCGGCTTCTCACGACGGCGATGGCCCGGCTCGAGATTGCAATGATCCGACGTGCATCATGTGTGAGTGCAACGTCGCTATCATCACGCGAGGCCGCGCAGCGAATCGCTCCTGACACTCCAATCGACATGGTGGGCGCGGGCGTGCCGGAGGAATTGTTCGGCCTCATCCGGCGACCGGCAGAATTTCTTCTGTATTTCGGACGGCTCGATGTGTATCACAAGGGCATCGATACGCTGCTCGAGGCCCTGGCTATAATCGCCCGCACCCGTCCGGACATCGAGCTTCGAATCGCCGGGCGGGGTTCATCTCTCGATCGCATCAAAGCCATGGCCGCAGGGTTGGGAGTGACGAAAAATGTACGACTCCTCGGATCGGTAACCGATGCAGAGCGCAACGAGCTTTTAGCGACTGCAGCCGTGCAACTCATGCCGTCGCGTTTCGAGGGATTCGGGCTTGCCGCAGCCGAGGCAATGGCGGCGGGCGTTCCGCTTATCGCGGCTGCGGTCGGATCACTCCCCGAAGTCGTCGATGCACCGTTGGGCGGAATACTCGTTCCGTCGGGAGACCCAGCCGCTCTCGCCACCGCTGCCGAGAGGCTTCTCGGTGATCGACCAGCCCGTGATAAGTTGTCTGTGACTGCACGAGAGTCCGCGCGCCGGTTCAGTTGGAGCGCTGTTGCCGAAACCCATCTTCAATTCATAGAACACGTTGCCCAGCGCGGTGAATCGCGAGGCACGCCCATTTCATGACGCAATCAACGAAATCCGCCCGCCCTCGATCTGTCGACGGCGGAGAGGACCGCACGGCGCGGTACATAGGCGTCGGATGCGTGACCGCAGTTGCCGGATTCTTCAGCGGTGCGATGGTGGGTGTGTTTGTTGCGAAGGTGGCGGGGAGCTTTCGAGGGTGCAAGCCGCCCGAGGGACTGCCAGCTTGCGATTGGCACGTATATGCAGGTGTCGGTATGTTGATTGGTGTTCTGACGTTGCCGGTGCTTGCGCTCCTCCGCCTTCGGCAGAGCGACCGGACGACACGCGATTCGGATTGAGGAGATCACGGTGGCACCTGTAGACATAATCATGCCCCAGATGGGCGAATCGATCGCCGAGGGAACGCTTTCGAAGTGGTTGAAGAAGGTCGGCGATGAGGTCAAGCGTGACGAGCCGATATTCGAGATTTCCACGGACAAGGTCGATGCGGAGATTCCGTCGCCTTCGGCGGGCGTGATTACGGAAATCATTGTAAAGGAAGGCGAGACCGTAGCGGTTCAGACGGTGGTTGCGCGTCTGGAGACTGAAAAGGGGGCGGGAGTGGCAGCGGTCGCCGCCGAGCCCGCGGAGAAGCCGGTGACCGCGGTGAAGGAAAACGTGGCGGTGGCGGCGCAAGCGATTGGGGGGCCCCCCCCTAAGGTCGAATCTAGTTCGGCTCAGGCGGGTTCCTCGCATCCGTCCGCTGCATCTGCAACCTCGTCTCCGCGCAGCAACGGGAACTCCTTCGAGGACCGCATCCGCACCAAGTCCTCGCCGCTCGTTCGGAAGATCGCAGCCGAGCATGGCGTCGACATTGCCGGGCTCCAGGGGAGCGGCATCGCAGGCAGAGTCACCCGGAAAGACATCGTCGGTTACATCGAGTCGGGAGCGACCACTGCAGGCGCCGGCAGCACGGCTTCAATGCACGCGCCGGGAGGTGTTCCCCCCGACGTTCCGCACGTACCCGTTCCGCAGGCGTGGCCCGGCGACAGAATCGAGCCGATGTCCAGGATGCGCTCTCTCATCAGCGACCACATGGTGCAGTCGCGCCGCACCGCAGCCCACGTCACGTCATTCATGGAAATGGACCTCACGCGCGTTGCACGGATCAGGGCACGCAAGCGCGCGGAGTTCGAAGCGGCCACTGGGCAGAAGCTTACCTACCTCCCATTCATCATCACCAGCGTCGTGAAGGGCCTGCAGGCCTTCCCGATCATGAACGCGTCGGTCGCCGGACGCGATATCATCTACCGCAAGCCCATCAACATCGGCGTGGCAGTGGCACTCGACTGGGGCCTCATCGTACCGGTAATCCGCAATGCTCAGGAGCTGTCGTTGCAGGGAGTCACACGAACGCTCAACGATCTCGCGGCTCGCGCGCGGTCCAGGAAGCTGTCGCCCCAGGAAGTGCAGGACGGCACCTTCACCATCACCAACCCGGGCGTATTCGGGTCGCTGATGGGCACGCCAATCATCAATCAACCTCAGCTCGCGATCCTTGGCATTGGCGCAATCGAAAAGCGGCCGAAAGTTGTCACCGGCGCCGACGGCGAAGATACAATCGCCATTCGCACCTGTGCCTTTTTCTCGATCTCCTTCGACCATCGTGTGATCGATGGAGCTGTGGCCGACGAATTCCTTGCCTTCGTGAAGAAGACGATCGAGGAATTCCCCGAGAGCGCAGTCTGAGATGGCGCGAACGCTGACCATCCAGCGCACTACAGTACCGGCCGGCGAACGAGCGAAGTACTTCGAGCGCATGCGCGCATGCGCCAGTCATTACCGCGCCGCGAATTGTCGTTTCTGGGTATTCGAGGAGAGCGCGCTTCCCGGAGCTTTCATCGAGTTCACCGAAGCGGACGACGCGACCACCCTCACTGTAGCGCACGCCAATTCGCCATACCGCGTACTCGATCCGGCGCGCATCTATCACGAAACGGAGATCGGCTGACATGCCAGCCAGACAAATAGAAGTCAACGGCCAGGAGTGGAGTGTCATGCCATCCGGCTTCATCACCCAGTACGACCAGGACGAGTTCGGGCTGTTCTTCACGCGCGGCGCGGCACCGGATCGAGAAATCCGGGTGACTCGCTACTCTCCGCAAGGCAGCCGCTCACGCGAGCAGTCCTTCGCGGAATTGAGTGATGAGCGTCTGCGGGGACTTTTCGAGGAGTCCCAGCCGAGCTTTACTTCGCCCGAGGCCGGCTACACTCGGTGACCTCGCCTCGCCCGGCCATTGCACCTCAGGCCGAGGTCGATCTGCATATGCATTCGACCGCGTCGGACGGAGCGCTTCCTCCGGCGCAGGTAGTTGCCGCCGCGCACGCGGCCGGCCTCTCGGCGATTGCGCTGACCGATCATGACACCATGGCCGGAATCGACGAAGCGGTTGCGGCCGCTAATCTGCTCGGAATGCGAGTGGTGCACGGGGTGGAGCTAAGCGCCCACGACGGGCCAGAAGAGATTCACTTGCTCGCGCTGCACGTGTCGCGCCGGGGTCCGCTCGAATCGCGCCTCGCTTATTTTCGGGACGGACGAGAGGTGCGAGCCCAGCGGATCGTCGCACGGCTCAATGAGCTTGGAGTGCCGGTAACCGTTGAGTCTGTGATGACGGAAGCCGCCGGCGGTTCGGTAGGCCGACCCCATGTTGCGCGGGCCATAATACGACTCGGAGCGGTGCGCGATTCGCGTGAGGCTTTCGACAAGTATCTCGCCGCCGGCCGGCCCGCGTTCGTACCAAAGGATCGACTCGAGGTGCGCGACGCCATCGAGATAACGCACGAGGCCGGCGCGATCGCTGTATGGGCTCACCCTGGTGCAGACGGCCGCCGTGCGCGTTTGGAGCCGCTCGTCGAAATGGGTCTGGATGGTGTCGAAGTCCGGCACCCCAGCCACAAGCAGGAAGACGTTCGGCGCCTCGGTGCGCTCGCCGACTTCTTCGGGATTCTATGGAGCGGCGGATCGGACTGGCACGGCTCGCGGGAAGGCCCTCGCACAGTCGGATGCATGCACATCCCGTTCGAGTGGCTCGCAAGGCAGGACGCGATCACGGCGACGAGGTACACGGCGGCGGTCGCATGACGCGGCAAGGCGGAGTAGCTCTCGTCACCGGAGCCGGCCACCGGCTCGGACGCGCGTTCGCCGTCGCGCTCGGCGCCCGGGGAATGCAGGTGGCCGTGCATTACAACGCCGCCGCCGATGGCGCGCGTGAAACGGCCCGCCTGATCTCTGACGCAGGCGGAACGGCGCACGTTTTTCAAGCTGACCTGGCCCGACCTGATGGCCCGAAATCCCTCGTCGATGCGGTAGTGGCGAAATTAGGACCGCCCGATGTGCTCATGAACTCGGCGGCGAGCATGATGCGGACCCCCGTCGGCGAAGTCACCGCCGAGGACTGGGATTCGATCTTTGCACTGAATCTCCGAGCGCCGTTTTTTGTTGCGCAGTGTGCGTCACGAGTGATGAAACACGGAAGTGTCATCATCAACATGTCGGATCTCGCTGCTTTCGAGACCTGGCCGGATTATGTGCCACATGCGATTTCGAAGGCGGCCATTGTGAAGATGACGGAGTCGCTCGCTCGCGTACTCGCTCCCGCCATCCGGGTCAACGCGATTGCGCCTGGCGCGGTACTGCTGCCGAACGATTGGGACAAGGCGAAGGCCGACCGGTTCGCGGCGTCGACGCCACTCAAAGCAATCGGAGAACCCGGGGATGCAGTTGCAGCGATGCTGTATCTCATCGACGCCGAATTCGTAACCGGCGAGACCATTGTGGTGGACGGTGGCAGGCGGATCAGAAAGTGAGATGGTTGCAGTGACCCGCATCGCCGGGCGGCAAAAACCGCTTGCTCACCGCATATATCGCAAGACGGGCGACACACTGGATCGACTTCTTCCGCGCGGACTTCGAACGCCCGCGCACTATATGTCGCGACGGTTGACGCATCGGCTCGAGGCGGAATACGACGCGATCATGACGATGGTGAGTCCCGGCGGAATGGCCGTGGATGTGGGCGCCAACATCGGAATATTCACGTACGGCTTTCTTGCGCGTGGCGCTGACGTCTGCGCGATCGAGCCGCAGCCAGAATGCGCGCAGCAGATCAGGGCGTTTTACGACCTCGGGTTTCCCCGCGTGAGTGGTCTCGTGAAGCGAGGCAAGCTGTCGCTCCACGTCGAAGCGGTTTCGGATGCTCCGGGGACGGCCGTGCTCTACGTCCCGATCAAGGACGGAAAGGTGGACGACGAGTCGGCGAGTCTGAACCCCGACGACGGGGAGTCGCTCCGCATCGAGGTGCCTGTGAAGCGGTTGGACGATTACGGGCTTCAGAATGTTCAGGTGATCAAGATTGATGTCGAAGGCCGCGAAATCCCGGCGATCGAGGGTGCCGCAATGACGATCGCGCGCTGCCGTCCGTCTCTTCTCGTTGAAGTCGAGCAGCGGCATCACGCCGAGGACATCACCGCTGTCTTTAACCGCATCAACAGCATACTGGGTCCTCGCTATGCGACGATGTTCCTCGGGGTAGACGGATCGTTTCGTCCTTTCGCCGAGTTCGACGTCGAACGGGACCAGACCGCGCACAGCGAGAACCCGCTCGCACGCGCCTATGTGCGGAATTTCTTCTTCATGCCCGAATAGTCGCCCGCGCCCGGATGGTGCTGGTATACCTTCCGGGACGGGTTAGCATTCAGCATAGACACACTCCTCGAACCCGAGCCAGGAATTGTCCGAGACTGCTCCCCTTGATGTCGTAATCGTTGGATCCGGGCCCGCCGCGTGGACTGCTGCGGTCTACGCCGCGCGCGCAAATCTCAATCCGCTCGTTTTCGAGGGAGAGCCGGTTGGCACGGAGGTCCCGGGCGGCCAGCTCATGCTGACTACTGACATCGAGAATTACCCGGGCTTCCCTGAGGGAGTTACTGGTCCCGATCTGATGGATCGAATGAAAGCCCAGGCACTTCGCTATGCGACTGTTGTTCGGTCGGAACTCGTCTCGTCGATCGACATGAGCCAGCATCCTTTCGTCATCACATCGAGCTACAGCGAGCCCGTGCGTGCGCTGAGTGTCGTCATTGCGACCGGCGCGAAGGCAAAATGGATCGGGCTCCCCAATGAGTTGCGCCTGGCGCAAAGTGGGGGCGGCGTCAGTGCCTGCGCGGTGTGCGACGGCGCGCTCATGTTTTATCGAAACAAGGTTCTGGCTGTGGTCGGCGGCGGCGATACTGCGATGGAAGAGGCCCTCTACCTCACCAAGTACGCGAGTGAAGTCGTGATCATCCACCGCCGTGATAAATTCCGCGCGTCCAGGGTCATGGCCGACCGGGTTCTCGGCCACCCGAAAGTGCGCGTCATCTGGAACACGCGAGTCGCGGAGGTTCACGGGGAGTCGGAGATCGAGCGGCTGTCGCTCGAAAACATCGCGACTGGCGAGAAGAGCGATCTGACGGTGGGAGGGCTCTTTGTCGCGATCGGCCACGAGCCCAACACGAAGTTCCTCAATGGCCAACTCGACCTTACTGTGCATGGCTACATCAAGGTCGATCCGTGGCGCACATCGACAAGTGTTCCCGGCGTGTTCGCCGCTGGTGATGTGATCGATGACTATTATCGTCAGGCCATAACATCTGCGGGGACGGGATGCATGGCCGCGCTCGAGGCGGAGCGGTGGCTTGCGCATCACGGCATCGGTGAATCGCCGATTCTCGAAACGGCCGAGGGTCCGGTGCCGGCGACCCCCGATCAGTTCGGAGATCCGGAGTGATAGTCACGCAGATCACGGTTGGAGCGTTTCAGGAGAACTGCTACATCGTCGCGGATTCGGACGGAAAGGCCGCAGCAATTGTTGACCCGGGCAGCGAGCCAGATCGCATCATCGCCGAGGTAGAGAAAATGGGTTGTGTGCCCGAGGCGATATGGATAACTCATGCACATGTGGATCACATTGGCGGAATCGCGGGAGTGAAGCGCCGGTGGGACATTCCGATTTACCTGCATCCGCTTGACGAGCCGTTGTACCGGATCGGCGGGCGCCAGGCGCAGTTATATGGTATTCCATACGAGGAGCCGCCTCCTCCTGACCGCGAATTTGCGAACGGAGATACGGTGAAGTTGGGTGGCCTCGAACTGAATGTGATGCACGCGCCCGGGCATTCGCCGGGTCACGTAGTGCTTTGCGGCCATGGCCACGTCCTGGTCGGGGACTGCCTCTTCGCCGGCTCCATAGGGCGCACAGACCTCCCGTTCTCCAATCCTGCATTACTCGAAGCGTCGCTCAAACGCATCGCCGCCCTTCCTGTGGAAACGCTCGTGCATCCTGGGCACGGCGACATCACGACCATCGGAGAGGAGCGCATCTCCAATCCATTTCTCAACGGCACGGCGAGAATCGTCCGCGGCCAGTGAACCTGAACTGATCATTCGATGACCGACAATTTCCGAACCGAGAAGGATCCGTTGGGCGAGCTGCCGGTTCCGGCGGGCGCCCTGTACGGCGTGCAAACTCTTCGTGCTGTGCAGAACTTTCCCATCAGCGGCCTGAGCCCACTCGCCGCATTCGTCGATGCGACGGTTCGCATCAAGCGCGCGGCGGCGATCACTCACAAAGAGACTGGGCGACTCGAGGCGCGGCTTGCTGACGCGATAGTCCAGGCGGCCGACGAGATCCTCGCTGGAAAGCACCGCGAGCACTTCGTTGTCGATCCGTACCAGGCGGGCGCGGGCACGTCGCACAACATGAATGTGAACGAAGTGCTGGCAAACCGGGCCAACGAGCTACTCGGCGCGAGCCGTGGCGAGTACAAGCCCGTGCATCCCAATGATCACGTCAACATGGCGCAGTCCACCAATGACGTTATTCCGACGGCGATTCGGCTTGGCTGCGTGACCGAGCTTCCGAATCTCAAGGCGGAGCTCGATGGCCTCATCGGGGCGCTCGAGCAGAAGGGGATCGAATTCGACGGTGTGATCAAGTCGGGCCGTACCCATCTTCAGGATGCGATGCCGATTCGACTTGGGCAGGAGTTCACCGCGTACGCAGGCACATTGCGCCGTTGTGTAAAGAGAATCGACGAGGCAGCCGACTACCTTCGCGATCTTGGAATCGGTGGAAGCGCTGTTGGCACTGGAGTCAACGTCGAGCCCGAGTATCCGGCGATCATGGTTCGGGAGCTTGCGAAGTCGGCGGATGTTGAGGTGAGGGAGGGGAAGGACCGCATTCAACTCATGCAGAGCATGGGCGACGCTGCCGCATTCAGTTCGGCACTCAAGGTTCTGGCACTCGAGATGAGCAAGATTGCCAGCGATCTTCGCATCATGGCCAGTGGCCCGCGCACAGGCTTTGACGAAATTCGCCTCCCTGCGGTGCAGCCGGGCTCGTCGATCATGCCTGGCAAGATCAATCCGTCGATACCGGAGATGGTGAACCAGGTGTGCTTTCAGGTTGTCGGTAATGATGCCTGTGTGTCGGTGTCGGCAGAACATGGACAGCTCGAGCTGAACGTGATGATGCCTGTAATCGCGCACAACATTTTGTTCTCGATGAAGATCCTTACCAACACCGCGCGGGTTTTCTCCGAGCGATGCATAAAGGGAATCGAGGCGAACGAGGATCAATGCTCGTACTGGGTTGAGCGCTCGGCGGCGCTGGCGACAGCGCTCGCGCCACAGATCGGTTACGCCAGGGCGGCCGAGATCAGCAAGCAGTCGGTGAAGGAGAACGTGCTGATTCGTGAGCTGGTAAAGCGGGAGCATGTTCTCCCCGATGCAGAGATCGACGAGGTGCTCGACCTGAGGAAGATGACCGGGATTGGGGTACCTGGCGGCAAGCACGGTGGGGCCGCCGCCGGATAAAGCGAGTTGTCGGAAGTGGGCGACCCCCCTATCCTTCATGGATGCGGATAACTACCTGGGCAGAGTACGGAGTGATCTGCGCGCTGCATCTCGCCAAGCGCGCCAACGACGGCCCGGTGACGGGCCGGGACATCGCGGCGAAGGAGAAGCTTCCGGCTGATTATGTCGAGCAGATTCTGCTCAGGCTCAGGCGTGCGGGTGTGATAGCGAGCACGCGTGGAGCCCGAGGCGGTTACATGCTTGCGAGGCCGGCCGAAGAGATTTCCATTCGCGCGGTGATTCACGCTTCGGAGCTGGAGACATTCGACCTGCACTGCATCAGCCATCCGGTCGAAACTGACCGATGCTCGGCGTCGCACAACTGCAGCATCCGCCCCGTCTGGGTGCTGCTGCAGACGAAGATCGACGATGTTCTGGAGAGCGTCTGCCTGGCCGATCTGCTGCACGATGAGCCGGCGGTACGTGAGAGGGTGGGATTGCCGATTCTCGAGACCGTCTAGTCAGCGGTAGAGTTTGGCGCGAGCGGATGAAGTCCGCGTGGAGAATGGCGTCGCCAATTTGACGTGCTACCTGCTACCCGCATGATCGCAGTTATGCTTTCTGCAAATCCTCAGAAACGGGTTGTGAAAAAGAATGCGGCGAGTGATCAATGATCACTCGCCGCATTCTCGTATCGGAGTGCCGAAGGGGGGACTCGAACCCCCACGGGCTTGCACCCACTGGCTCCTGAAGCCAGCGCGTCTACCAGTTCCACCACTTCGGCTATCGTCATTCCAACTTAGACGGCGCTGAAAGTGAAGTCAACGCGAT
>JBKJRW010000045.1:0-3839 GCA_046593165.1 Gemmatimonadaceae bacterium
GCCAGGATCGCTCCCGAGTATTGGTGCTACGGATTGGTGGCATGAGTCGTACCCGTCACGTGCCGTGAAAGCTAACCGGCGTAACGTCGCCCGCTCGGGGCTTGTCCAGTTTCATCCCCACAATTCCGTCCCCGTCTTCTCCTTGACCACAGATTTCGATTCGAACTGAAGGTAAAGCGCCGGAAGGACCACCATGTTGAGGAGCACGCTCGAAAGCAGACCGCCGAGAATGACTATCGCCATCGGCGTCTGAAGCTCATTGCCTGGCTTGCCTCCGCCAATCGCCAGCGGAATCAAGGCGAGACCAGCCGTAAGCGCAGTCATCATGATTGGCGAAAGCCGTTCCAGCGATCCTCTGGTAACCGCCTCACGAAACGGCACCCCTTCAGAAAGGAGCTGACGGTAATGCGACACGAGCAATATTCCGTTTCGGGTCGCAATGCCAAACAGCGTCACGAATCCGACGAGCGACGCGATGCTCACCACCCGGCCCGTCAGCATCACCGCCGCAACGCCGCCGATAAGGGCGAGCGGAAGGTTCGCCATCACCAGCGCCGCCGTGCGGGACGACCTGAACTCTGCGTAGAGAATCAGGAAGATCGCTGCGAGTGAAAGAAGGGAGAGGGCAGAAAGCGTGCGAGTGGACTCCTCCTGCGCCTCGAACTGACCCCCGTACTCGACGTGGTAACCAGCGGGAAGCGCAACTCTCTCGCCAACCCGCTTCCTTATGTCAGCGACGACACTGCCCAGGTCACGACCGGCCACGTTCGCCTGAACCACGATCTTTCGCTGCACGTTCTCGCGGGACACGGTGTTCGGGCCACGCTCCACAGTGATCCGCGCAAGCTGGGACAATGGCACGCGCTGCCCCGTTGGAGTATCGAACATGACGTTCGCAATCGCGTCGGCCCCCGATCGAAGTTCATCAGGAAACCGAACCACGAGATCGAAGGTCTTTCCTTCTTCGAGAACCTGAGATACAACCTCGCCGTTGAAGGCTACGTCGATCGCCTCGGCCAGATGCCCGACGCTCATTCCGTACTGCGCAAGCGCGCTGCGGTCGGCGCGGACGCGGAGCTGTGGTACATCCATCTGCTGCTCGAGCTGAAGGTCGGCGACACCCTCGACTCCCTGCATCACATCGCGCACCTGCGCTCCCACCAGCCTCAGACGGTACAGATCGGAACCGAAGATCTTCACCGCGATGTTGGCCCGGGTCCCGGACAACATGTGATCGATGCGATGGCCTATCGGCTGGCCGATGGTGACGTTGGTACCGGGTAGCACCGAAAACTCCCGGCGGAGATCCTCGAAGAGCTTTTCCTTGTCGATCTCGTCTTTGAGCGTGACGTCGATCTCCGCCGCATTGACTCCCTGAGCGTGCTCGTCGAGCTCGGCCCGGCCCTGCCGCCTGTCGGTGTTGGCGACTGATTGGTTCGCGAGTAGAATTTTCTCGACACGCAGTCCAATCGAGTTTGCCTCGTCGAGTGACGTCCCGGGCACGGTGACCACCGACACGGTCAGCGCTCCTTCATTGAACTCAGGCAGAAATGCCGAGCCGAGCAGGGGAAGCGCGGCAAGCGTCACACCGAAGGCGGCAACAGCCCCCCACAGCACACGCTTCGGCCGCGCAAGAACTGACTCCAGAGTCCGCGAGTACCGTGCCTTGAGCCATGTCACAACCCGGCTCTCACTTTCCTCCTTCACTGCTTTCGCGTTTGGCAGGAGATACGAACAGAGCACAGGCGTCACTGTCACCGCGACAAAGAGCGAAGCGAGAATGGAGACGACATATGCGAAGCCAAGCGGCCTGAGCAGCCTTCCCTCGACTCCTCCAAGGAAGAAGAGCGGCACGAATACCACGATGATTATCAGCGTCGCGTTCACAATCGAGGATCGGATTTCCTTCGATGCTTCAAAGATTACCGTCAGCACCGGGCGGCGGGCTTCGGGCGAGATGTGATGATTCTCCTTGAGCCGCCGAAAAACGTTTTCGACGTCGATGATGGCGTCATCCACCAGCGCTCCGATTGCGATTGCCATTCCTCCCAGCGTCATCGTATTGATGGTGATGCCGAGCAGCTTCATCGCGAAGATCGCCACGACGAGAGAAAGCGGAATCGCGACAATGGAAATTGCCGTGGCCCGCAGATTCCACAGGAAGAGGAACAGGACGATCACGACGAAGACGGCACCGTCCATTAGCGCAGCGACCACGTTCTCGATCGCCACGGCTATGAAATCCGCCTGGCGGAACAAGTCAGAGTGAACCTTCATCCCCTTTGGGAGTGATCGCTGCATCTCCTCCAGCTCGGTCTCGATACGCCGCGTGAGCTCGAGCGTATTCGCGCCGGGTTGTTTCTGCACCGCGAGCACCACCGCCGGTTTCGCGTTTACCGAAGCGTCGCCGTACCGGGGTGCAGCCCCTATTCGCACGTCGGCGACCTGGCCTAGCAGCACGGGAACTCCGCCCTTTACAGCGACGACTGTCTTCGCGATGTCATCCAGGCTTTCGACGCGGCCGATTCCACGAATGACGTATTCCTGGCCTTGCGCCATGTACACGCCGCCGGACGCATTCTCGTTCGAGCCTTCCGCCGCGCGCAGCACGTCATCCAGGGAGACGCCGGCCGACATCATCCGTGCCGGCTCGGGCAGCACCTGGTACTGCCGCACCTCGCCGCCGATGGGAATGACCTGAGCGACGCCCGGCACGGCGAGCAGCCGTCGCCGGAGCGTCCAGTCGGCCACAGTTCGAATATCCTGTGGCGACTGAGAACCGGAGAGACCAATCATCATGATCTCTCCCATCACGCTCGATACCGGGGCCAGGAGCGGAGTCGATACTCCCTTTGGCAGCGCGCTCGCCACGGTCTGGAGCTTCTCCGAGACAATCTGTCGGGCGCGGAATATCTCCATTCCCCAGTCGAATTCGACCCACACCACGGAGATTCCCTGAGCGGTCGAGGATCTGACCCTCCGCACTCCCGTAGCGCCGTTCACTGCGGTCTCGATGGGAAACGAAACGAGCGCCTCGACTTCTTCTGGAGCCATGCCGTGCGCTTCCGTCAGAATGGTCACTGTTGGAGCGGTCAAATCAGGGAATACATCCACCGGCATCCGGTAGGCAGTCCATGCACCTGCGACGAGCATGACTGCCGCCGCCGCGAGAACCATCACGCGGTTTCGGAGCGACCAGTCGATCAGTTTGTTGAGCACCGGTTAGTCTCCTAGTGCTCGTGACCGTGCGCTGGCACGCTCGTGGATAAGGAAGCGAGCTTCACCTGGTATGCAGCGCCCGTCACCACGCGTTCGCCTGCTCGTATTCCTTCGAGCACGAGAACGCGGTTTCCCTGCCGACCTCCCAGTGTGAGATCTCGCTTCTCGAATGCCTCCCCTCCGCGCTGGACATAGACAACTGGCCGGCCGTCATCATCCAGCAGGGCAGAGACCGGCAACAGAACTCCGGTAACGCGCCGTCCTGTCTGTATCTGCACGCGCGCGTTCTGCCCAACCTTGATCGATCCGTCAGGATTGGGAACCTGGTATATCACCGGCAGGGTGCGCGATGCAGCGTCGAGAACGCTTCCGACTGAAAGCGCTGCGGCGGCTTCATAACGCCGGTCAGTTCCTTCAATTGTAAAGCCCGCCCCCGAGCGCGGCGTGATGAGTGAAGCTTGCGCGGATGGAACATTCACACGAAGCCACACCAGCGATGGGTCAACGATCGTGAACAGCGGCGCGCCTGCCTCGATGCGACCGCCCGGGGTGATACGGCGTTGCACGATCTCGCCACTAATCGGCGCGCGAATCGCCAGCCTGCCGCCGGAAGTGAAACC
>JBKJRW010000110.1:0-8497 GCA_046593165.1 Gemmatimonadaceae bacterium
TGAACCCGGTACCAGCCCGGCCCGCATATACGAGTTCGCCATCCACATAATCGGCGAGCTGAAGCGCGCCAAAATGTCCGCGGCTCCGTTTGGGCGCGGTGAATCCCACGATAACAAAATCCCCGGTTGCCTCGCCCTTGATCTTGAGCCATTGCGCCGAGCGTCCCTTGCGATACGGGGCGTCGGCTTTCTTGGCGATGATGCCTTCGAGTCCCATTGCGGTCACGCTCTGCATGAAAGCTTCGCCTTCGCGCTCGATGTGATCGAGTGAGCGAATCGGGCCGAGCTTTGGAACTACCTCGACAAGGAATTTCTTGCGCTCGAGCAGCGGCAATCCGCGCAGATCCAGATCCTGGTATGCGAGAAGATCGAACGCAAAGAAGGTGGCCGGGAGTTCCACGGCCGCACGCTTCACATCGATGGGCGAAGTCAGACGGCCACGGCGCTGAAGCATCGAAAAACTCGGTAACCCTTTTTCGTCCGTGACGACGACTTCACCATCGATGATGCATTCATCGACAGGCAATGCTTTCACTGCACGCGCTATTTCGGGAAAGACGCCGGTGTAGTCGTTTCCATTTCGAGTGAGCAGCAACGCTTCGCCACCGGATTTCGATGCGATCAACCGATAGCCGTCGAGCTTGAGCTCGAAAATCCACCCATCACGCGTGAACGCCTCATCCGCCGGCTCGGCGTGCATCGCCTCGACTTTCCGGGGATCGACGCGCGAGCGAACTGCACCCGCTTCCTCGATTGCCTTGCCGAGTTTTTCGCCGGGAACGACTCCCGCCTTTACCTCTTCGACTGTGAGGCCGGAGAGAACAGATTCCTCGGGAAACACATCGCCCGGAGATTTCATCCACCCATCGCGCTCCTTGATGAGCAGCCACTCCTTCTCGGTCTTCTTGATCTTCACGAGTGTCCACTTGCCGTGGAGCTTGTAACCTTTGAGCTCGAACAGGAGCTTTCCCTTTTCGAGGCCTTCTTTCCAGGGTTCCAGCGCAACCCATTCGCCGCGGTCCCACACTATCACTCCGCCGGCGCCGTAGTTGCCGGCGGGGATGACTCCCTCGAAGTCGCCGTACTCGAGCGGATGATCTTCGACTTTCACTGCGAGACGCTTGTCGGCCTGATCGTATGATGGGCCCTTTGGCACCGCCCAGGATTTCAGGACTCCATCCATCTCCAGGCGAAGATCGAAATGGAGGTGACTCGCGGCATGCTTGTGAACTACGAACAGGTGTCCGGGGACAAGCGAGACTGTACCGACGGGCTCGGGTGACCGGTCGGGGGATCGCTTTGCGCGATAAGTACTAAGGTTGTCTTCAGCCATTTGCGCGATGCTACGGCCGGAGTGCTCGATAGTTCACATCGAGTATCTGAAGTCGCCGCAGATGTGTATTCAACCGCCCCGAGAAATCAGTGAAATCCCTGGCGGTTTTTGGGGTCCAGACAACTTCCGCAAGCGCTGACACGCGCGGAAAGGCCATGTACTCGACGTGCCTGGAATCTTTCATGTATTCGGTCCACAGCTGGCCCTGTGCGCCGAGTATGTGCTTGGCGAACTGCGGCTCGAGCTGGGCGGGGACGGGTTCGTACGCGTACACGCTGTCGAGCGGCGTAAAACCACCGATTGCCAGCGGTTCTTCGGCTTTATTCAGTGACTGATAGTGATCGAAGTAAACGTCGTTGTTGGGTGCCATCACGACATCGTGTCCCTGCCGTGCTGCGGCAAGGCCGCCGTCGATGCCTCGCCACGACATCACTGTTGCGTTGGGCGCGAGGCCGCCTTCCAGAATCTCATCCCATCCTACCAGTCTCCTGCCGCGCTGCGTGAGATAAGTATCCATCTTTCGAATGAACCAGCTCTGGAGTTCGTGCTCGTCCTTGAGCCCGAGTTCGCGGATGCGTTCCTGAACGCGCGGACTCGCTTTCCACTGTTTCTTGTCGGCTTCATCGCCGCCGATGTGGATGAACTTTCCCGGGAACAGCGTGAGCACTTCGCCGAGCACGTCCTGCATGAGCGTGACGGTTTTGTCTTCCGGGTTGAGGATGTGCTCGCTGACTCCCCAGAATTGTCTGACGTCAATCGGCTGGCCGGTATTTCCGAGTTCGGGATACGCCGAGATGGCGGCCTGCGCGTGACCGGGCATTTCGATCTCGGGCACGATGTTGATGAAGCGAGCTTTCGCGTAGGCGACGATCTCGCGGATATCGTCCTGGGTGTAGAAGCCGCCGTGGCGCTTGCCGTCGAACACGCGCTTTGTTGAATCCCGCTCATGCGGCCCGACGACTGTCTCCTTCCGCCACGCGCCGATCTCGGTAAGGCGCGGATACTTCTTGATCTCGATGCGCCATCCCTGGTCTTCGGTGAGGTGCCAGTGGAAGGAGTTCATTTTATGGAGCGCTAACAGATCGATGAATTTCTTGACGAATTCGCGCGGCATGAAATGGCGGGCGACGTCGAGGTGCATTCCGCGCCAAGGGAAGCGCGGTGAATCTTCGATCCTGAGTGCAGGCGCTGTCCAGGCGACGCTGTTGACGGGAGCTTCGCGGAATATTTCGACGGGCAGGATTTGCCGTAACGACTGCATTCCATAGAAGACGCCGGCGGGTTTTGGCGCGCGAATGGATACGATGCCGGGTGATACGTCGAGTATGTAGCCTTCGTCACCGAGCCGGGTGAGTGTTTCGTCGAGGCGGAGGACGATTCGGTTGCCTGTGGGAGAGCCGGCCGTTTTTACGGTCAGGTCGAAACTTGTTGCAGGCTCGAGGTAACTGGCGAGTTGTCTCCCGAGGGCTGCGGTGCCGCGGGTTGCCCAGATAGTGGTGCGGGGGGTCAGAGTAAAATGGCCGGATTTCGGGGTGAGGCTGGCGGGCCTCGGGATGACCGAAATCTGTGCCTTGAGATCGAAGGTTACTGCTGCCAGTGCGAGCAGTGCGGCGAGGGGTAGTCTCATGAGGCAATGATGCAGTTGGGTGGAACAACTTGCCAGTCAGGAATCGGTCATCCCTGGGCCACAGTAGCAGAGAAACCGGTTCGTAGGGGAATGGAAATCCACGGATTTCACGGATGGAAACGGATCAGGGACGGGTAAGAACGGATCAGGGACGGGTAGGGAAGGGCGCGGCGGTCACAAACGTACGAATCAGTCAGATGTGACCAGCCCACGGTTGCGAAGTGGGTGCCCCCTTCTATATGGTAGCAGGGTCCCGCAGGTCGAACCTCAGCCTCCCGCGCCATGGCCGCCAGATCAATCGCTACCGCCACGATTTCCTTCGGTCTCGTTTCGGTGCCCGTCAACATCTTCTCCTCGTCCGAGTCGAAGGCGAGTGTCTCGTTCAACATGCTGCACAAGAAGTGCAGCTCGCGACTCAAGCAGCAGTACATCTGCCCCAAGGACAACGAGATCGTTACCCGCGACGAAATGGTCAAGGGATACGAGTTCGCGAAGGATCAGTATGTGGTGCTGACGCCTGAAGAGCTGAAGGCGCTGGAGGAGAAGGCGACGGGTACGATCGACGTACTCGAGTTCGTCCCGCTCGCCCAGGTGGCGCGCGAATACGTGGAGAAGATTTACTATCTCGGGCCGGACAAGGGCGGCGACCGCGCGTATCGGCTGCTTTCCGCAGCTCTCGAGGAAAGCGGCAAGGCAGCACTCGGACAGTACGCGGCACGCGGACAGCAGCATCTCGTTCTGCTTCGCCCGCTCGACGGTCGTCTCGTGATGGAGCAGCTGCATTACGCCGATGAGGTGCGGCCGACGAGCGAAGTTCCTATTCCCGAAGGGGAAGTGAAGGATGCCGAGCTCAAGCTGGCACTGATGCTGATCGATCAGACGTCGAATGAGAACTTCGAGCCGGCAAAGTACAAGGACACTGTGCGGGAGCGCGTGCTCGACACGATTCAGCAGAAGATCGACGGGCAGGACATCACGACCGGCGCCAACATTACCACCGGCGGCGACAAGATCATCGATCTCATGGAAGCTCTGAAGGCGAGTCTCGCGAAGTCGAAGGCGGCCGAGTCTGAAGAGGGGAAGAGGAAGCAGAAAGCGTCGTGAGGGTGCTCGCAGGTACGAGCGGATATTCATTCAAGGAATGGAAGGGCACATTCTACCCGGCCGACATCAAGGCCGACGCGATGCTCGGCTTCTATTCAACGAAGTTTCCGACGATCGAGATCAACAACACCTTCTATAGACTGCCGAAGGAGCATGTGCTTCTGGATTGGGCGTCGCAGGTGCCCGATGGGTTCATATTCGCGATCAAGGCGAGCCAGCGGATAACGCATCACACGCGGTTAAAGGCAGAGTCGGAATCGATGGTGGAGTTTCTGCTGAAGAACACTGCGGTGTTAGGGGCCAGGCTCGGCCCGATTCTCTTTCAGCTTCCGCCGAACCTCAAGAAGGATCTGCCACGGTTACAAAACTTTCTTGGATACCTGCCAGCGGACCGGCGGTTCACGTTTGAGTTCCGGCACGAGAGCTGGTGGGATGAGGATGTGTTCAGTGTGCTGCGTGACCGGGATATTGCGATGTGTATTTCTGAATCAGCGGAGTTGCATTGTCCGGTGATGAGTACGGCATCGTGGGGGTATTTGCGGCTGCACAAACTGGATTACGACAATGCGGCGCTTGTCGAATGGGCCAGGCTTGTAGCCTTGCAGCCGTGGAAAGATGCTTACGTCTACTTGAAGCATGATGAAGGGGAGGGGTCGGGGCCGCCGGCTGTCGAGGGATTTATTGCGGCGGCGGCGGGTTCCATGACTTAGGTTCGCGGATACGGCGGATTCAGCGGATGCGAAACGGGTACATCGTCTGTCTGTCCCTGATCCGCCACATCCGCCGCATCCGCGACAATCGTTTTTTGGGTGTTTGAACGGACTTGCCGGTAGAATTTCGGTTCGGGGCCAAAGTGAAGCACCAGGCCAACCTCCAAATTCGTTCCCTTCAAATAATTGAAGAGCTGGCGAATCGCCGTGGGATGTAACTGGTAGGTCGATTTCGTTTCGATTACAAGCTTGTCGTCCACGATCATGTCTAGGCGCTGAGTTGCCAGATGTTCGCCCTTGTACATGACTCGCACTCTAACCTCACGTGCGACTGTATGGCCTCGATGTCGCAGCTCACGCTCCATCGCCATGATGTAGACGTGCTCGAGGAATCCGAAGCCGAGGGTGTTGTACACTTCGTAGAACGCTCCGATGACGGATTGAGTGAGTTCATCCTCGATCAGATTTCCCATTCATGAGCCTACCTGTACCGGCCCGGAGCCCCCGGATCGCTCTGTCCCTGATCCGCTCAATCCGCTGCATCCGCGTCCAATGTCGGTCACGCTTAGAAAAAAATGACTGACAACGCTGTCAGACAGGGATATTATGGTCCGGCAGTGAAAACCACCCTCATCGGGAGCATCATGAGAACATTTGCAATGAAGGCAGTACTTATCGCCGCCAGTGCTAGTCTGATTGCGGCATCGGCATCTTCGCAGGCAGTTTCGAACACGAAGGGCCTTTATTTCGGAGTCGCCGGGAACTGGACTTCGGTGGAGATCGACGACGCCGACATTCCCGACAGTGAGAGAGAAAGCGGGCCGGGCGCTACGCTGCATCTGGGATACAATTTCATGCCGAACATCGGTGTGTTTCTGAGCGGCACCGGCGCCAGCATCAAGCCCAATGATGGCGGAGATCGAGTCACTGTCGGCCATGGCGACGCCGGGCTGCGGTTCTCGCTCAGCGCCACGCCAATGTTCGTTCCATATGCCGAGGCGGCTTATACGTATCTTAGAGTGACGGGTGACGATGAGGGTCAGGATATCGAGCTGACTGGCTCGGGCTTTACCGGAGCCGTTGGATTCAACTTTTTCATGACTTCGAAGCTGGCGCTCGACGTCAACGGCAGGTACACGCAGGGAGAGTTCAACACCGTAAAGGTCGGCGGTGTGACCATTTCCGACGATGATGGAGTGGGCGTGAAAACGATGAGGCTCAATGTCGGAATCGCGTTCTATCCGGGTATGGGCACTTCCCGGTCGATGCGCCGATAGCGGTTATTGCTGTTTCGTATCGAATAGCTACTAATGCCCCGCGAACCAAAGATCCAGCGCTGGACCGATCTCATCGCCGCACTTCTGCGCCGCCATTACCCGGCGACATTCGAAGACATCGCGCGCGACGTCCCGGGGTATGGCGGCAGCAGAAAGAAAGACGCTGTGATGCGGATGTTCGAACGCGACAAGGACGAGCTGCGATCGTTCGGCATCGCAATTGAAACGATCGAGTTTGAAGACGATGGCGGGGATGCATCGGGATACCGTCTCGACAAGAAAGGCTTCTACCTCCCTTACCTGTCCCTCGCTGCACGCGAAGGGCGAGTCGCAACAACAAAACGCAGGCCGGACAAGTACGGCTACCGCGCACTCGCGTCTCTGATCGTCGAGCCTGACGAACTCGCGATAATTGTCGAAGCCGCTGCCCGCGCCCGCGCCCTGGGCGACCCCGTTGTAGCCGAAGACTCGGAGTCGGCGCTCAGGAAGTTGTCGTTCGATCTGCCGGTTTCCGATCTGGCCGAGAGACTGAGCGAGTCGGTGACGCACATGCCCGCGATGGCGACAGGGGCCGACACATTCGAGGTACTGAACGATGCGCTTCGGCGGCTCAAGCGGGTTCGCTTCGACTACCACTCCATGGGCGCGGACAGAATCACTCGCCGAGATGTCGAACCATACGGTCTTTTCTTCCTGAGCTCCAACTGGTACGTCGCGGGCCGTGATACCGACAAGGGAGAAATGCGGAACTTCCGGCTCAACCGAATCGGAACTCTGGAACTGAACACTTCGAGATCCCAGACGGCTGACTATGCCATACCCGACGGCTTCGATCTGCGTGAGCACGCAAGGTCGCGGCAGTCGTGGGAGCTGGGAGATGGAGGAAGCGATGAGGCGATCGTCAAATTCCGAAATCCTGCCGGCGCCGCACGGGCTGCGGCCCGGCTGGGTGTGGCTGTCGAAGGCGCAGGTGATCGGCGGAAGTTCCAGTTCCGGAGACTCGATGCATTTGCACGGTGGCTGCTGTCGTTTGGCGGAGAAGCGATACCGACTCAGCCGCCGCGACTCATAGATGAATTCGAGCGACAGGCGCGCGAAACGATCGCTATCTACGAAGGTGTGCGATGAGCGAGCCGGCAGCGAAGCAGCTGCGGCGAATACTTCGCGTGATTCCCGAAATTGCCGACGGCGATGAGCACAAGCTCGCAGATGTTGCGCGCCGGATGGGCGTCCCCAAGGAAGTTCTCCTTGCCGATCTCAAGTCGCTCGCCGACAGGCATGGAGCGCCCGGCGGATTCGTCGAGGGGATGCAGATATTTCTTGGCCGCGAGACAGTGTCGGTGACATCGGATCAATTCCTGAGGCCGATGGCGCTCACCGTCGCGGAGTTATCAGCACTTGAGCTCGGCCTGGCGATTCTGCGCGCGGAGCGGCCTCCGGATGAGACGGCGGCGATAGGTCGAGCGCGGGAGCGCCTGAGAAGCGTCATCGCGCGGCTGCCATCGGAACAGGCGAACGTAGAGCAACGTTTCGCGGAGCTGGCACCGACCGAGGGGCTGCCGCATCTCGAGCCGGTGCGGAAGGCGCTGCGCGATCATCGAAAGATCAGCATTACATACCGAAGCGGCGCTGCGCTTGAATCGACAACGCGAGTCGTGCGACCGTATGCTATCGTGCCGGCGAGCGGAATGTGGTACGCGGTTGCGTACTGCGAGAACAGCGAGGGCCTGCGAGTGTTCAGGATGGATCGTGTCGAGCACGCTGCAGCACTTGATGATCGCTATGAAATTCCTTCCGCGTTCTCAGTCAGTGAAACGCTCCAGACCGGCAAAGCGCTTCAAGTGGATATCCCCGCCGCCGGCATGACGATTCGATACTCGGCGAAAGTCGCTCGGTGGATCGCTGAGCGTGAAGGGGTTGTTCCGGATGCCGACGGATCGGTGACAATCGAGCATCCGCTGGCAAGCGCGGAGTGGGGCATGCGGCATGTCCTGCAGTACGGTCCCGAGGCTGAGGTTATAGAACCAGCGTCGCTGCGAGCTGAGGTTGTGAGGAGGCTGCAGTCGATCAGCGTGCGATGAGTGCGGGCGGTCTCAGCTTCTCCGCCCGCCTGGTATCAACCCCGATTCAGAGTCTGGCCAAGCAGAGTCGGATCAGGGGCTCCTGGCGGCGGCCCTCCGGGGCTCGGTGACGATCACATCCACCGGCACGTTCCACCCCGCAACACGGGTTCGAACCTGTAGCCGCATGTTTCCAGGTGCCGATGGTGTGTACTCGAAGTCGGCCGTTTCTCCCGGGCCGGTCAGCAGGTAGGCAGAGCGTGACGTCGCCTGCGACGCGGGAAGGTCGGCGCCGTCTTTTGCAACGGGACGCCATGTTGCAACCGTAGTATCGGTGCCCAGACCAAATTCGACTCGCCAGTCGGGATGAATGTTGATGAGACGCA
>JBKJRW010000219.1:0-6971 GCA_046593165.1 Gemmatimonadaceae bacterium
TCCCGGTTGTAGAGTTGTAATCCGAGACTACGACGACGTCAATCAGAATCAGTTTCGCGGCGTCGAAGAATCCCGAATCCGCGCAACAAGCTGCGGAAGATTCTGAAGAACTACAATCCGCGTGGACGGAGACCGGCGCACCATCACGAACGTGCGGCCATCGGGCGACACATCGTAGTTCGCATGGGGATTCGCCGCTACAATCTCCGCGAGCGGAAACAACTTCTGTCTCGATGTGACTTCGAATCCCACCGATGCGCTGACAGAGGCATACATGAGGTCAATCGTTCCTGCTGAACCCCCACGATAGAAAAGCTCCCGCCCGTTCGCCGCCCATACGGGCTCGCTTCCCCCGTTCTGAGACACCTGCACCAGATCTCCGTCGCCTTTCAATGGTCGCACATAGACTTGATCTGTTCCTGACTGGTCCGAGACGAAGGCGAGCCACTTCCCGTCCGGCGACACTGATGCGTATTGCTCCTGAAACGGAGTCGAGACCAGAGGCACGAGCGGTCCGCGGCCACCATTGCTGATCAGCGCGACATCGCGCCCCGAACCGCTGGACAAATCATCACTGCTTGTGACGAGCCCGCTGCCATCTGGAAGCCAGAGACCGGTGTAGCCGACTTTCGACGAAACCAGCAAAGAATCGGGTTTAGCGCCCGAACCCGGCCTCACCCGATAGAGTCCGAACGTCGCATCGTTCCTGAAAGTCGAGTACGTGATCGATTGCCCGTCGGGAGTCCACGTTGCGTCGTGTCCATCTCGATCGAATGTCGCGCGGGACAGCGTCCCCTGCGCGAGAGACAGAATCCAGACGTCGCGCCCGTCGAGCCCCGTGAAATCGACGGAAATGCGCTTGCCATCTGGTGCGAAAACAGGAGCGTGGAAGTTGCGAATCTCAGCGGTTGCCAGCTGAAACCTCCCCTGCCGGTCGGCGAAGACCAGAGATCGTGGCTCCTCGGGTATGTACGCGACAGTGCCGTTTGGCGCGACCGCGAACTGCGCCTGTCCCGCGCCCGTTACTGAAACACTCGAGGCAATCTGAACCGCCGCTCCCGTGATTCGCTTCCTTTTTTCGTCAAACGGCACCGCCCACATTGCGCCCGTTGCCTGCACATAGACCAGATGTCCGGCAGCGTACCTGACCTCGACAAGCGGGATCTCGATGAGCGGTGATTCTGCACCGGTTTCGACATCGACGATATAACACGATCCCGAGGCGGTCCCGATGGGCGCGCGTACCATGAGCGCAGACCGGCCGTCGCTCAGCATCTGCTGTAGGAACAGGCCGGCCTTCACCTTGGACTTCTGAACGATCTTGCCGTCGGGCTGAAGCGCCGCGAGCCCGCCGTTGCCCCCCGTCTCAAACCACAGCGTACCGTCCCGCGTCCAGTGTGCCTGATTGAATCGGAGCCCCACCGGCATGTCCGTGAGAGTGCCGTTTGCGATCGACACTTTCCTTCCCGAAAGGCGATTCCCGAAAAGCGATCCGCCCCCGCCCGCGATATATCTCCCGTCCGGGGACACAACGGGGTTGAGCATCCCGTCGGTTCGCGCGAGTATGACCGGGTCCGATGCATCCAGACGCTGATACGCGATGTTGTTCTCACCAAGCGCGCTGAGCGCAACGTAGACGACGGCGCTGCCGTCAGGCGTCATTGCTATCTGTCTGTTGAGGCCGGCCGGACCAGTGCCTCCTACAGCCGGTGCGAGGATCGACAGTCGTGATGGCACTCCAGCAGAATTCACGTCACCATTTGGCTGCCCTCCGAGCGCGTATCCTGCCGCAGCTCCCGCAAGCAACAAAGCGAGCGCCGCACCAGCTGCGTACCGCTTGTCGATGCTCCTCGAATCCGGCTCTTCCGACTGACGCTCTGACGTCGCCGCCCCGAGACCGGCACTGAACTCCGCCGCCGTCGCCGGCCGGTCAGCAGGAATTTTCTGAAGTGCTGCATTGACAGCCGATGCAACATTGCGCGGAACCGTGTCGCGCACCTCGTGCAACGGACGCGGCTTCTCCGTGATCACTTTGGCGACGATTGCCTGCGGCGTTGGCCCCGTGAAAGGCGGCTCGCCTGCAAGCATCTCATAGGTCACCGCACCCAGAGCATAGATATCGGCGCGATAATCAACTGCCTTGTCACCCATCGCCTGCTCGGGAGCCATGTACTGAGGTGTGCCCAGCGACATGCCCGTCTGTGTCATTCGCTCACCACCGGCCTGCTGTACCGCGAGCGCAATTCCAAAATCGGCGACAAGCGCGCGCCCGTCGTGCAGGAGAATGTTCTCCGGCTTGATGTCGCGATGAATGACCTTGCGCTTGTGCGCGTACTCGAGCGCGTCCGCAACCTCAGTCGCGATGCGGATCGCAACCGGAATTGCGAGCTGTCGTTCGCGTGTCAGCAGTCCCCGAAGAGTCTCACCCTCGACGTACGGCATTACGTAATAGAGCAGCCCCTCCGCGCTTCCCGAATCGAACAGTGGGAGAATGTGGGGATGCTGGAGATTTGCGGTGAGCTCTATCTCCTTCAGGAAGCGATCGGGGCCGAGTACGGCGGAGAGTTCGGGATGCAGCAGCTTGATCGCGACTTTGCGATGGTGCTTGATGTCTTCGGCGAGGTAGACCGTCGCCATTCCGCCCGTGCCGAGCTCGCGCTCGATCCGGTAACGGTCCGCCAGCTCACGTGTGAATCTCTCCAGGTAGCCGGACGTCACCTTTTCTCGGCCCTGGTGCGCTCGCGGAGTTCCGAGATCCAGTTCACCACCCATATCATTCTGGATTGTTGTTCGGTGGTCCTCAGGACGAGCAGGTGCTTCCCATCGGGCGACACATCGTAGTTCGCGTGCCGGTCGGTGGACGAAAGGTCTGCTCTGAGCCGGATGCTGCGACTCACAACCTCGGGAGTTTCCGTCCCGCCAAGATCAGCGGCAACGATTGTCTTTCGGTTGCGATAGAACAGTCTCCGGCCGCTGGGCGCCCACACGGGCTCATCGCCGCCTCCCGTAGATACCTGCACACGGGCACCCGCGGCGGGAAACCTTCTAATGTAGACTTCGCTCATCCCCGATTCATCGGACGTGTATGCCACCCACTTTCCGTCCGGCGAGAATTTGGGGCTGACTTCATCAGCAGGACTCACCGCGTACGGAACCGGCGCCTCGTTACCGCCAATAGTCGAGTAAAAAAGGTCCCCCCTTCTCTTCGACGAAACACGGTAGAGAGCAGTCCGGCCGTCCGGGGAAATGATCACTTCCTGCGCAGAACCTTGAGGAGTTTTAAATGGCATGCTCACTTCGCCTTCGCTTCGGTCCACAGGCATCCAGAGGAACGAGCCAAACCCTGCCTTCCGGCTTCGGAAGGCGATGCGACGTCCATCCGGCGACCACGCCGCCCGATCGGCAAGTCCCGACGACAGCCGGGTCATCGTTCCGCTCGCGATTTCCACGATCCAGACGTCGCTTTGCCCGTACCCCATGGTCACTGCTATCCGGCGGCCGTCCGGCGAAAATCGCGGCGACACATACTGCCCCGCTTCCGGAAGTACCGGCTTCATCGCACCGGCTTCATCGGCCAGCACCAAGGACGATGATGACTGTCCTTCGACATACAGCAGTGATCCGTTTTCAGAGACTGCGGCATTCCATCCTCCAGCAACTCCCTCGATCAGGGGAAATGGATCCCCTGTCGCCCGGCGATCCCGGATATTTACCGGCACAGCCATGAGAGTCCCTTCCTCTCTCAAATAGAGCAGGAGCCCATCGAGATACCCTACCGCTCTGTTGGCGATGATGTCGAGCGCCTTGTATTCCCCGGTCTTGAGAGATCCTATCGCGAGGTAATCATCATCGTAGCCGCTTGGCCCGTTGCTGTTGAAGATCACCGTCTCTCCATCGGGGAGCACGACCGGAGTGGCATGGTTCTCACCCTTCGCGCTATCGGATTTCAACACCGCCCTCGGCTTCCCGCCTCCTGCTGGAATGACCGACAATCCCGAGCGTCCGCCAGTGAAAACAGAGGTGGGAAGCAGGATGCGGTTATCGCGTAGCCAAACCGCATTGTCGGGACGCATAACATCGGCGACGAGCGTCGGAGTTCCGCCGGCGGACGGAATGCGAAGCAGTTTCGAGCCCGAGTAAAACCCGACCCACTGTCCATCGGGCGACACGAACTGCCCCAGAGCACCTTCGGTTCCGGAAATAGCTCGCCCTTCCAGATCCGAAAGCGATCGCGAATAAAGCTGCGTTCGGCCTTCTCGTTCCACGAGGTAGAAAATCCGCTTGCCGTCAGGAGCGATCGTCACACCGGCGGCATCTCCTTCCGCCCACTCGGCACCCTCCGGCATGGCCACCGCGAATCGCACTGGCGTGGCGCTGTCGGCGATTGTATTTCCCTGGAAATGCCAGACCGCAATTGAGATAGCAACAACTGTCGCAAGAGCGGTGAAACCGATCAGCCACGGCGGAGCAAGAGCGAGCGATCGCCGCGTTTTGGAATTCCTGCCGGCGATTGTTGCGGTACGCGCGTGCGTCAAGCCAACGGTGTCCGGATGTGTGAGGGCATCAGCGAACTGTCGCGCGCTCGCGAACCTGTCAGCCGGCAGTTTTTCGAGCGCCTGCTGAACAACGGCCTCGACGTGTTCCGGTACCGACGGCCTCGCTCCCCGAACGCTGCGTGGCGTTTCGGTCAACAGTCGGGCGATGATCGCTTGCGCCGTGCTTCCAGTGTGTGGAGGGTCGCCGGTGAGCATTTCGTACAACACCGCGCCGAGGCTGTACACGTCGGTTCGCGCGTCTATGACGCGGTCACCTGTGGCCTGCTCTGGAGACATGTACTGCGGCGTTCCCAGCGAGAGGCCGCTTTGAGTTACTCGCTCGCCGCCGGCGTTCGAGACCGCGAGCGCGATTCCGAAGTCCGCGACGAGGGGCTGCCCATCGTGCAATAGAATGTTCTCGGGCTTGAGGTCGCGATGGATGACACCGTGACGGTGTGCATAGTCGAGCGCACTCGCTATCGCGACAGCGATATGTATCGCTTCGTTGACCGGTAGTTGTCGCTCTCGATCGAGACGTCCGCGCAGAGTTTCGCCATCCACATACGGCATCACGTAATAGAGGCGGCCGTCGACTTCGCCCGAATCAAACAGCGGAAGAAGATTGGGATGCTGCAGATTTGCGGTGACGCGGATTTCGCTGAGGAAGCGCTCGGGCCCGAGAACTGCCCCGAGCTCGGGACTCAGAAGCTTGAGCGCGACCGGGCGCTGGTTCCGCAGATCGCGCGCCAGGTAAACCGTCGCCATGCCGCCAGCGCCGATTTGCCGTTCGATCTCATATCGATCGCGGAGACTTTCCTTGAAGCTGCTCAGCAGGTCCAATTTCGCCTCTCCCGCCGCACTCGATTGGTACGCTTCCAAGGGGAGCGAGACGTCGTCACCTTGGCCACAGCCAGCCCATCGCCCCTGCGGTGAGTAACGCGTAAATGAGTCCGTCTACTGTTGACTTGATTGTGATGCTCCACGATCTGCGATACCAGATCGACAGTTGCCACAGCGCAAGCGTGTAACTGGCAAATGCAACGGTACCGGCGATGCGGAACACCTGCATGTACTCGGTGCCGGCGGGAAGCGTGCGGTCCGCGACGTATGCGGCGACGATGCTCACGACGATGACGTAGGCGAACCACATTGCGAGGTTCCGGCCCATCCCCAGGTCACCCTTTGGAAGCACCGTCATGATGACGTTCGGACCCTGCCTGTGCTTCTCGAGGAATTCCGGACTCTTCATCTCCGCGCTCGAAGATGGACGGGGAACCATGTAGTCGCCCTCGGGAAGATTCAGAGGGCGTAGAGCGTTCCTGAATTCGTCCTCGTTAGCGAGCTTCGGGTAGTCGCTCTTGTGCCATGGGCTTGCCATGTGGATGATCGAGCTCATGACGAAAACGAGAACCGCGGAAAGCAGAATCGGAAGCCACAGCGAGATGAGTCCGGTCATTGGAATTCTCCGTTGGCGATGAGGTGGGTCTGAAGCTATTTACATCGATTGAGGCGAGGTGATGCGGAGATATGCGACGAGGAATTCTGGGTGGCAATAAGGGCGGAAAGCAAGTGAGGAAAACGCGATTTATCCCTCACACCCTCGCGTCGTAAACGAGCACATGTCCCTGCCGCGCGTAGTCAATCATCAGCCGGTCACACGTCACGAGCACGGCGTTCCGCCTGCGCGCCTCTGCAACGATAAACCGATCGCTCGGATCCTTGTGCGGGCGTTTGTCGGACTTCCGAACCCAGGTCGGCAGCGATGTTGCGTCGATCGTGAGCCACGCGCCCATTGATAACACACGAATTCCCGGATACCGCGTCTGCTCGCGTACCCATGATCGAAGATCGCCGGACACGATCAGATCGCCGTTCTGAATCTTGCGCGCGATCTCCCAAACCGAGGCAGCCGAAGCGAGCAGGCGCCTTTCTGCAGCCGCCGACTCGATGGCCGGAAGCGCAGCCTTCTTGAATTTCGACATTCCGGCGCCTGAGCCGGTGCTCGCCCATACCCAGATGTGAGTGTCGAGCAACAGAGGCGCCGACCCGTCGAGATCAGTGATCAGCACCTGGTTCCCAATCGGGGTCTGTGGGCGCCACGATGTCGCCCGTGACCGCAAACACGCCGGCGCCCCGTCCGATAAAGGGCGCGGTCGATTCGTCGATCACCGGCACGAGCCGCGCAACCGGTCGATTATGCTTGGTGATGATGAACTCGATTCCCTTTTCACTGACCTGGTCCATCAACGCGAGACAGTTTGCCTTGAAGTCGGCCGCGGCAACTACCGAACCGCGCAGCGTCGCGGCGCTCAAGGCCTCACGAACGCGGTATTCATTCGCGAGACGTTCGCGAACCAGGCCGGCTGGTTTTCGAGAGTTTGGCTTACGAGGCATTGACGGACCCATCCTGAATAGTGACCAGTATTCTAGTCATAT
>JBKJRW010000021.1:0-16122 GCA_046593165.1 Gemmatimonadaceae bacterium
GGGTTGTGGGGAGCAGAGGAGCACAATGCACGCCTACTTCCGAACTCCCTTCCGCTTGAAGATTACGGTTTCGACAGGCGAACCTGACTGATGTTCCAGGCCTGGTAGTGCTACTTCGGCGGCGCCAAGAAATGCGTGGTAGCCGGACAGGTTGTTGTCGATGAAGACTTCAGTTCCGTCGCGCAGCATGACCACAAGGTTCACATGGTTTGACGGTGACTGACTCTGCTTGGCGATACGCACCTCCACGACGTCGCCCCAGCGGCCTGACGCGATGTGCCGGTTGTCGATCCAGACGCCGAACCCCGCGGCCAGGACAACAATGCGGCCAGTGGCTTGCGAGCTGCTAAACTTCATATGTCGCAAGCGCATCAACTGGAATGAATACATTGATCACGCCGCGGGATTGAAGATCGCCTTTGTATCCGAGATGCTTGTGGACGGCACCCAGGCGTTCGGTCCACTCCGAAGGGGACATCGGGCCGCTCATTTCGCTGTCGCCGTAGAAATAGAGGAACACGAGCCAGGCCTTGAGACCTCGCTCACGAAGAAATGTCAGGTGCGCCAGACGATTGGCGTACTGATAGTATTGACGTAACCAGTCTGACGAGGCGGGGGCGCCCAACGATTGCCTGGTGACCGCGAGAGTCTTTTCGATCAGCGCTCGCGACTTCTCACCTGCGCCGCAGTCAGAAGTAAGCTCGTTGAAGTGAGCTTTTGCCTCGACAAGGACCACCTCACCCTGAGATCCCTTTCCAAGCGCATCCCATTGCGGTCCGCCGGGTGGCCAGAATGCCTTGAGATCGGGTATGAGCTTCGGCAACTCGAGGTGCAACAAGAAACCAGCATCGCGGTACTCGGCCCACTGGTCATGTCGCCGGGGCGAAATCCATTCCACCGTCCAATCCGGCGCTTCGTCTATACTCGCTCGAATGGCGTCGGTGAGGCGGGTCGGGTCTAGCTCGATCAGACGCTGGATCCATTTCAGGCTCCCGCGTGAGCCGACTTGCTGCGGAACTCTTTGTCTTATGAACATGCCTGGCCGTGGTATTACGCCTTGAACTTGCCTTCAAGCAAGTGAAATAAGGAGCGCCCGCGGAGCAGGCGCAATTCCGCAGGGTTGCTGCTACAGCGACTCAGCCACGGGTGATGGGCGCAATTTCCTGAACACAAGCGGTGATTGTGATTTCGCCACTGTTGTTGGTCATGAGGTTGCCACTCTACCAGCCCGCACGCCGCGAAATGTCCGTCTGATGCGGACGCGCCATAGCCAGTAGAACATGGTCACGAGCACGGCCAGCACTGGAAGCGCAAGCAGAGGAAGAATGCGGACCGGCTTTGGAATCACCTTCGCCTGGCCGATAAAGAACGACAATGCCGCGATGAAGAGCGCGAAGCACATGCGCCACAGGTGCCTCGCAATTCGAGGCGCGCCGCGAAGGGGCCCCGATCTTATTACGCGTAGATCGCCTACAGTGCCCAACAGTCCGACTACACCAAACATGACAAACGGCAAAGCCGGCATCCCGTTCCTCTTGCCGCCGCCCGCGATCGCCTCGAACCCGAACGTGAGACTGGTCAGACCAACCGTAAAAGCCACCAGCATTGCACCGAGAGTCAGCCAACGCGAGCCTGCAGCAGGAGGTCGGACCGTGGTCAGCGCGGTGACCACCAGATAGGCGGTCAGCAAAGCCGCAGGGATATTGACCGCCGGCGCCACGCCTCGCCCAGCCGCCATCACGATCCCACCGACCGACATCGTGAGCATCGCATACACAAACAGCAGCCCGCTCCTGCGATGCAGCGTTCCCCCCTTCGCTGCATATAGCGCGACATAGCCGGAAACGAGGCCAAGGGCCCCCGCGACGATGTGTACCAGTAGTGTGGTTCGCACGGCTATCCTCCCGTGCGACGTACGGGTCGAGCGACACTCATGCGAAGGCCCCTGCCATGGTCTGTTGGACCTTGATACGGAATAACTTAGTTTTTAGTTTCAGCCGCAGGTTTAAGCCAGCGATCCAGGGCCAGCCGGCGGGGTGACAGGGGGAAACCAGGGGCGACCCGGACACGTAGGCCCCAGAAGGACCGACAATGCGTCTTGACGGCGCAGTTCATCGGGGTGAGATAGTGGTAGTACTTAGTTATTCGTTATGGAGGGCGCGATAGCCATGCTCTGTATTCTTTATGTGATCGCCGTTGGCACATGTCTCGGCATTGCCGGCGTCATGGTCGAGCGCGCATTGCCTGCAACATTTCCGCGTCGCTGGGTGTGGTGTGTCGTCATTCCGATCTCAATATTTCTTCCTGGACTCTACCGAACCCGGCACGCGGTGTCCGTCGTCGATGTACTGGAGCCGCAGGCGCTGTGGGCTCATATCCAGTCCTACGACACATTCATCAATCCGTTATGGATCACCGCGTCGTCGCTGCTGGTTCTCTGGGGCCTGGCGAATGCATGGCGCGTGTCATACGCGGTCCGCGCGTCACGAAGGGCACCGGGCGGCGCGGGCACGCCTGTAGTGCTCGATGGTGTTCCGGTGGTCGTCACCGATTCGATGGGGCCTGCCACGGTCGGACTGTGGCGCTCACATGTGCTTGTCCCGCGGTGGGTACTTGCCCTGCCACGCGTACAGCAACAATACGTGGTGCGCCACGAGGATGAGCATCGAAGGGCGCATGACGCACGCCTGCTTTTTGCAGCGTCGCTGCTGCTGATCCTGATGCCGTGGAACCTTGCTCTCTGGTGGCAGCTACGGCGCCTGCGCCTCGCTGTCGAGATGGATTGCGACAACCGGGTGGTGACGGGGCTCGGCAATGCGACCGCTTATGGTGAGTTGCTGCTCAGGGTCGCGCAGGCAGCGAGCCGAGGTCCGCGTCTTCAACCCGCGCTGCTGGGAGGCGCAGGGATGCTGGAACACCGGCTCACGGTACTTCTGGCGCCGACTCCGCTCCGGTATGCTCAGAAATTCCTGTTGCCCGCCGTCGCGCTGGCTCTGCTGTTCATAGTGTTATCGATGCCGCACCCTGTACTCGGGCGCGCATCCGCCGAGCATGCGGCAATGAAGGCCGGCCCCAACCACATAGCCCAACGATGATGGATCTTCACCTGACCCAGCGCGAGCTGGATATAATGAGTGTGCTCTGGGAACTCGGCGAGGCAACCGTGACCGAGGTGCGCGACCGGGTTGACCCCGACCTCGCGTACACGAGCATCTCCAGCATGATTCGCACGCTCGAGATGAAGGGATACGTCTCGCATCGGCGCGGTGATGGCAAGACGCACGTCTACTATCCGGTGATCGACGCGGAGACGGCGGGAGATTCGGCGCTTGGCCGCGTGCTGGACAAGATATATGGCGGGTCGCCGATCAAGCTGCTCGCTCACTTGATGGAACGAAACCGGCTCTCGGACAAGGAGCTTGCGCGGATGCGAGACCTGTTGAAAAGACCTGCGAAGCGACGGTAATCGATCCGGGGCGAGTTGTTGTATCCGCGCCTGATCCGAATAGCCTCGTCCAATCAGCGACAATACGAGACCAGTGGCGCTCAGAATCGCGATCACGAGTATCGGCGCTTTCGCTCCTGAGGTTCCGGCCAGCGCGAGCGGTTTCATCTCGGGATCGAGGAGCAAACAGATGCCGAGCGACTCAGGCTCATTCCAATCCTCGCTGATCCGGAGGTCGATGTGTTATCGTCGGTCGCATGATTTGCCTTCGCGTTCTAACAGCTGTCACGGTCGTTGGTGTTCTCGGATGCGCGGCCGGACGCCCTGGGCATACGCTGCCAACGCCGCGCATCACCCCACATGCGCAGTGGGGATCGCAGCCGCCACTCGGCTACGCGGCTGACGCGGCGCGGCGTAACAAGCGTGCGGGCGACTCGCTCGCATTCCGTGAGCTGACCGTAAACGTACTGAGCGTAGAAATTGATTCGAGCGGCGCAAAACCAGTCGATCTTGTGCGCCTGCGTCTCGGCCTGGGTGACAAGAGCGAAGAACGCATCGCGCGCGAAGGATCGGCGTTCAACTGGAGCGGGTTCCATGTCGCAGTAGTCGCGATCTACGGCCCCGGCGAGTTGGGCGCGGGACTCGTGGCGCTCGAGGTTGCGACACTGGTGTCGCTCTCGCCGGCCCTTGCGAATTCAGTGGTAGCTGGCGGGGCAGACATGCGACTCCGGATACCGCACCGAATTACGCACGTGACTCTGCATCACACAGGAAGTGCGGAGCCATTGCGTCCTGAGGATTCTCCGGTGGCCAGGTTGCGCGGACTGCAATCATGGGGCGCGGCGGAGAGGAACTGGTGGGACGTGCCGTACCACTTCCTGCTCGATCTGGAGGGAGGGATCTACGAGGGCCGAGACTGGCGCTTCATGGGGGAGACCAACACGACATACCATCCCGGCGGGCATTTCCTCATAAGCGTCATCGGCAATTACGAGCGTCAGGAGCCGACGGCGGCGCAACTTGCTTCGATTG
The DNA here is from genome assembly GCA_046593165.1 of Gemmatimonadaceae bacterium. GTDB lineage: Bacteria > Gemmatimonadota > Gemmatimonadetes > Gemmatimonadales > Gemmatimonadaceae > UBA4720. Next base: position 4,478 of record JBKJRW010000021.1, read on the forward strand.
CGGATTTGATGGCCTGGGCGCTCAAAAAGTTCGATCTGCCGCTCGACAGAATCGGTGGGCATTACCACTATGCGGACACCGGTTGTCCGGGGAAGCACCTTCGGAGGTATCTCGAGGACGGCACGTTGCGGCGAATGGTGGCCGAGCGTGTCGGGTCAAAGCATCGGTGAAGGCGTGACGGTTGACCCGATGAAGCTGCTCTGACCTACTGTCGCCAGGTTGGGTTCGGCGCCGGCGCAGGATGATTCCCAATCTGCGCCATTGTCGCAGCGTCGAACATCCGCCCATTCACCATCACGTATCGCACGCTCACCGAGTTCCTGATGTCCGACAGCGGGTTCGCGTCGAGCACGATCATGTCCGCGAGCTTGCCGTTGGCGAGAGAACCGATGTCGCCATCGAGCCCAAGTGCCTTCGCGCCATTTAATGTCGCCGCGCGGAGAGCCTCATGGTTCGTCATGCCGCCCATCGCCATCATCCACGTTTCCCAGTGCTCAGCCATGCCATGCAGCTGTCCGTGCGCGCCGGTAGACACGACGACACCGCGGTCGGCCAGCGCTTTTGCGGCCTTCGACACATCCACAAAGAAGTAGTCGTCGTCGGCCGCCATTGGTCGCCTCCGCGAGCGTGCATCAATCTGACCACGCGGGAAGAAGTACTGCAGCTTCGCGTTCTCCCACACGTTCGTGTTCTGGTACCAGTAATTCTCACCGCTCATGCCGCCGTAAAGCACGACGAACGTCGGTGTATAGGCTGTCTTCGATTCCTGTATCAGCCGCAGCATGTCCTCGTACAAGGGCGCGACCGGGATATTGTGCTCGAGCGTGGTGTGGCCGTCGAGGAACATGGTGGTATTGACTGAAAACGTCGATCCACCCTCCGGAACTACCATCATGCCGAGTTGACGCGCAGCTTCGACAATCTGCTGGCGCGCATCCCGGCGCGCCTGATTGTAACTCTTTACGCTGAATGCACCGACCGCTTGCATTCGCCGCAGGTGCGCGAGGGCGTCGTCGAACGAGGTCGTGATTGCCTTCGAGCCACCTTCCGCTCCGTACAGAATCGTGCCCGTGGAGAACAGGCGGGGCGCTACCATTCCGCCCGCGCGTGCCGTTTCGGAGGTCGAGAAAACCATCTCAGTCGAGTTGGATGGATCGTGCATCGTCGTCACGCCGAACGCGAGATTCGCCAGAAATCCCCAGTTCGTCCGGGGCGCGATGCCGCTCGAGCCTGTCCCAATGTGCGCGTGCGCATCAACAAGTCCGGGCATGATGAATTTGCCCGCCAGGTCTACCCGTCGCGTGTCCGACGGAATCTGAATGTTGGCGCCGGACCCGACATACGTAATGCGGTTGCGATCGATAAGGATCGTCGCATTCGGAATTACTTCGTCGCCGTTCATCGTGATCACGGTTGCGCCGGTAAGTGCGAGACGTCCCGTCGGACGATCCGCCACGGCCTTGAAGCCAATCGGCATGCCCTTGCTTTCGGGATCCTTCTTGAGGGTCGTAGTATCCTGCGTCTCGAACGCAAACGTCGCCGATATGTCACGCTGGAATAATTCGGGACCGAGAGCCCAGTACACCCGGCGCGAGTCGGGCGACCAGTGGAGATAGAGACCCGCGTCGCGCGAGATGCGTCGAGCAGGAAAATCGGCGACGCCTGGGCTCACGTCCACGCCCTTCCCGGTGAGCGGCAGTGGCGCGACATACGCGTTGAAGCGCTCGATCCACGCCACAAACTTCTCATCCGGCGAAGTCACGAACTCAGTCGCGTTCTCGGCCAACAAGTGAACGCGTCTATCGCCGCCGGTGAGATTGACGCTGATGAGTGCCGCTTTCTGCGCTTCCTGTGCGCCGAGGTAGATGCGGTCGCCCGCACTATTGAAGCGCGGGCTGACACCATCTTCGGTGACGAGGTTCGCCTCGCCGCCTGCCGACGCTACTGTATAAATGCCACGGTCGTCGCCGTAGAGCGTGGACCGAAGCCCGTCTCCGCCAGTGCGACGGAAGACGATTTGTTGACCGTTTCCGGAGAACTCCGGCTCGACGTAGTGGCCAATCCTTGTGGTGATCTTGCGACCGCGCCGGCCATCGAGCCCGACGGTGCGAATGGCGCCGAGTGAATCCTCGTGCCAGGTGGCGTAGACGAGTGTGCGTCCATCAGGTGACCAGGAAGGGAATAGTTCGGAATTTTGCGCGTCGTTCGTAACACGACGCGGCGTTCCGTTCGGCAGCTCCTTGACCCAGAGCTTGCCGAGTGAGGTGTAGACCACCCGGCGTTGATCAGGGGAGACGCTCACCCAGCGAAGCATCTTCACGTCGAAGGTGTCTGGTGCGACACGCTGTGGAGTGCGAACCGCAGTCGTGATCGTTTGACGCACGCGTGCGGTAAAGGGGATATTGGTCGCGCGGCCCGAGGCGACATCGACCGAGTTGATTTTCCCCTGAGCCCATATGATGATCGACTTGCCGTCGGGCATCCAGTCGTAACCGGGATATGTGCCGTAGATCGCCCATGCTTCCTGCTGGTCGTGATCCAGTGCGTCCCATACGGGCCGTTCGCGTCCGCTCTCGAGGTCGCGCGTCCATAGCACGCTCTTCAATCCCACCCGGCGCACGAATGCCATCGTCTTTCCGTCGGGGGAGAGCTGAGGGCGAAGGGCGCTGCCGGCGCCGCCAATGGTGGTGGTGCGCTGTCCAGTTCGTCGATCGAGGCGCTGTACCACGTAGACCTGTCCGTGTGCGTCGCGGTTGTACTGAAATCCGCCGCCGGGGGAGACATCTTCGGTAAAGTAGACGTAGCGACCGTCGGGTGAGACGATCGGTTCGGTCGCGTTCTGTTCCCAGTTGCGTCGGTCGGTGAGCTTGAGACCGTTGCCGCCCGACGAGTGGTAGAGCCACATCTCGCCTGCGCCGACTGACCGTGTGTTGCGGAAGTGCTTGCGGTTGACGAGGTACTGTCCGTCGGGGGTCCACGCGGGGTTGGAGACTTCGCGCTCTTTCTCCTTGCTGACCTGGCGGAGATCCTTCCCGTTCAGGTCCATCGTCCAGACGTTGGTGAGTCCGTCGCGATCGGATGCGAAGGCGATGCGTTTGCCGTCCGGTGAGAATCGCGGCTGCATTTCGTATGCGGGTCCGCCGAGGATGAGCGTCGCCGTGCCGCCGGTGATTGGTAACGTGTAGATGTCACCGACGAGATCGAAGGCGATGCTTTTCCCGTCGGTGGAGACATCGAGCGACATCCAGGTGCCTTGCGTGACTTCGTAGTCGACGTCTTTCGATGTCGCGCGTTTTTCCATCACGTTCCACTTGGCCGGTATCGAGGTGCTCGCGGTGGGTGGGGTGCTGCCGGACGGCGGGGTTGGCGGTGGTGGCGGCGGAGGGTTCTGGGCCGAGAGTGGGATGGAGATGGCGAGTGCTGCAAGGACGGCAAGTTTGATCATCGTCGACGTAATGGTTCTCATGAAGCGAGTCTCCTTCGGCGCTGACAAGGTGAAAATCGTGGGGTGAAAAAGCCAGGGGCCTGGGCTGAGTGAGCCGGGGCCATGGGCTTAGGCAAAGATTCGTTCCGTCAGCCGAAGGGGTTGGAGTATTCCCATAGTATAGAACTCAGTGGGCTGTCGGAAGCAAGACTTGGAGATTAGTAGCATAAAGGTACTAATGTTACCTCGCTATGTCCGTAAAACGGACATTCCGTTACCATGCTCAGGTTGCCGAGCGATAGCGGTGCGAGAGACTGGCGACGAGCGCTGACGGGTCGGGAGCATTCCCCGTCGCCCTCTCGATAATCGCGGCAGGTTTATACCGTTTGCCATGGCGGTGAACGTGTTCGCCCAACCAGCCGCGCAGCGGGCCAAATTCCCCCGCAGCAAATGCATCCTCGAGCGGACCCACCGCACGCTCGGCGGCTTCGAAGAGCTGGGCCGCGTACACGTTTCCCAGCGTGTAGGTCGGGAAGTAACCGATGAGACCCGCCGACCAGTGTATGTCCTGGAGGCAGCCATCTCTATCGCTGTCAGGCGTGATGCCAAGGTACCGCTGGTACAGTTCGCCCCACGCGCCCGGAAGGTCGGCTGCACGAAGATCGCCCGCAAGCAATGCTCGCTCGAGCTCGAATCGGATCACGACGTGAAGGTTGTATGTCACCTCATCTGCCTCGACGCGGATGAGCCCGGGGGAAACGTGGTTCATTCCGCCACGAAATTCCTCCAGCGAAATGTCGTGAAGCGCCTCTTCAAATTCGCTTCGGAGCTGCGGATAGAAGTGCCGCCAGAAACCGTTACTCCGTCCGACGAGATTTTCCCACATTCGCGACTGCGACTCGTGAATGCCGAGTGACACCGCCTCGCCCATTGGCGTTCCGTAGTGCGCGGGATCGAGACCCTGTTCGTACAGCGCGTGCCCCGTCTCGTGCAGCACTGCAAGGAATCCACTGGCGAAGTTCTGAAGGTGGTACCGCAGCACAATCCGTACATCGCCGGGGCCGATGAAGGTGCAGAACGGATGTGGCCCGAGGTCGAAGCGACCGTACTCCAGATCGAATCCCACTTTGGCAGCGACGCCCTCGGAGAAGGCGCGCTGGCGATCGATGGGAAACTCGCGCGCGAGCATGTGCACGGGCACCGGCGACGGCTTGTCGCGCAGCGAGTCCACCAATGGAACGAGCTGTTTGCCGAGTTGAGCGAAGAGAGCCGACAGATGCTCGGTCGTCATGCCGGGCTCGTAGTTATCGAGGAGTGCGTCGTAACGCGCGCTCACATAGCCGATAGCGTCGGCCTTCTCCCGCGCGAGCTCGAAAGTCCGGTCGAGCCAGGGTGCGAAGGTTGCGAAGTCGTCTTTGTCGCGCGCTTCCGACCAGGCTTGCGAGGAAAGGGCAGATACCCGCGCCATTTCCTCGACCAGCCGCCGTGGCAGTTTGTTCTCGCGATCGAAGTCGCGGCGGAGTTCGCGCACGTTTACCGCTTCGGGGCTTTCGGGGTCGCTGAGGAGCGACGAGGATTCAACTGCGGTGAGCAGTTCGTCCAGGCGTGGATCAGTTGCCCGGTCGTGAACGAGCCCTGCCAGCAGTGCCATCTGCTCCCCGCGATGCCCTACGCCACCGCGGGGCATGTAGATCTCCGCGTCCCACTGCAGCAGTTCGCCACACGACGCCAGCAGGGTCACTTCGCGCGAGAGCCGAACCAGCTCCGCGTAGGATTGATCAGGATTCACGGTAGTCGTTGGTCGAAGAGCCAGTGCCGATCAAGGGGTCAAGGGGTGTCAAGGGGTCAGAGTTGTTGAAACGTTACGGCGAATGCAACTAAACAGCTACCTGGCGGCTTCGTCTTGGCCAGTCCTTTTCAACGCTGATCGCAGGGTTTGCTGCGCCGATCGCCGCCGTGACGCAAACGCGTCACCGGACGCTTCAGCAGCGCCTCGACCTGCTGGCAAAATGGTGCATCTCCGAGGGCCGTGCCGCGGTTTGTGGCCCGTCGAATGGCATCAAGCGCGTTCTGGTCAAGCTGCCGTTCGCAGAGCGATCGATATGCTCCCTGCCGGATCACCGGGACGGTGTTGAGCGCCTGATAAACCGCATGCTGGGTGATGAGCCTGTCGGGCTTGCCGAACGCGTTGTGCCTGTAGCTGGACCAGCGATACTGACTGGGATGCTCCACCATCCGGGCGCGCACCGGATTCAGTTCGATGTAGCGGCTGCACGCCAGGAGGTAGTGCTCGGAGTCAAAGAGTGTTGATCTGTATCGTCCCTCCCACAGGGTGCCGGTGCGCTTGTATCGCGCATTGAAGTAGCGGACGTACACCCTGCCGAGGGTCTGCATCATTCGAGCTGGCCCCCTTTCATCGGCCGGCGTCAGCAGGATGTGAACGTGGTTGGTCATCAGCACATATGCGTGGATAGCGCATCCAAAGCGCCGACTCGCCCCGAGTAGCACGGCACCATACCGCCTGTAATCCTCGGCGGCGCAAAAGGTGGCTGCCCGATTGTTGCCGCGCTGAATGAGGTGGAGCGGAGTTCCGGCAACGACCAGTCGTGGCAATCGGGCCATGGGTCAATTTTTCTGCGAGAGTCAGGAGCGACTCAGACGGGGATCGACACGGCTCCGGCGAGTCTTGATGAATTTGATATTCGCGGATCGGGGCTCGGGTATGGCATCGATTTTCAACCTCTCGGATCTTTTATTTGCGCGACGATCATGCTTCAACGACTCTGACCCCTTGAGGCCCCCTTTAAGCCCACCAGATCTGCGAAACCAGAATTTACGCGTCACCGCCGAATAACACGCAGCGCTTCTTCGACGGTTCCGCGATAGAACGCCACATTATCGAAGGCCTCTCTCGCAAGCGCCTCTGCCACATAGCGGGTGTCGGCCGCGTTTGGCCCAACGACAATGATCCGCGTGTTGTGATCGTTCATGGGAAGACGGCCATCGTCCTTGGCCCGCCTCACTTCGCCGACATCCTTGCCTTCCATGACTCCGCTACGCGGCAGGTGCCGAGCGGTGGGCAAAGTTCCCGCGCGATAAGCCGTCGAATCGCGTACGTCGATCACAACCGCTGTTCGATCGTTGGCGAGGACGTAGCTCAATCCATCCAGCTCGATTTCGGTGACGCCCCCCAGGGCGCGCCATACGGGAATGCCGAGCTGGTAACGCCGCACGTTTGTGTACCCTGCGGCCAGTAATTCCTCCGCGAGGCGCTTGCTCTTGCCGCAGTGAGGGCCATTGCAGTAGAGCACCAGGTTAGCGGCGGTGTTGCCTCTAACCAGCCGGCCGACCTCGGCTGCATCGGAGACGTACATGGACGGCGCGACTCCGGGCTTGGCAGCTACGTTCAGCGCGCCAGGAATGTGACCGATGGCGAACTCGAGGTGCGGACGTACATCGAGCACAATCGCACTGTTGGCAACCAGGATCTTTCGGATCTCGGAAGTTGAGACCTCCGGCGTGCGCTGATCAGCTTCGGCGAGGATAGCATCGAAGACATTGGGTGTCTGCATCCGCGCTGCTGCAATTACCAGCACGAACGCCAGTGGGGTGACCAGCATCATGACGTTACGCGGCGTTACTCTCATCGGGAATCTCCATCGGCGGGAATTTGGATTGGGGGAGCGTTCGGCTCAGTTGGTTGTGTGATAATGTGTGCGAGTTGTTAAACCGGTCCAACGTGTTAGCGAGCCCCACGCCTTAGCTCTTCCCAGAACTCCCGGGGTGTGACGATACGCAGTCCCGCGGTCGCGGCCACGGCCAGGAGATCAGCATCACCGGTAATGAGAACATCGGCGTGTGCGGCCCGCGCGTTGGCGAGTACCCATCGATCCGCTTCATCGCGGACAGGGACGGGATCCATGGCGTCAGGCTTCGCGATTACTTCGTAAGTGCGAAGAAAAGTCTCCACTTCATTGAGGCGGTCTGCCGGGAGGCGCATCCTGACAGCCAATACGCGTCGCAGTTCGGTGAGGACGACCTCGCCGACTACGAGGTCGTGCTCCGAGGCCACAAGTCGTAAGAGATCGGCGCAAATCCCACGGGTCGCGACTGCGCTTACCAACACATTGGTATCGAGAAACACCCTCACGACACGTCGCGGAACACATCCTCATCCGTGAGATATCCGGCCGCTTCAGCGAACGGTGCGACGCGACGGCGTATTTCCTCGAACTGGAGGAGCGCCAATTGCCGACGCAACGCGTCGCGGACCACATCGCTCCGGCTCCGGCCCAAGCGACGGCTGACCTGTGCGAGTTGTCGCGCCAGCGCGCGGTCGAGGCGAACTGTGACAGCGTCATTCATGTATGACAATGTATGACATTCAGCGGCCCCTGGCAATCTTCGATGTCTCGCTCCTCGATGTCTCGCTAACCCTTGTCACCTGACCCACCACGACGGGTGGTTGCGAAACGAGCAAACGTAGCTCTCCGATACGCAATCGCGCATTATACGCGTTCGCCACGTATCACAAACGACGATGGATACTACTTTGGTTGACAACATGGACCGTATCACCGGCGTCCTCGCACCCGTCGTCACGCCCTTCAAGGCCGATCTGTCCCCGGACTCGGAGCGGCTCGTGAGGCATTGCCACTGGCTCGTCTCCCACGGTGTCGGGCTGGCGGTATTCGGGACCAATTCCGAGGCGAATTCGCTGGCTGTCGACGAGAAGCTCGAGCTTCTTGACCAACTGGTGAGCGGCGGTGTGGTTCCGGCGCGCATGATGCCGGGCACGGGCTGCTGCGCGATCACAGATTCGGTGCGGCTCACGGCGCATGCGGTGAAGCTCGGCTGCGGGGGAGTGCTGATGCTCCCGCCCTTCTATTACAAGGGTGTGAGCGATGAAGGACTTTTCAGAAACTTCGCCGAGGTCATCGAGCGCGTGGGGGACATGCGGTTGCGGATCTATCTCTACAATATCCCACAAGTCTCACAGGTGGCGATCACGCTTCCCCTGATAGAGCGGTTGCTTGCGGCGTATCCCGGGATCGTTGCGGGCGTCAAGGATTCCTCGGGCGACTGGAGCAACACGAAGGCGTATATCGACAACTTCGCGCAGCAGGGCTTCGACGTCTTCCCGGGAAGTGAGACGTTCCTGCTCCAGGGCATGCGCTACGGCGGCGCTGGGTGCATCAGCGCTACGGCCAATGTGAACCCGGGGGCTATCGCGCGGCTCTGTGCCACGTGGAAGGCGGCGGATGCAGACACGCAGCAGCGCTCGCTCAACGAGGTTCGCGGCATCTTCGCGAAGTATCCGATGATACCCGCGCTAAAGGCCGCGATCGCGCATCACGGCGGGGATGCGTCGTGGACTACCGTGCGGCCGCCGCTGGTGGAACTGACGAACGAGCAGAGGACTTCACTTGCCAGCGAGCTCGACAGCGCTGGCTTCACGATGGCGGGGCTCACGGGGTCGAACGCAGCCGCGTGAAAGTTCCAGCCTTAACGCCTCTTGCTTCCGATTCCTGTGTCGAGCTCTGCGCCCATCAGAGTTCGACCCCATGTGCTTCTGCACGAAGGGGACGATGGCGTTCGTCGAACCCCTTGGCCACCAGCCACGTCGCAAGAGTTATGTGGCTCAGAGCCATCGGGAAACCCATCAGCGCGAGGGGGCCATAACCGAGGAACCCCCTCAATGGGATGCCTGTGAAATGAAGCAGCACGGTTATGAGTCCAAAGGCAGCCACTGTGCGCGGCACCAGGGCGAAACGGTACAGAACGCTGTAGAGCAGGAAGATCCACCAGTCTATAAAAAGGATCTCCGTGGTATGTGTCCACCTCCTTGTCGAGCCGACCACCGCCGCAAGCGTCTGGAAAAGTTCATCCGGGCCGCCTGCCCGGGCGTACTGCTGGCTTAGAGACAGCATGGACAGCACGTGGACGTTGTCGACCGCTTGCAGCAAGAACATGATCACGCTCACTGCCAGGAGCCACAGAGTCATCGCTTCGCTGTACTGACGAAAGACCCGAAATGCTGTGATGGTGATGCCGATCGTAAGTGCGCAATTCGCAAACAGGAGAAACACAGCCACTCTGATTTGAACAGAGAAGTCCACCGCAGTTGCGAGGTAGTTCTGGGGGCCCGTTGTCAGCGGAATCAGCAACACGAAAGGCACAATGAGTCCCGCCAACTGGAAGAACAACAGCATGCCGGTAATTCGGCCTGTGCTTTTTGCAGATATCACCGTCACCTCACAAGAAGCGAGTTTTCGGGCGTGCCAGATTTGAAGCTCCGTCGTCCGAACGGGATGCAGGAACGACTTGGCCCTCTCAATAACTAAAAACTACGTTATTGGGCGTCTGCAAGTTTCAGGACGGCGTGATGAGAGCTATTGTATGGCGTGACTTCGGCTCGCCGCTTTCCCGGTGCCATCAGGTCCGGTATTGTCCCAGTCAGCGTCAATCGATACACAATTGAACCCTCCACCTCGTCCAATGCCTTTTGCTAGCCTGCCGATGCGATTTGTCTTGCTGGTGTTTCTGAATCTCGCGAGTGCCATACCCCTGGCGGCGCAGGATACTGCTCCCATCGCGGCAATCAACTCCACTCTCGATCAGTTGCACACCGCAGCATCCAGGGCTGACGGTGGTAGATACTTCAAGTTGTTTGCCGATGACGCCGTCTACATTGGCACCGACGCCGCGGAGCGTTGGAGTATCAAGGAATTTCGCGCTTTCGCCGAGCCGTACTTCGCGAAGGGAACGGGTTGGACGTACAAGCCGCGTTCGCGCCACATCGTCATCGCTGAGATTCGTTGCCGCTGCATCGCATGGTTCGACGAACTTCTGGACAGCGAGAGTTATGGCACAAGTCGCGGGACGGGAGTTCTTGTGCTGAGAAACCGAGTGTGGAAGATCTCTCAATACGCGCTGACGTTTCCCATACCCAACGATCTTGCAAAAGGGATGACGGCTGAGATCAGGGCGTTCGAGGCAAAGAAGAACTAATAAAAAGAACTTCGGAAGTCGTTTCGTGGCCGCCTGAAATGCTTTGAATCAACTCCGGCGCTGTCCAATCACAGTTGTTGTTGTCATGCGACGGCCGCATTCTCTACCTCGAGGGCGGGGATCATCTCAAGTTCGAGATTTCGCGAACGGAAGAGACCGAGGCTCGTCCTCGATGAGGCAGGAGGGTACCTGGCGAAGAAGGGAATCAAGCTGGACGTGGTTGGGAAGGAAAAACAGGAGACACGGATGACTAAGCCAAAAATTCAAGCTTCGCGTCATTGCGCGACGAGATGATCGCTGTCGCCAATGGCGAGCGAAAGCCGCCCGCAAACGCAGCTGAGCTGAGCGAGCAGCGTTCTCTTGCTACGGCAGCGGAAAGGGCATCGGCACCTTGTGATTCCGGGCGAGGAGCCCTGTCCCGCCGGTTTCCAGGCCCCAGATCCAGAAGCGCCCGTCACGCGTGACGGCGAAGGAGTTGTTGCCGGCCGCCCAGACCGCGGTCACGCCGCTGATCCTGGGGGTCACCGGCGACCATTCGGGGAAACCGGATAGACCGGCACCCACCTGTCCCCAGTCCGAGTTTCCCCACCCTCGCAACGTTCCGTCCTTGAGCAGCGCCAAGGCGTGTCTCCCGACGTCGCCCATCGAGAGCGCGACCGCATTGCGAATCCCCGGGACCTTCTGCGGGACGCCACTCCATCCCTCTGTCTCGGTCACCGTGCCGTCACGCTCACCGATCCCGAACAGCCCAAACCCGTAGCCGCCCCAGACCCACACCGTGCCGTCGCGCTTGAGCACGCTCGACACTTCTCGCCCCGCGACGACGCTGACCACGTCACCGAGCCCCTGAACCTCGACGACCCGTGCGATGGAGCTAGGTTGCCGCGATCCCGTGCCGAGTTGCCCGACACCGTTTTGTCCCCACGCGAGCACCCGACCGTCCGCCGTCAGCGCTAACACGTGCTGCGCGGCGGCCGACAGTTGGCGCACGCCGGTTGCGCCGGGAACCAGGACCGGAGTCGGCGCATCCGGCACAGTCTCGCCCCGGCGCGCGGGGACGACTCCGTCGCCCAGGATGCCTGCAAGACGTGCCCCCCAGGCGCGCACCGAGCCGTCGCGGAGTACCGCAAACGCGCTGTGGTCGGTGGCTGCGATCTGTACCACGTCGCGCAGCCCGGGAACGCGCCGCGGTGTGGCCACGCCGATCTCG
>JBKJRW010000115.1:0-7283 GCA_046593165.1 Gemmatimonadaceae bacterium
AGGAGTGCTTCGAGCGGCTTGGCATCCCTACTGCTCCGTTCGCTGCTGTCGAGAGCATGTCGGAGGTTCGCCAGGCGCTCGAGAAGACAGGGCTTCCTGCGGTTCTCAAGTCGCGGCAACTGGGATACGACGGCAAGGGTCAGGCAGTCATAAGGGCGCGCGACGAGATCGGACTGGCGTGGGTCAAGGTCGGAGCGGTGCCCGCCATGGTAGAGTCGTTCGTGAAATTCTCGCGAGAGCTATCGATAATTGCGGTGAGGGGGCGCACTGGTGAAATGGCCTTCTATCCTCTGGTCGAGAATCACCACAGCGACGGGATTCTGAGGTTTTCGCTTGCTCCGGCTCCCAACGTCGCGAGCGGTGTACAGGCTGCTGCAGAAGACTACGCCCGGCGGATCATGGATGAACTGGATTATGTAGGAGTTCTTGCGATCGAGCTCTTTGAGACTGCCGCCGGACTCGTGGCCAACGAGATGGCGCCAAGAGTTCACAATACGGGACACTGGACGATCGAAGGAGCCGACACGAGCCAGTTCGAGAATCATCTCCGGGCAATTATCGGCCTGCCACTAGGGTCAACAGAGATGAGCGGCGCTGCGGGGATGGTGAACGTGATTGGTACTGAACCGGACGTGGGGCGGCTGCGCGAGATCGATAACGTACATGTTCACATGTACGGCAAGGCGCCCGCCCCGCGCCGAAAGCTGGGCCACATCACGGTGACCGCGGATGATCTTGACGGTGTACGAAGCAGGGTGGCGCAACTGAGGCACGCAATGACGCGGTAGGCTTGTAAGGCAACTTTTTAGAGCGAGGACGACAAAGTGAAGCGAACGATCGTTGCCGCGATGATCGGCATGGCGGGAATGGGGTGTGTGACGCCATCGCAGCCAGGCGCTCCGGATGGAGGCGCGACCGGGATTCGGGTCGAGGCAGGGAAGGCTTTCGATATTGCCGTCGGCCAGGAAGCGTACGTTCAAGGAACTCCTATCGTCGTGCGGTTCCGAGGTGCGTCCGACGATTCGCGCTGCCCGTTGGACGTTCAGTGCGTGTGGGCCGGCAACGCCGTCATTCAGCTTGGGCTCCGGCAGGGTAATGGCGCCGAGGCAGATGCCAGGGTGAACACCACGCTCGCTCCGAAGAGTGCGAGTGTTGGTGCGTACAGCGTCCGGCTGATTGGGCTCAAGCCGGTGCCACGTGCTGGAAAGCCCATTGCGGTGGGAGACTACATCGCTACCCTCGAAGTCACGGGGGCTGAACAGGGCTATCCATAAGATACGCGCGGCACAGATCCGATTTCGAGTGAGCCGCGTATTGAGGTCGTGACAATAAACCACACCTCAACTCACAGGAACTCTACTCCAATGAAGAAACTGCTTTCAGCGGCGATTCTCGCTGCGGCGCTCGTTACCACCGGTGCCTCGACAGTGGCGGCCCAGACGGTAATGGTAGGCGGACAGGCGATGTATCGCACCAGGGACATCGTTGACAATGCCGTGAACTCGGCCGATCACACCACGCTTGTGGCAGCCGTCAAGGCCGCTGGCCTCGTCGAGACCCTGAAGGGACGCGGACCGTTCACAGTATTCGCTCCGGTGAACGATGCATTCGAGAATCTTCCCGACGGAACTGTTGGGACGCTTCTCAAGCCCGAGAACAAGGGCGCGCTCACGAAGGTTCTGACGTACCATGTCGTTCCAGGCCGTCTCGATGCGATGGCACTCGAGAAGATGATCAAGAAGGGTATGGGTCGCGCAACGCTCAAGACCGCGAGCGGCGGCAAGCTGGTTGCGTCGATGAATGGCTCACGCAACATCGTGATCACCGACGAGAGCGGTGGAACGGCGCGTATCTCGACGTACGACGTGTATCAGTCGAACGGCGTGATCCAGGTCGTGGACAAGGTTCTGCTCCCGAAGATGTAGCACGACGGGGATGGCTCTCGTTCCGGGGATTGGCTTGAGCGGAACGAGAGCCGGCAACCTACTTCGGCGCCGAAGCAGTCTCCGGTAGAAGCACGAACCGAGCGTAGTTGGCGGTGTTGAAGTAGGTCTTCGCGGCCTGCTGGATCATGGCCGGAGTCAGTGCTTTCACCATCGCATCGTAAGGCGCACCCAGTCCGGCGAGGTCTTCACCCGACTGATCTCTCGCCGCAATGTTGCCGAGCCAGTAAGAGTTGGTCCTGACCTCTACCTCACGTGCGCGGAGAATTTCTTCCTTGACCTTCTCGACGTCGGCCGCCGTGGGTGGCTGCACTTTGAGGCCATCGATCACTGAAAATACCGCCTTCGTGAGCGGCTCCACGTTTTCCGGCGACGATCCGTAGGTTACCTGAATCGTATACTGCTGGCGCGGCTCACGTGAGCAAGCACCGCCCACGTTTGGGCTATAGGTGCCACCGAGCTTCTCGCGAAGAGTCTCGTTCAGGCGGCTCTGCATGAGCGTAGTGAGCGCGCGGAGCACGAACCGATTCTCAGGCGTGTACGAACACGTTCCCGTGAAAGCAAAGATCGTGTTGGCCTTCGATTCAGTTCCCTTGCGCACGGTCCTCTGCACCACGCCGGTGGGCGGCTTGACGCCATTGTCGCGCGCCTTTTCCACGCGTCCGGTATTGGGCAATGATGCAAGATATGTCTCGACGAGCGGCTTGATCGCAACCGTGTCCACATTGCCAACCAGTACGAATGTGAAGTCGCCCGCATTGGCAAAGCGATCCCTGTAGAACGCCAGCGCCTTCTGCGGATTCACTTCGCTGAAAGTCGCTGTCGTGAGAGGTCTGCCGCGGAAAGCGTGCTGGCTGAGCGTCGCCTGCACAGTATCGCTGAACACCGCTTCTGGAGAGAGGCCTTTATTGGAAAGAAACTGCGCGGCCTGCCCACGGAAAGTCGCATAGACGACTGTGTCGAGGCGCGGCGCAGTGAAGTTGAGGTAGGCGAGCTGGAACATCGTCTCGATGTCCTTGGGTGAGCTGCGCCCGCTCAATCCTTCCGTCGACTCGCCAACTGAAGCACCGACGCTTGCGACCTTACCGGTGAGCTTCTTTCCCAGGTCGATACGATTGAATGAGCCAAGTCCGCCAAGAGACAGAATCTGCGATGCGAAGGTTGCCGACATGTAATCGGGATCGGCTGAGAGAGAAATTCCACCCGGGCTATATGCCGAGAAGAGGACTTCATCGTCCTTGAAGTCGGTCGGTTTGATGATCACCCGGGCGCCGTTGGAGAGCGTCCACTCGGTCGCGCCGATTGACGTAACCGGCTTCGACGACACGATTTTGCCTGAGGCCGGCGGGCTCTCGATCAGCTTGTCGGCCGACACGTTCTCCGTCCAGGCCAAGACGGTGGTGCTTGCCGCCTTATCGAACGCGGCAAGGATTCCCGCCTTCGTCGGAACCGCTACACCAGCCTTGATCGGAGTCTGAGCGATGATGACTCGATTCTCGTCGGTGATCCAGCGCTTCGCCATGTTGTTGACGTCAGCCAGCGTGATGGCCGGGACGAGCTGCTGGGCGAGCTTGTACTCGTACTCTATTCCGGGTATCGACTCGCCTCGGAGGAAATTGTCGATGTACTCCTCGACGAACGACGCCGACTGAGTCTTGTCACGCTCGGCGTAGGAGCGCTCGTACGATCGAAGTACATTCTGTTTTACGCGATCGAGTTCAGACTGAAGAAACCCGAACTGGTCGACGCGGCGCGCTTCGGTGAGAAGCGCTTCGGCGGCCCGCTCGACACCGCCATCCTTCACGTTCGCCGCAAGTGTGAAGGCCTCGGTGTTACGCGCGAAAAAGCCGGCCTTCGACGCGCCGGCGGCGAGAAACGGAGCATCGGGCTTCTCGCTGATTTCAGAGAAGCGGCTGTTGAGCATCTGAAGATAGAGACGTTCCATGAGGAGGTCTCGGTAGTCGCCGACAGTTTGCGTGCTGGTTGCGGGAAGTTTGTACGCCAGGTTGACGCTGGAGCTTGTCGCTTCCTTGTCGCTGGCGATCGCAACCAGCGGTTCCTTGTTAGCCGGCACGTCATACATCGGTCGCTTTGGAGCATTGACGGATTTCGGCAGTCTGGAGAAATGCTTCTTGATCTTTGCCTCGATGGCGGCGGGATCGAAATCGCCGACGGCGACGACGGCCATCATCTCCGGGCGATACCAATCTCGATAGAACGCCCTGAGCTTGGCGGGGGTAGCCGCCATGATGCTTGCCTCGGTACCGATCGGGAGACGCTCGGCGTAACGCGATCCCTTGAAGGCGACGGGTAGCCATTGCTGAAGCATTCTGTCTCCCGCGCCTTTGCGACCGCGCCACTCTTCGTGCACAACGCCGCGCTCGTTCGTGACTTCGGCAGGGGTGAAGAGCTGCCCATGCGCCCAATCCTCGAGAATCGTGAAGGCCTGATCGACAATGCGGGCGGTGTCCGTGGGCACCGGAAGGATGTAGACCGTCTCGTCGAAGCTGGTATATGCGTTAAGGTCGGCACCAAAGCGGACGCCGATCGATTCCAGGTATTTGATGAGGTCGTTCTTGGCGAAGTGCGTGGTCCCGTTGAACGCCGTGTGCTCGAGGAAGTGAGCGAGGCCGAGTTGCTGCTGGGTCTCGAGAACGGAGCCGGCGTTCACGACGAGCCGAAGCTCCGCGCGCTTCTCGGGGCGACTGTTTTGGCGGATGTAGTAGCGCAGTCCGTTGGGAAGCGTGCCGATGCGAACCTTGGGATCGACAGTAAGGCGCGCCGACAGTGGGCCAGGCATCGCTGGCGCCGGAGCGGGCTGCTGCGCGATTGCAGGGGCCGCGAGCACAAGCAGCGCGGATAGCGAAAAAGCTTTGATGGACATGTTCCGGGAAATTTGAGGGCGGCCGCGTTTAGCGGCTGGAGAACGCTAAATATCGATGCTTACGCTCGGAAATCCCAGAAAAATCTCAGATTCGAGGTGTAAAGTATTTATCGCTCAGGTGCGCTTCTCGACCACGATCGTGTAGCTGCCTGCCAGGGCGGCGATGGTTCCGATCGCAACCCAGATTGGAGCCAGCACAACACCCAGAATACCGAACGATAGCGGGATTTCCATCAATACCTTGCCCGAGTCGTTCTTGATGCTGATTCGGCGAGCGTTGCCTTCCCGAATGATCTGCTTGACCTTTTCGAGAAGTTGTGCGCCGCTGACTTTGTGTTCTTCAGTCGTGGTTGATCCGTCGGGGCCTGTAGTCGTCATTTTCATGAGGTTGATAGTGGCTGCCCCAAACTACGGCGGGAAGGGGGCCGATGTTACAGCCAGGTCGAACGTCGAGTCTATACGCAATAATGAATCACTGTTGAGAAAAACGCCCATGAGGGCGGTATTATGCTGACCCTTAGCCCCAAAACGGAGTTGCCATTGAAAAAGTTCGTTCTAATTGCGCTGTCCACTGTCCTCATGTCGGCATGTCAGGATTCGCCTGTCAGTCCGCGGCCAGGAGGCGGCGTTGCCAGCGCTGTGACGGTGCCCGATGACACGTACATCGTGGTATTCCGCAAGGAGGCTCCGGACGTCAGCGGCTTGGCCGAGTCGCTAGTGAAGGTGCACGCTGGCCAACTCCATCACACTTACCACAGTGCACTTCACGGCTTCGCTGCGTCGTTGCCGGCGGGAGAAATTGAAAGTTTGCGGCGCCACCCTGACGTGATCATGGTGGAGCGAGATACCGAAATGCGCGTGTCGGTGACGCAGAGCCCGGTCGTCTGGGGTCTCGACCGCATCGATCAGACTCTTCTCCCGCTCAGCGGGGGATACACGTACAACGGGACTGGGGCCGGGGTTCGCGCATACATAATAGACACAGGAATTCGGAGCACACACACCGAGTTCGGCGGGCGAGCCTCCGGTGTATTCACATCGATTCCGACAGGCGGCACCGTCGATTGTCATGGCCACGGAACCCACGTTGCAGGTACTGTGGGCGGGACCAAATGGGGCGTGGCGAAGCAGGTGACGATCCTGGCGGTTAGAGTACTCGACTGTAACGGGTCGGGATCAACATCGGGTGTAATCGCCGGCGTTGATTGGGTGACGGCGAATGCGATCAAGCCGGCGGTCGCCAATATGAGCCTGGGGGGTGGAGTATCGGCTTCGCTTGACCTGGCGGTCCAGAACTCGATCGCGTCGGGCATCACCTACGCGCTCGCGGCAGGAAACAGCAATGTTGACGCATGTTCGGGGTCGCCCGCACGAGTGCCTCAGGCGCTTACCGTTGGTGCGACGACCATCGTGGACGCTCGTGCGTCGTATTCGAATTTTGGTACCTGCCTGGACATCTTTGCTCCCGGATCGGGAGTAAGATCGGCATGGAACGGATCCGACACAGATTCTGCGACCATCAACGGGACGTCGATGGCATCGCCGCATGTCGCCGGAGTGGCAGCTTTGTATCTCCAGTCGAACCCGACCGCACTGCCAGCGGCGGTCGCCTCGGCCATCACCTCGGGCGCAACGGTCGGGCGGGTCACCAGCCCGGGAACAGGGTCAGTCAACCGGCTGCTCTTTTCAGGGATCACGACGCCCAACAATGCTCCGGTGGCGAATTTTACATGGAGCTGCCCTGGCTTGACATGCACGCTCGATGGATCGAGCTCGTCGGATGATGGATCGATCACGCAGTACAACTGGGATCTCGGAAAATTCCCGGGTCCGACTGCGACGGGCGTATTGGTGAACGCGACTTATCCGCACGAGGGTTTGCGCACTGTAACCCTGACTGTGACCGACAACGCCGGTCTAACTGGCGCGATCACGAAGGTGATTACGGTAGGGGCAGCGCCACCGCCCCCACCGCCACCGCCACCGCCGCCAGCGCCAGCGCCACCGCCACCACCGCCACCACCGCCGCCGCCGCCGCCGCCACCGTCCGGGTCGGTCGCCGAATTCTCGTATTCGTGCGTCGGCCTCTCGTGCAACTTCGACGGCCGACTGTCCACTGGCGCGACTGGTTACAGCTGGAACTTCGGGGATGGCGGTGGCGGTGGGGTTCCAGTGCATCCGCGCACATATGCGGTCGCGGGGACATACACGGTCACGTTGACAACGACGCCTGCCGGCGCGTTGTCGGTCATGTCGAAACAAGTAACCGTCGGCGGTTCACCACCACCACCACCACCGCCACCGCCACCGCCGCCGCCACCGCCACCGCCACCACCACCGCCACCGCCACCGCCACCGCCCAACAATTCACCGGTCGCAGAATTCACGTGGAGTTGCGTGGGCTTGACGTGCACACTTGACGCCTCTAGCTCGACGGATGACGGTTCAATCTCCCA
>JBKJRW010000192.1:0-2881 GCA_046593165.1 Gemmatimonadaceae bacterium
CTCACCCTGGGCGTGGTTGCGCTGCTCGGCGCCACTCGGCCCGCTCTCTCGCAGAGTGCTGGCATGCCGCCCGCTGCGGGCAACGACAAGGAGGAAGAGGAAGTGCCACATCCCTTCTTCACCCACATGGGGCTTCCGGAAGGTGTTGGCGTCTACAGCTTACGTGTCCTCGGTATCGCAGCGCGCGTCGACGGCAAGAACACCGGCGATTTCGCCTTTCACTTCGAAACCGGGATCACTGAGAAGATCGGACTGCACATCAGAAACGATCGCTTCCGCAATAACGACAAGACGGAAGCGATGTTCCAGTTCGCCGCGTTCGTGAGCAAGGATGGCATGACCGGGTTCGCTCCGCTCATCGAATTTGAGTTCCCCACGCGCTCCGAAGCCAGCCGGATCAACACGCTCGTCGGCTTCACGACATCGACCGGCAATTCCACCTGGGCGTTCAATCAGGTGGTGCACTACGACCCTCAGGAAGACATGGTGGACGGCAGTGTCGCTTTGGTCGTGAAGGCGGGTCGATTTGTGTCCCCCGTGGTTGAGTTTCTCGGCGAGGGTGGAAAAGGTCAGACGGGTGCGATCAACATGCTCGCCGGAATCAAGGTGCGCGTGCGCGAGGGCATCCTGTTCGGCCTCGCCTACCAGCTCCCGCTCACCGACAGGAGAGAATTCACGAATCAGGTCGTGTTCGGGCCGGATTTCGGGTGGAAGCGGTAACGTCGGTGGCGTCCCCATTGGCGGAGATGGGAGTCATCGGCCTCGGTGTGATGGGTGAGAACCTGGCACTCAACATCGAGGACCACGGGTACAGGGTAGCGCTCTGGACCCACACCGAGGGGAAGGTGCAAGGCTTCATCGAGAGGAGCGGTGCTGACAGGCAGTTGGTCGGCACGCGAACGCTCGAGGAGTTTGTGGCGGCGCTGGCGCTGCCGCGGCGCGTCCTGCTCATGATCAAAGCGGGAGCGCCGGTGGATGAGATGATTGATCGGCTGGCGCCTCTGCTTTCGACCGGCGACGTGCTGATCGACGGCGGCAATTCGTTCTTCCGCGACACGCAACGGCGCGAAACCGCAATGCGCGTACACGGGATTCACTTCATTGGGATGGGCGTCTCCGGCGGCGAGGAAGGGGCGCGTTACGGGCCATCGCTGATGCCGGGCGGAACGCGCGCCGCGTACGACCTCCTGCGCCCGATTCTCGAGTCGATTTCTGCGAAGACCGACTCTGGCCCCTGCGTCACTTACGTCGGGCCCGCAGGATCCGGTCATTTCGCTAAGATGGTCCACAACGGAATCGAGTACGGCGTCATGCAGTTGATCGCCGAAGTGTACGATTTACTCCGCCGTGGACTTGCACTGCCTGCCGAAGAGGTCGCCGGCATCTTCGCCGAGTGGAACCGCGGACCGCTCGAGTCCTACCTCGTCGATATAGCTGCGAAGGTCCTCGCCGCTCGTGATCCTGAGACGGGAAATCCGCTCGTCGAAATGATCCTCGACCAGGCGGGCCAGAAGGGAACCGGGAAGTGGACAGTAGAAGCTGCGCTCGACCTCGGCGTGCCGATTCCGACAATCGCAGCGGCGATCGACGCGCGCATCCTGTCCAGCCTGAAGGATGAGCGCGTTATTGCCAGCACAACTCTCTCGAGCAGCACCTCGGGACGCGTTGTTGTCGGCGACAAGCGAGAGATGGTCACCGCGATCCACAGCGCACTCCATGGCGCGATGGTTTGTTCCTTCGCGCAGGGAATGAGCCTGCTGCGCGTGGCATCAAAGGAGTACGGCTGGGATGTGGAGCTCCGCGAGATCGCGCGCATCTGGAAGGGCGGGTGCATCATCCGCGCTCGACTGCTCGACACGCTCATGCACGCGTTCGAGCGCGCGCCCGATCTGCCCAACTTGCTTCTCGACACCGACATCCGCCTACTGCTGTCAGAGGCGGAGCTCGGATGGAGGAGCGCTATATCAGCGGGAGTTGCAGCGGGTATTCCGTTGCCGGCGATGTCAGCCGCCCTCTCGTATTTCGACGCATATCGCACCGCTCGCCTGCCGCAGAACCTGACGCAGGCACAACGAGATTTTTTTGGAGCGCACACATATCAGCGACGGGATAGGCCGGACGCCGGCTTCGTCCACACCGACTGGGGGAGTCTGATGCCGCGTGAAAAGAACTCTGGCACGGCATGACAGAGTCCTGCACGATCGTTCTTTTCGGTGCTTCGGGCGACCTGACGCAACGCATGGTCATGCCCGCAATCTTTCGCCTCGCGCGGCGACGTCTCCTCTCTGCGGAGTTCCACCTGATTGGTTACGGGCGCACCGAGCTGACGGACGACGAGTTCCGCACCCGGATGCGAAAGGCGGCGATGCGAGAGCCGGCCGACGATGACGAGGCCGAGTGGACTGATTTCGCCGCCCGTCTGTCCTACATCACGGCCGAATACGATGACGAGGAGCTGGCGGGCTACGTGAAGCTCGCGACCAGCTTCGAACAGCTTGACGACGGTACGGGAGCGGGAACGCGACGGCTTTTTTACCTCGCCACGCCGCCCGCGATGTTCGCGCCGATCATGAAACACCTGGGCGATGCAAAACTTGCGGGTGCGGCCTACAAGCCGCCCTCCGGTGGCTGGGCACGTTTCGTCATCGAAAAACCCTTCGGGCACGACGTCGACTCGGCGCGCTCTCTCAATGCCGCAATCGCCCGAGCCTTCGATGAGGATGACATCTACCGCATCGATCATTTCCTCGGCAAGGAGATCGTGCAAAACCTCTTCGCGCTTCGCTTTGCCAACGGCATCTTCGAACCCGTGTGGAATCGCAACTACATCGATCACGTTCAGATCACGGCTGCAGAAACGCTCGGCATGGAGGGACGTGGA
>JBKJRW010000224.1:0-12055 GCA_046593165.1 Gemmatimonadaceae bacterium
ACGATCACAATCTCTGGCGACGACTCCGCAATCGCCTCCCACGTCATTCGCACCGAATCGGCACCCGCGCGCCCGTGTGGATCCACGCCGCCGGCAATCTCGATCATCTCCGGAACCCAGTGACCCGGGCAGAACGGCGGATCGGTCCATTCGAGGAAAGCAACTGTCCGCGGCGTCGCTCCCTTCACGGCATTTCGAACCTCGGCGATTCGCGCGCGATTTCGCTCAACGAGCGCATCTGCCTCACTCACGCGGCCGCTGACTCGCCCAACGTCCCGGATATTATCCTCGATCCCGGCAAGTGTTCGCGGAGTCAGCCACAACACTTCGGGATTCGAAGGGAGCGTCTTAAGTGCGCGAGTCAACTCGGTGCCCGATGGAGCGCAGACCTGACAGAGATCCTGCGTGAACACTACATCCGGCTCGAGTTCACGCAACAGCACCTCATCTACTACATATAGACTGCGTCCGCTCGCGAACTGGGATGCTACTGCGCTGTCTATCTCCCCCTGGTTCATCTCGTCGATCGGCAGCGCAGGCTTGCTGACTATCGGAAGCGCTTTGACTTCGGGTGGGAAGTCGCACTCGTGCGAACGCCCGACGACGTCGGCGCCGGCTCCAATGGCATACGCGATTTCGGTTGCGGATGGCAGGAACGATACGATGCGAGGCATGTCTGAAAATTATCCACTTTGGTGCGTTCGGTTGGTACCGGTCCACGCTCGTGCGGTACGGTCCACCCTCTGAGCGTCATTTGTTTGCAGGCCCGAAAACCCCGCCAAAAAAATTTTTCTTGACAAATTTCATTAGCTAATACGTATTGGCACTCGTCCCGGCCAACAATTCCTGCCGTCCATGCCCAGTTCCCCATCCAGGGGAGGAGTCCGAATGTCCCGAACAAGACGTCTCTTTTCCACCCTTTTCAGCATCTTCAGCATCGGCCTCCTCGCCGCCGCCTTACCATCAGCGGCAGCCGCACAGGCAGGACGAATCGCTGGAACGGTCACCGACTCCACCCGCGCCACACTCGGCGGCACTCAAGTATCGGTCGTCGGAACCCGGTTCAATTCCGTCAGCGACGTCAGCGGACGCTACTCCATCACCGGAGTACCAGCCGGCACATACGATCTCCGCGTACAGCGAATCGGCCAGCGCGCGCAAACCGTGAGCGGCGTCGTCGTCAAAGCTGGCGAAGAGACCCGCATCAACGTCGCCCTCGCCACCGTCCCGCTCTCGCTCGGCGGAGTCGTAGTATCCGCATCACGACGCGCCGAGAAGATCACCGACGCGCCGGCGACTATCACCCGCATCGACGCAGCCGCAATCCAGAACACGGTCGGCAATTCATTCGCCCCCGCGCTCAAGGAAGTGAAGGGAATCGACTTCATTCAAGTCGGAGTCACCGCCGTTGCGATCAACGCCCGCGGATTCAACTCGGCATTCAACAATCGCATGCTGATGATGGAAGACAATCGCATCGCCGTGCTTCCCGAGAACGGACTCCCGGTCGGCGCATTCACGACGACGCCCAAAGTTGACCTCGCCGGAATCGAAGTGCTCGTCGGACCAGGCTCGGCCCTCTACGGACCCGATGCCTCGAACGGCGTGCTCACGCTGAGCACCAAAGACCCGCGCGAATACCCCGGAACAACGCTCGAAGCTTCTGCCGGTGTTCGCAATTTCTTCGATGTACAGGGTCGTCATGCCGGGCTCTTCGCCAACGGCAATTGGGGCTACAAGCTCACCGGCGAATACCAGCGGGCGAACGACTTCTCCAACAAGAATATCTACGCACCGATCGCGGGCACAACTCCGTCGCCAGAGCTCAACGCCGACTGGAACACCAACGTCATGCGCGGCAGCGGAGCGCTCGTATACTACATGCCGAATCTTTCGCGCCTCGAGTTTACCGGCGGCGCCAGCAAGTCCAACGGAATCGGGCAGACCAGCGTCGGACGCAACCAGCTCGTCGATTGGCAGTATCGCAACGCGCAACTGAAGTACACGCACCCGAACTGGTTTGCACAGGCCTACACAACTCAGTCGCTCTCGGGCGACACCTACCAGCTCAACGGCTTCTCGCAGAACCGTCTCCGCTTCCCGACAATCACGGAAGATTCGGTCAAGCATCTCTCCGACTTTCCAGCGTCGGGCAGGCTGATGGCCGCCGAGATTCAGAACACCTTCACCTTGCCTCAGCTGAACGGCCTTCGTCTCACCTACGGCGGTCAGTACCGTCAGGACGTCGTTAGCTCGAAGCGCCAGTGGCTCGTTGACCGCCTCACTGGCGAAGACATCAAGACCAATCAGAAGGGAGTCTACGGCCAGGCCGACCTGCCGCTGACAACGATGCTGCGCGCGGTGTTCGCCGCACGTTACGATAAGCACGAACTGTTCGACCGGCAGTTCAGCCCGAAGGCAGCGGTGCTCTTTACGCCCGTTCTGGATCAGACCCTGCGCCTCACGTACAATCGCGCTTTCAAGTCGCCGTCGGTGCTTCAGTACGGCTTCTTCTTCCCTGATTTTGCACCGCTCGTCGGAGTATTTGGAAATCCGAATGGGTATCTGATCAAGAACGCGGCAGGGGCGACGGTCCGTACCATCGACCCAATCGTGCCGGAGACAAACGATACGTACGAGCTCGGATACAAGGGTATCCTCGGCAATCGTCTTTTCGTGGACATCACGGGCTACCGGTCGTACTTCAAGAAGTTCATGAGCCCGCTGGTCGTTATCGCCAACCCGCTCACGCCGGCAGCAGCAGGCGGACCGACATTCGCCTTCGATACGAAGACTGGCAAGCAGCTCACCGGTGCTACTGGCGGAATCCAGATTCCGCTTACCTACTTCAACGTCGGCAACGCGCAGATCACTGGCACCGACATGGGCCTCAAGTTCCTGGTCACGCCGACCGTCGCAATAAACGGCACGGCGAGCCTCCAGAAGTTGGACACCGTTGAGCGCAAGGCAACGGATCCGCTCGAGGCGACGGCGTTCAACAGCCCGACCTCGAAGTTCAATGTGGGAATGGACTTTGCAAATCTTTACAACAATCAACTCCGTGCCGGGTTCACGGTGCGTTACGTGAACGGCTATCAGTTCCGGTCGGGAATCAACGTTGGAAAGGTGCCGACATTCAGCACCTTCGACGTCACAGCCGGCTACAAGCTCCCGGCGGTGGGCGCAAGCATCAACTTCAGCGTGCAGAACCTGTTCGCCTGCCGCGGTGGCACGTCCACGGTCGATGGCTGGCTCGCAGCTACCAAGCCGCTCAAGTACACCGCCAAACAGGAGTGCGGTCTCGGACAGAAGCACATCGAGATGATCAACATGCCTGAGATCGGAACGATGGCGTTCCTCGGCATTCGCTGGGACATGTAGATCCAGCTGGTTCGCTGACGGTGGCGCCAGTCGCCGCCGGCAGCGAACTACTCCCGTCCCAATACACGAATAACAATTCTGGGAGAGGACTTGCGATGAATGTCGGGTCCTTGCTGCCGTGGCATGCGCGTTTTCGCCCGGAGCACGTTGCCATTGTCTGCGGCGACGATCGACTGAGCTTCAACGAGCTCGAGGTACGGGTTAATCGGCTCGCCAATGGCCTTCTCCACCTTGGTCTCGCGAAAGGCGACAAGCTGGCGTTGGTGCTCCCCAACTGCATCGAACTGCTCTACGCGTATCGCGCGGCTGCTTTGCTCGGGATCGTCGTCGTTCCTCTCAGTCCATTGCTCCGAGGCACAGGCTTGATCTCGCTGCTTCGCGACTCCGAGTCGATCGCGGTCATCGCGTGCGCAGCGATGGTTGAGGCCCTCGACGAGGCGCGTTCGGAGCTACCCGGCATCCCCGAAGGCAACTACATACTCACCGATGCGTCGAGCACGCGCGGATACATCGGCTATACGGAACTGACCGGCGCTCAGAGCTCAGCGGCTCCGCCCGACGCCGACATACAGGACGATGATCTCTACAACATCGTCTACTCGAGCGGAACTACGGGCTCGCCGAAAGGAATTGTGCACACGCATTACATCCGCGGCATGTACTGCACGCTGTTTGCGGGGTGCTTTCGCATCACTCCCGAAAGTGTGGTGATGCACGCCGGCTCGCTGGTTTTTAACGGCGCGTTCGTGACGCTCATGCCCGCCTGGTACCTTGGCTGCACTTACGTGCTTCAGGAGCGATTCGACGCGGTTGCGTTTATCGATGCAGTCGAGCGGGAGCGAGTCACTCACGTAATGATGGTGCCGTCGCAAATCGTAGCCGTCATGAACGCGCCGAACTTCGCGCCGGACAAGCTTAAGTCGATACGGATGCTCTGTTCTGTGGGCGCCCCGTGGCACCGGGAACACAAGGAACGCCTGTTGCCCATTCTGCCGGATGCCCTGTATGAACTTTACGGGCTCACTGAGGGATTTGTAACTGTTCTCGACAGCCGTGAGTTTTCCTCGAAGATCGATTCAGTCGGCGTGCCGATTCAGTTCAGCGAAATGCGCATAGTTGGTGATGACGGCAGGGAACTGGCTCCGGGAGAGGTTGGCGAGATCACCGGCCGCGGGCCGCTCCTCATGCCCGGCTACTACAAGCGCCCTGATCTCACGTCGCAGGCGATCGTCGACGGCTGGCTCCACACCGGAGACGTAGGGTTCGCAGACGAAGATGGCTTTCTCCATCTCGTCGACCGGAAGAAGGATCTCATCATCTCTGGCGGAGTGAACGTATTCCCCCGCGATATCGAGGAGATCGCCGTTCAGCACGAAGCGGTTCGAGAAGTAGCCGTGTTTGGCGTGCCCGATGAAAAATGGGGCGAGTCGCCGGTCGCCGCGGTAATTCTGCGGAGCCCGGGCGCAATCACGGCCGAAGACCTCCGCGTCTGGATAAACGAGCGCGTCGCGGCGCGCTATCAGCAGGTACACGAAGTGATCATAACCGAAGAATTCCCGCGCAGCACCGCTGGCAAGACTCTGAAGCGCGTGTTGAGAGAGATGCATGGTGAGTCACAGAAAGAGGTGACGGCATGACGGCCGAAGCGCGAAGAGCAATCGACGAAGGCACCGTGAACGATTGCTACGCGATCGTCAACGGCCTTCGCGTGCACTATCTCGACTACGCGGGCCCGTCGCCGGCAATCGTGCTTCTGCACGGACTTTCCGCCAACGCCAACGAGTTCGGTGGTCTGATTCACGAAGGCCTGGCCGAGAGTCATCGGGTGATCGCTCCCGATCTTCGGGGCCGGGGCCGGAGCGCCAAGCCCGAGCACGGCTACTCGATGGGCGAGCATGCTGCCGACGTGATCGCGCTTCTCGATTACCTGGGTTTGGACAAAGTTGTGATGGGCGGCCATTCGTTCGGCGCACTTCTTTCCATCTATCTTGCCGCGCATTTCCCGGGTCGCGTGACGAAGGTCGTAGTGATCGACGCCGCGATCTTCTTTCACCCCGACACCGAGAAACTCCTTAAGCCATCACTTGACCGCCTTGCCCGCGTGCTGCCTTCAACCGATGCGTACATCGAAGAGATGAAGGGCGCGGCGCATGTTGCCGGAGTGTGGGACAGCGCAATCGAGGGATATTTTCGGGCGGAACTGCAAGAGAATGCGGATGGAACCGCGCAGTCGCTCACCAGTGCAAGCGCCGTCGAGCAGGCGTTGCGCGGTGTTGCCGCCGAAGAGTGGGCAGATCTGGTGGGTCGCGTTGCTCATCCGGTGCTGCTTCTCAATGCGTCAGAGGGATTTGGCCCTCCCGGTTCTCCGCCACTTGTTCCGCCCGAACATGCGCTGACGACCGCAAAGGCGTTCGGGAACTGCCGATATGTCGCCGTTCCGGGAAATCACCTTACAATGGTATTCGGAAAGAACGCCGCTGTGGTTTGCCGCGCGATAGAGGATTTCCTCGCGTCCGAAGCATCGGGCGGCTGACCGCTGGCGCCCCTAGATTCACGCCGGTGGAGCAACCCCGCGCCAAACGGATCACGAGTCACGACGTCGCGAAACGCGCTGGCGTGTCCCAGCCGACCGTCTCGCTCGTGCTCAGCAAGAACGCACGCGCACGCGTCTCTGCCGAGACGCGCGAGCGTGTCCTTCTTGCCGCGCTCGAGCTCGGCTACGTTCCCAACGTGGTCGCGCGCTCTCTCGTGCGCAGTCGCTCATACGCTATCGGCGTGATCGTCCCCGACCTCCGCAATCCTTTCTTCGCCGAGGTGGTTAGCGGTGCCGAGCGCGTTGCTTCAGAAGCGGGCTATGTAGTGCTGCTCTGCGAAACTCGTGAGATTCCTGTCGACCGCCACATCCAGGCGCTGCTCGAACGTCAGGTGGACGGCATCATGGTCGACGCAATCGGCGCCGCGTCACTCCCCGAGCCGATGCTCCGGGGAACAAACCTTGTTCTGATCGACGAGCCGCCCAACCGCTGGCCCGGCGTTGCAAGCGACGCTGTGGGCGCCGGACGGCTCGCCGCCGAGCACCTGTTGTCTCTCGGACACATGCGATTTGCATTCATCGGTCCGGCTACCGATGTCCACGCTATCAGAATGCGCGAACGGGGGTTCGTCGCAGCACTCGCCGCGCGTGACATTCGCATCGAATCGAACATGCTTCGCCGAGTCGCTGCAACCGCCGCCGGCGGGCAGGCCGGCATGCGCGCGCTACTTGCTCTGCCAGATCGTCCGACCGCCGTCTTCTGCAGCAACGATCTGGTTGCGGCGGGTGCGCTCAAAGTGTGTTCGCTCGACGGCGTCAAAGTGCCTCACGAAATGTCCATCGTCGGGTGCGACGACATCGAGTTGGCGTCGCTACTGGTTCCCGAGCTGACCACGATCGCGATTCCCGCCAGGGAGTTAGGAGCGCGTGCGGCCCGACTCCTCCTCCGGGCGATGACAAACTACGAAACTACGAGCGACACACCGGCGTCGCGCCCTCAGCGGACCATCGCCTCCCGCCTTGTCATCCGCGGGACGACAGCACCTCCATCAGCGAGTCGGAAACTGTGAGCGCCAACACCCGGGAAGCAACGATCACGGGCACCGGCTCGTACGTTCCAGACCGCGTCGTCACGAATGCCGAATTGTCGGCGATACTGGGAGAGGATGTCGACGAATTTGTCTCGAACACTCTTGGCATCCGCGAACGCCGTTTCTGTGCACCCGGCGAATCCACCGCCGACCTGGCGGCCATGGCGGCCATGAGAGCGCTCGAATCGGCGGGTGTGGAAGCTGATAACCTCGACCTTCTGATCGTCGCGACCGATACACCCGAATACATCTCCCCCGCAACCGCGCCCGTCGTGCAGGCGCGCATCGGTGCATGGAAAGCGGGCGCATTCGACATCAACAGCGCCTGCGCCGGCTTTGTCACCGCGCTCGACGTCGCATGGAAGTACATCCGCTCGGACGAGCGTTACAACCGAGTGCTCGTGGTTGGCGCGTATGCGATGTCCAAGTTCGTCGACAGCCATGACAAGAAAACGTCTACCATCTTCGCTGACGGTGCCGGAGCTGTGGTCCTCGAGCGCTCGGATACTCCCGGCATTCTCGCGTCGGAACTGTTCGCCGATGGACGTCTCGCTCCGGGAATGGGTGTATTTGCAGGCGGAACGGCAGAGCCGATCACCGAAGAAGTCCTGCGCGAAGGCGTACGGAACAAGCTGCGGTTCGTGAGCAAGTATCCCCGCGAGATCAACGAAGTCGGATGGCCGCGCATCGCGCGATCCGTTCTCGACAGGATCGGACGCACCCCGGCAGATGTCGATGAGTGGCTTTGGACTCAGGTCAACCTGTCCACCATCCGCGACGTCATGGCGACACTCGGCCAGCCGATGGACAATGCGCACACCGTCATGGGCAAGTGGGGCTACACAGGGGCGGCCTGTTTGCCGATGGCGCTCGACGACGCGGTGCGAACGGGCCGCCTGGACGACGGCGATCTGATTCTCATGACCGGCTCGGGAGCAGGACTCGCAATGGGCTCGGTGGCACTCGCATGGCATCCACAAACGGGGAGAGCGAAGTGACGACTGTTGCAGGAGAAAAAATCGACATCACGCGCAGATTAGCGAGGTTCGCACTCGTCTTTTCCATCTGTGCGATCGCGGCGGGATACGCGGTTGCCTTTATCCCTGGCGGCGCGCCGCCATGGGCTCCCTGGCTTCTCGCGTTTGGAATTCCAGGCGCACTCGGCTCGATCATGGCGCTTGGTGCCGCACGCGGTAGCAGGGGCATTGGAAAGCTCAAGATTCCGTTCGCGTTTGTATTCATCGTCCTTGCGTCGGGGTTCTGCCTCGCGTTGGGACTTCCTGAGGAGGCAGCGGGCGCCGATCTATGGCTGGGGCTCCCTCGGCGCGCGGCGATCGTCATCTATGGTATAGGACTCCTGCCGATCATTGTGTTGCCCGTCGCATACGCGATCACGTTCGATACTCAAACATTGAGCCAGTCGGACATCGACAGGGTACGCGCGCTTGCGCGCACGATCGCAAGTTCGAAGGCGGAGGAGAAAGCGTGACCTATCACCTGCTGATGCCATTCCTGTCGCTGATGCAGACAGCGATTCCTCACGTGGGGCAGCCGATCGTGATCGGCGTCGGGCTTGCCTACTTCGCGGTGATCATCGCGATCAGCGTTTGGGCGGCACGGCGAACGCGAACGGCGAGCGATTTCTTCGTCGCCGGGCATGGCATCGGCCTCATTGCACTGACCGTGGCTTCGGTTTCGACATCCGTTTCGGGTTTCGCATTCATCGGCGGGCCCGGACTCATGTTCACGGTTGGACTCGGCGCGATGTTCATCGTGCTCCCCGCGTCTGTCACCAACGTCATGGGCGCATGGGTCCTCGCCAAGCGCATGCGACTGCTGGGTGAGGCGCGCAGCCTGATGACGGTGCCGGATGCGATCGGTGCCAGGTACCGGTCGCCCGCCGCGCAGGGCCTTTCCGGAGTCGCGATGCTCGTCGGTATCATCGGCTACATGGCGACGAACGCCCTCGCCATGGGTGTGGTGATCAATGCGATCTTCGGCGTTGGTATTGGCTGGGGAATCTGGGTCGGAATGGGGGTGACTCTGGCGTACTCCGTGGCAGGTGGAATTCTCGCCGGCATATACAACGATGTCTTTCAGGGCACACTGATGGCCGTCGCGTCCGTCCTCGTGTTCCTTTTTGTCCTGAAGGTCGGCGGTGGACTCGGCGAAATCTCTGAGACCATACTCGCCGGCGACCCGAAGTTCATGAGCCCCTGGGGCAAGCTCACGCCGCTTGCCGCGCTCTCGTTCTTCTTCGTGTTCGGCATGGGATCGCTCGGCCAGCCGCAGGGAGTTCACAAGTACTACATGCTCCGCGATCCGATGCAGCTCAAATGGTATCCGCTGCTCAAGACACTGGGACTGATTCTCGTGCTTCTCCTGTACTTCGGTGTGGGCATCGGAGTGAAGGCGTTCGTGCTGAACGGTACGATGGCCCCGCTCTCCGCACCGGATCAGGCAACGCCGAGTCTTCTGCTGACCGTCACTCCACTCGTGCTTGCAGCTCTCGTGTTCAGTGGTGTAGCGGCAGCGACGATGAGCGCAGCAAACTCGTTCATCAACATCGGCGCCGCAGTGGTGATGCACGATCTCCCCATCGCTTTCGGCAAGCGCTTGAAGAATGAGCTGTTCTGGGGCCGTGCGGCGACTGTGGTGATCGCGATCGCGGCGGCCATAGTTGCACAGCTGTCAGGAACCATGGTCGCATTCCTTGGCATCTTCGGTTGGGGATTGTTCGCTTCGACGCTTGTGCCGGCTCTCGCGGTCGGACTCAACTGGCAAGGTGCGACCAAGGCTGGTGCGATTGCGTCTATCTCTACGGGTCTCGCGGTGACGCTCTCGCTCGAAGTAGCTGCGTACCTCAAGGCGTTCTCGTTTCCATCCGGAGTGACGGCCTCCGCCGTGGCTCTGGTGATGTCTTTTCTTGTCTTCTTCGTAGTCTCGTGGATCACGCGTGATACGGCGGCGGCGTCGATCGATCCGGATGTCAAGCTGATCATGGAGCTTTGACATGAAGTTCGATGAACTTGGCGTGGGACAGACGGCAGAATACTCAAAGACCGTTACTGACGCCGATGTGGTGGCGTTCGCTGGAGTCACTGGCGACTTCAATCCGGTGCATGTGGACGCCAACGCCGCAGCAAAGACGAGGTTCGGTGGTCGAATCGCGCACGGCATGCTCGGCGCGGGGCTCATTTCGGCCGCGATCGCCAATCACCTTCCAGGCCCTGGGTCGATCTATCTCGCGCAAACCCTCAAGTTCACGGCTCCCGTGCGTCTCGACGATACCGTTACCGTCACTGTCGAAGTTGTTGAGTTGCTCCCGAAGAAACGTGTACGCCTCTCGACCAGGTGTAGAAACCAGAAAGGTGAAACAGTGATCGAAGGTGAAGCCACAGTCCTCGTGGTGGACGAATGATGTCCGACGTGCCTCCTCCGACGCCCGCCGTTGCAGTTCAGGCGCAGTCGATTGGCGAGTTCACATATCGCGATGTGGCGACGTCGGACGGCCCGCGCCGCTACAAGCTTTACGTTCCGAAG
This sequence comes from Gemmatimonadaceae bacterium, assembly GCA_046593165.1. Taxonomy (GTDB): domain Bacteria; phylum Gemmatimonadota; class Gemmatimonadetes; order Gemmatimonadales; family Gemmatimonadaceae; genus UBA4720. The sequence continues at coordinate 10,549 of JBKJRW010000224.1, forward strand.
AGCTACAGTAAATCGCGGCCCGCCCCACTCCTGGTGGTGCTGCACGGGTGCACGCAGGACCCCGACGACATCGCGCGCGGTACGCTGTTCAACTCGCTGGCTGAGGAGAAGGGAATTCTCGTTGCTTATCCGGAGCAGCCTCAGAAGGCGAACGGACTCAAGTGCTGGAACTGGTTCGATACTGCGCACCAGCGCCGCGACAAGGGCGAACCCGCTCTGATTGCAGACATTACGAGACAAGTGATCGCGAACTACAGGGTCGACTCGCGCCGCGTTTATATAGCTGGCGTGTCGGCCGGCGGCGCGATGGCTTTGACGGTTGCGTATGCGTATCCCGATCTCTACGCGGCCGCGGGCATACACTCCGGCATCGCGTATGGCGCCGCTGGTTCCATCGGCGAGGCGATCAAGGCGATGGCCTCAGGAGTGTCAGCGCCCGATTCACTCGCTTCCGCGGTCGTGAAGGGAATGGGAAGCAGACGGTGGTTCCCGGCAATTTTCTTCCAGGGCGGTGCTGACAAAAGCGTAAAGGTTGTGAACGTTGGGCAGGCCGTGGCTCAGTTATCGGAACTCCACTCGCCGGGTGGTCTCACGAGGCGCCCAGCCACTGCGAGAATAAGTGAAGGCGGCTACCACTATTCAAAAACTACTTTCGGCAAGGGCAAGCCGCTGATCGAGGAATGGGTAATTGACGAGCTCGGCCACGCATGGTCGGGCGGGTCGAACGATGGGACGTACACCGACGCAAAGGGGCCCAACGCGAGCCGCGAAATGCTGCGCTTTTTTCTCGAGCATCCCCGGCGCAAGTGACCACCGTACCGGGTCTGTGGCCCGTGTTCCCCAGGTACGTCGATCCGCTGAGGCAATGGCGATCACTGGCGCCCGGGAGGATCGCCCTGGTAGATCGCGCTCGTGGAACGCGAGAGGGTTACGCCGAGATGGATTCGCGCGCTGACAGATGGGCTTCGCTTCTTCGGGAATCGGGGGTGGGCGCGGGCGACCGCGTTGCAGTCGTCGCCGGGAATCGCGCAGAGGTGGCGCATCTATTCTTCGCGTGTACCCGGATCGGCGCCGCGCTCGTGCCGCTCAATTGGAGACTCGCACCGCAGGAGCTCGGCGCCATTCTCACGCATGCGCGCGCAAAAATCCTGATCGGCGAATCGAGATTTCGCGCCGCTCTCGAGGCGTTTGCTCCGCGCGACGCCGAACGATGGATCGACCTCGATCTCGACGCTCCACGCTTGCTGGGAGCTGTCTCGTCGGGGTCACCGGATGTTGAAGTCGATTCGGAGGCCGCCGCGCTCATTCTGTATACATCGGGCAGCACCGGGCTGCCTAAGGGAGTGATAATTCCTCAGCGCCAGATTCTGTACAATGCAGTCGCGACTGCGACCGCGTGGGAACTTGGTCACGCCGACATCGCTCCGGTGGCGACTCCGTTCTTTCACACTGGCGGCTGGAACGTCTTTGCTACGCCGCTCTGGCATCGCGGTGGGACGGTGGTGCT
>JBKJRW010000054.1:0-3536 GCA_046593165.1 Gemmatimonadaceae bacterium
CATCGACAACTGTAGCAACCAAGTCGCCGTAGCCGCGTTCGACGTGAGCAGAGCACGACCGCGCGTCGCCGCACTCGTCGCCCGCCGCGGCAGCATCGTGGACAGCGACGCCGAAACCATCTGCGCCATGGCCGCAGCCCGCAACGAATCCGCCGCGCTTACGCACATCCGCTGGCTCGACATCCTCGGACGCGAATCGGTCAGCAGACGATTCTTCCGCGCACTCGAACAGCTCGTATCACGCCTGGCAGCCAGCCTTCCACCCTCGATCGGTCACGAAGACGCGAAGGAACTCGCGCTCCTCCACTCATCCCGCCTCCTGTTCCTCTCCTTCCTCGAAACCAAAGGCTGGCTCGACGGCGACCACGGATTTCTCGCGAATCGCTTCGCCGACTGCATGGTCGCAGGAGGCGCATACCACCGGCGCGTACTCGAGCCACTCTTCTTCGGCACTCTCAACACCCACCCGCGAAAACGCGCCGCCAGAGCACGCGCGTTTGGACGCCTTCCCTTTCTCAACGGCGGACTCTTCGCACGTTCTCCCCTCGAAGGTCGCCTCGCGCAAGGCTTCCTCTCAGACGAAGCACTCGGGGATCTCTTTGGCGAACTCCTGTCGCGCTACCGCTTCACCGCGCGCGAAGATACAACGCTCTGGTCTGAAGCGGCGATCGATCCCGAAATGCTCGGCAAAGCATTCGAGTCACTCATGTCCGCCTCCGACCGAAAGGGCAGCGGCGCATTCTACACGCCGCAATCGCTCGTCTCGAACGTGGCGGAAAGGACCCTGGCCTACGGGCTTGCGATTGCGCCGGCAGACGAAGCCACCGTCAGTGCGGCACTCGGCGGCGAGATTCCGTCACCACACATTCGGCGCGCGCTTCTGGACACGATCGATTCGCTCACCGTGCTCGATCCCGCCTGCGGGTCCGGCGCGTTTCTCGTCCACGTTCTCGAAGTGCTTTCCGCACTCCGCATACGGCTTGGTGACCCCCGTCCCCTTCACGCGATAAGGCGTGAGATTCTGACGCGATCGATATTCGGTGTGGACGTCAATCCCACCGCCGTCTGGCTCTGCGAGCTGCGCCTATGGCTCTCGATGGCGATCGAAGACCCCGAAGTCAATCCGCTGAAGGTCACTCCACTTCCCAACCTCGACCGCAACATCCGCGTTGGCGACTCGCTCGCCGGAGAGTCGTTCACCGATTCGTCCAACCGTTTCCCCGGTCGGCGCATATCGGCGGTGCGGGGCCGCTACTCGCGCGCGACAGGCCCGCGGAAGCGTTCCCTCGCGCAGATTCTCGACAACATCGAACGCGAGTGCGCGCTGGCGGCAGTGCATGCCAGAGTCGCGCGTCTGCGCCGCGAACGCGGCGAGATTCTCGCTCAACTCCGCTCACGCGACCTCTTCGGCCAACGATCCCGCCCCGATCCTGGAACGAAGTCCCGGCTTAGCCAACTCAAGCAGGACATTCGCCAGGCCTCTAGTGAATCGCGACGCATCGCCAAGGGGGGCGCATTGCCTTTCTCCTTCGCAGCTCGCTTCGCGGACGTTGCTGCAACGGGAGGATTCGCCGTAGTCATAGGCAATCCGCCCTGGATAAGAACGCACAATCTCGATGCCCATACGCGGGCCGAACTACGCAGGTCCTACAGTGTCTACCGCAACTCGGCGTGGATGGCCGGCAGCCAGGCCGCCGCCGCAGGCCGCGGATTCGGGTCACAAGTGGACATCGCGGCGCTGTTCATCGAGCGATCGCTCGACTTGCTCAAGCCCGACGGCTTGTGCGGGCTGATCGTTCCCTCCAAACTCTGGAAATCGCTTGCAGGTGGTGGCGTTCGCACGTTGCTCCGCAAGCACGCTCGAGTTCACGAGCTGCATGATCTGAGCGACGCGCCACACCTCTTCGACGCCGCTGTGTATCCCTCGGTGCTCATCGCAAGCAAATCGACGGTCGATGCCGGCACTGCTACAGCTGTAACCGGCGTCGTTCATCGGCGCGGATCAATGCTGCGCCATTGCATCCCGAACGCTCGATTGCCGTACGACGATTCATCTGGAAGTCCCTGGCTGATACTCCCGCCGGCTGCACGCGACGCATTCGACCAGGTTCGGCACGCAGGTATCCCGTTCGCCCAAAGCATGGCAGGACGCCCGCTGCTCGGCGTGAAGACCGGTTGCAACGACGCGTTCATCGTTTCGTTGCCTGTCGATGGCGATTCACTCCGGTCGCCCAACGGCCTCACGGTGGTTCAAAGTGGCGGTCGTGCGGTCGAGATCGAGACGACAATGCTTCGCCCCCTTTTGCGCGGAGACGCGGTCACGCCCTGGATATTGGGCGCCGGTCAAGCTCGGATAGTCTGGACTCATGACCAACACGGGCGTCCGCTCGCCTCGCTTCCTCCACAAACGAAAAAATTCCTTGAACTGCGCCGACATGAGCTTGAAAGTCGCAGCGATGCGGCGGGCAAACGGCAGTGGTGGATGCTTTTCCGAACCGAGAGCGCGAGTGCATCGCTGCCTCGTGTCATCTGGCCCGACATTGGTCGCTCGCCAAAAGCAGCGGTGGTGCAGGCAGGCGACCCACTCGTCGCGCTCAACAGTTGCTACGTCGCCCGCTGCCCAACGGCAGACGACGCCTGCGCGCTTGCCGCGATACTCAACTCCCCGCTTGTCGCAGCATGGCTCGCGGTGGTAGCCGAGCCGGCGCGGGGCGGTTATCGACGGTATCTGGGGTGGACTGTGTCGATCCTGCCGATTCCCCGCAATTGGAAGCGCGCTCGCGACATCATGGCTCCGCTGGCGGAGAGGGCTATCCAGGGGCACGCGCCGTCATCGGAAGAGTTGCTCGAATGCGCCCTCGAGGCCTACGAGCTGCGACGGCTCGACGTGGAACCGCTGCTCGAATGGGCGAGGTAGAAAGCGGTCGATCGTTTACGATTGTCGAGGCGCGGCTGGCACGGGCAGCAATCGCGTCGGCCATTCTGAACGACAACCCTGCCGTCGCCGACTCCGGCACCGGCGAATCGCGCGCGCGGGTCGGCACGATCGATCTTCATCCTCATCAGGTCGATGCGATCCGTCGCCTTCGCGCCGCGATGGACGAATTCGGGGGAGCCCTTCTTTGCGACCCCGTGGGTACCGGAAAAACTTTCATTGCGCTGGCGATTGCGCACGCCGGCGCAACGGCCATCGTCGTGGCTCCGGCGGTCCTGCGATCCATGTGGTTGCGCGCTGCCGAGGCGGCGGGGCGTTCAGTCGATTTCGTGTCGTTCGAAGCTCTGAGCCGGAACGCTGTCGAGCCAGGGGGAGGCAAATTCCTGATCGTTGACGAAGCTCACCACGCGCGCAACCCTGCGACGAAGCGCTTCACTTCTCTGTCGCGACTGGCTTATCGAAAGAACGTCCTTCTGCTGACGGCGACTCCCATCCACAACAGGCGCCGGGACCTCACAGCCGTTTTATCAATCTTTCTAGGCGCGCGGGCCAACCGTCTAACAGCGGCAGAGCTCGGCCGCTGTGTGCTGCGTCGCGACAA
>JBKJRW010000035.1:0-10980 GCA_046593165.1 Gemmatimonadaceae bacterium
ATTGTAGTTCTTCAGAATCTTCCGCAGCTTGTTGCGCGGATTCGGGATTCTTCGACGCCGCGAAACTGATTCTGATTGACGTCGTCGTAGTCTCGGATTACAACTCTACAACCGGGAGAACCTGGAAAGACGAGCGCGCCTGTCTCGCTGCACTCGCCGCGCAGGATACGGACGAGCCGTTCGAAGTGATCATTTCCGAGGACGAGAGGCACCGGTCGGCATTCCCGGATGATCTTCTCACTATCGTCCCGGGTACACGCGTGTGCTTCACGGAGTCGAGTACTTCCTACGGACTCAAGAACGCGGGTGTGCGCGCTTCAACTGCTCCGATTGTGGCGCTGCTCGACGCAGATTGTCGGCCCGATCGGGATTGGCTTCGCATGGTACTCTCAGCGTTTCGCGCGAATCCGGATATCGCTGCAGTCAGTGGCCGCACTGTCTATGAGGGAGATGATCTCGCCACACGCGTGCTCGCTCTCCTCACTCGCTCGTACCTGGACCCGGGCGAGCGCGGTGAATCGGAATTCATATCGAACAACGCGGCCGGTTTTCGGCGTAAAGCCTTTCTCGAGTATCCGCTTCCCGAGAAACTCGGTGCGTTCTCATCCCGGATACAGTCGGAGGCGATGAGACGTGCGGGACTGGTGTTGTGGTTCGAGCCGGGTATGCGCGTAGTGCACGAGTTCGAAGGTTGGCCGATGGAGGCGGACATTCGGCGCAACATTGGTTACGGAACGATCGCCACGCGGCTTGCGGAGTCGCTGATGCCGCACGCGGGGCTGGTCAGGGCCGGAGTGTTTGCGATTCCTTTCGTGGCCGCAGGAAAACTGCTGAACTCCTGGCTCGACTGCATTCGCTGTGCCTCGGCATACGGGGTTCGGTGGTTCGAGTTGCCTGTCGCGATGGGCGGAGCAGTAATAGTGAGCGCGATGGAAATTCCTGGAATGGTGGCGGCTTATCGTGGCCGTTCGATTGAGGAGACAGCATACCGTTGACGATGCGGATTCTGATGCCGTCCATCGTGGATCCTGCGGAGGCCAGAGGCGGGGCGTGGACCTTTACCCGCGGGCTGATGAAGGCGATCGACCTTGCGTGGCCCGGCTCGCGAACGGAGTGCATTGGCGTTCCATCGCCCACTCGCATGGGCTGCCGCTATAGACAAGTTCAGAGTGTCATCTCATCCGCGTTGGGCTCGGCACTTCCTGCAAAGATTGGCTTTACGCGGACGCGTCGCATGAGGCGGAGGTTGAAGTCGGCACTCGCCGAAGGGCCGCCCGATCTCATCATTATTAACGGCAGCGATTTGCTCTGGATGCTGCCTGATTGTCCGCCCGGGGTTCCGGTAGCGGTCGTCGCGTACAACATCGAGCACGAGTTGTATTCCAGGCAGATCGCGCAGGTGGCTCGATCACCGATGGCGCGCGTTCTCGAGAAGGACTGTCGCAAGCTGCGCACGTATGAATGGGCGGCGATGCGCCGGGTGGGGCGGGTCATCTTCGTATCGGAGGATGATCGTCGGGTGGCGGTGGAGGCCTGCCCGGGTATCCAGGCGATCGCAATTCCTCCTGTGTTCGACTACGATCCGCTGCCGCGGATTGTCTCGACCCATGATCGGCTGGCCATAGGAATGTTCGCCGATTTCGCCTGGTGGCCGAACCGGGTGAGTCTCGACTGGTTTCTGCGAGAGGTGTGGCCGGCTGTCTCGGGTGTGGTGGATCTGCATCTCCTTGGCCACGGAAGTGAGAGGGTCGGGAAAGGCGTGCGTGGCGTAAAGTCTCATGGATTTGTCCGCGACTCGCGTGATGCGTTTGCCAGGTGCGACCTGATGATTGCGCCGATTATCGATGGCGCGGGTGTAAAGGTGAAAGTTGCCGAAGCGCTTTACAACCGAGTGCCGATTGTGGCGACACCGTTCGCAGTGAAGGGACTTCCCGCTGAGGCGGTGGCGGCGGTGCGTGTCTGCGATGAAGCGGCCGAATGGATTGCGTTCTTGAACAGCTCTGCTGCTGCACGTTTCGCGCGGAGGCTGGTTCCCGCCGGGGCGGTGACGAGTTTTTCTCTCCTTCGTGCGGCAGGTTTGCTGTCGCGGTTTCTGAGGGAACGAGACGAGTTGGATGGTAAGGTCGCAACTGCAGGAGGTAACGGCGTGAGTAGTTGATGTCAGCCTGATGATCGGTTATCATGAGATCATGAAGACCAATCATGAAAAGCCACCACGCAGGGTGTCCGAGCCTGTTCAGGTCTATCTTGACCCGCCGGATCGTGTAAGGCTCGAACGTCTGGCCACTCAACTCGACGCAACCAAGTCCGCCGTGTTGCGCCGCGGCCTCGAGGCATTGGAGCAGCAACTGACTGATCCAGCCGCGCATCCAGCGCTTCGAATCATCGGCATCGCCGCCGGGCATCCGCGTCTGCCGGCACCCCGGTATGGTGCGGCGCGCGAGCACGATCGAGCGCTGGCAGACGGGGAGATCGCGTCATGGAAGCCGAAGAAAGGCGGCAATCGTGGCCGCTGAGCTGTTCGTCGATACCAGCGCGTGGTTTCCTCTTGCCGATCCGAAGGATCGTTCGCACGGAATCATGGTGAGTGCGCTCCGAAGTGCGGTCCAGCGCAAGCGACGCATCGTGACGACGAATCTCGTGGTGGCCGAGACTCATGCGCTGATCATGCGGCGTTTCAGTCCGGCCGCGGCGCTGGGGTTCCTGAAAGAGGTGGTTCGTGCTCCGCTTGTCGTGGTGACGAGCACGCTAGAGTACGAGGAGACAGCGCAGCGAGATTGGATCGAGCGCTATCACGATCAGGATTTTTCCCTCACCGACGCAGTGAGTTTCTCAGTCATGGCGGATCGCGGTATCAGGCAGGCGCTTGCGCTCGACCACCATTTCGTCGTGGCAGGATTCGAAATTCTACCGAGCTGACTAATGGATCGCGTTGATCGGAGACTCGGCTATTTGATCGGAGGGAGTAAATCCAACTGTGGCAGACTTTGAGTCATGCGTTTACCTTGGCCTGCATGACAAAACACCTTCTACTCTCTCTCGCGATGACCGTAGTCGCTTCGACCTTTCCGGCGCGCGCCGCAGAGGCGCAGACAGGTGCCTGCAAGGTTGGGGCACGCGTGGTTGACAGGCAGAATCGCACCGGGGTTGTCACCGAGGCGAGGGCAAGTGACTGCCGGGTCAAGCTCGACGACGGTGAATCCCGATTCTACCTCGCATGGATGCTCACCGCGGCGGGCAACTCAAGTAGCAGCTCCGTTGAAAAAGCGAGTTCATCCGGTTCGGCGAACGGTGCCGATCTGGCGAGCGGGCTCGTCGCAGGGCGTTACCAATGCTGGGCCGCTAGCGGGGTCGCCGGAACGATGCGCCTCGTGATCAAGAATGGATCGACGTACGCCGACAGCAGAGGCACCACGGGGGAGTACACTTACGATCGTACGACAGGCAAGATCGTATTCGATTCGGGGCCATGGGGCGGGTACTTCGGCAAGAAGCTCGGGCCGAAGCACATCGGGATATCATCCCGGTCAGGAAACTTTTACGGGACTACCTGCGAGCTGAAATAGTCCGAAACCTCATGGCCATGGGCCGTCCAGCTTTCGGCTTTCAAGGTCAAAATCGTGGGGTGAAAAGCCGAGGGCCTTGGGCCTGGTGGGCCGGGGCCCATGGGCTGGGACGGAAATACAAACTGCCCGATGAGCACGAGCGCACCGGGCAGTTTTCTTGCTCCCCTGTCAAACAGACGCGATGATGCGATTCACCAGCGTTCGCAACGCCGCTGCATCAGCTGCTGACAACCTGCCCGATCTCACCATCGCATCGAGCGAGTTGAGCAGGCTCTCCAGTTGATTCACGCCTGTGCCCGTTTGCCCGCGCTCGAATGACGCGGTTGCGGCATCGAGTTTGGAGCTCAATGCATTCGCGTTACCGCTGTTGATCTTGCCGGCGGCAAGCAGCTGCGCGACAATCGCCTGCGCGTTTGCCGCGGCATTAGCCTGTGTGAACACGGTTGCCGTAGTCGTTGCCGTATCGGCAAGGCCGAGCGGGTCGGTTACAACGAGACTGACAGTGTACGTTCCGCCCGTCGCGTAAGAATGATTCGTAGTAACTACGGTTGCCGTCGCGCCGTCGCCGAAGCTCCACGCATATGAGAGCGCCTGACCATCGGCGTCGCTCGAGCCGGCTCCGCTCATGGCGATGCTTTCGCCGGGCAGAACTCCTCCAGCGTATGGCCCATCGACCACGGCAATCGGCGGCACCGTGTTGCTCTCTACCGCAATCTCGACCGGGTCAGCGAGCAGCGCGAGAAGGTCGTAGCCGCCCAGCGCCTCAACTGCATCGACGGTGGTCTCATACGTGCGCCAGTCTACTGTCCGGATACCGGGGTTGTTCGGCATGATCACGGCGATCACTTCGACATCATCGTAGCTGTCGATGTCGTCAAGTCCCTGATCTCGCGGCATGATCACGGCGACTTTCCATGTCTGCGCCGGAATTACGATATTGCCCTGATCCTTCAGCGTACCCTTGCTCCCCGCAACTCCGGCGATGACATACACTTCCTTGTTCTGGAAACGTGCAAGGTCGCCGAGGTAGTTCTCCATGTTCGCCCACGGGCCCTGGTTCTGGTCAGCGGCCTGCGGAATGATGTTGCTGAAGTAGTAGGTGTATGCGTTATCGAGGCTTCCCGATGTGCGATCGAAGGAGCGCGCAAGGTGGCCGCGATCGATTCCGTATCCGTGGAATGTGCCGGCACCGGTGTAGGCGGCGGTTGTGTACGACGTCGCAATGCCGGAGGCGGTGGGATCGAACGTGAAGCAGTCGCAGCGATCCTCAGCCCCGAAGTGCGATGCGTCGAGATTGTAGCTGACCCAGTTCGGCGTGCCGCGTGTGTTACTGAACGACGATGTGTAAGTGTTGCGGCGGATGATGAAATCATCGCTCGCGTTGTTGTCAGCGGGTTCTCCGAATTCTGCGTTACCCTGGTAGATAGCGGTCGCGCTCAGGGTCGCAACCTGCGTCGGAAGCGTCCATGTGCCGGTGGCTCCTGTCGCGGCTGTAGCGCGCAGGATTGCGCTGCCGGCGGAGAGAGAGGTGACGACACCGTCCTGGTCGATGCTCGAGACTGCTGGAGTTTCGGTGGTCCAGGTGAATGTGGTGACAATAGGGTTTCCCATCGCGTCCTGCAGGCTCGCGAAGAGCTGGTCCTGGAATCCAACGGGAAGCGGAACATCGCCGGGTGTACGTCCGCTGAAGAAGATCGAAGGAGGCGGTGTATCTGAGGGATTGCATGCGCCGAAGGTTGAAGCGTAGGGTCCGTACCATGCGCCAGCAGCGTTGCGTTGCAGAGACCTGTTGGCAGAGCCAGTGCTGCTCTCGGACACGCCAATATTTGTCGAGAGAAGCCCTGTTGCGGGCCCGTTAGTCGCTGTCAGGGTTCCTTCATAAGACAGGAACTCGACGACCTGTCCGGCACCGTTCACCAGTGCAAACCCATCGGAAGGTCCGTTCTGAATTCCGTTGGAAGGATAGCTGACCGTCACCACCCCCCGATCTCCGCACGTTGCGGGAATGGTCATGCTCAGAACCTGCGTGTCATAGACCACGCCGCCGGTTTGATTATAGAGGACCACCTTCCAGCCACTAAGGTTACCATTAGCCGGACCTTCGATCTCGATGGTTTCATTGACGTCCGTTCCATCGTTGTCGTAGTGGATCTCGGTGAAGCGGACATTGCTGAGTCCTGACGGCGGGGGTGCAGCATTCACCGTGACCACACTGGTGTCGGCGACACCATTTGTTGCTGTGGCAATGATCTGCGTCACCCCGGGAACCACCGCGCTGACGAGTCCATTGACGTTCACCGTCGCGACTGACGGGTCGGTGCTCGTCCAACCGATCATCGCTCCTGGGAGAATCACGTTGGAGGAATTTCTTGCAGTCGCGGTGAACTGTTGCGACGCGCTGGGAACCAGGCCAGCGGATGCGGGCAACTCCGTTACACTTGCCACCGTATTGGCAACAGGTGGGTCGGTATTGTCGTTGCACGCGCCGAAGGTATTGGCCGCGGGCGAATACCAGGTCCCAGCCTTATCGCGCGAAAGAGAAGAACCGACCGGAGCGTTGTCCGGTTCCGAGACGCCGATATTCCGTGACATTACGCCGCCGGCGGCACCGCCAGTGCCGACAAACGCTCCTTCATATGAAAGAAATTCGACCAATGTCCCACTACCATCAACGAGCGCAATACCGTCGGGCGCACCGTTCTGGAGCCCAGTCGCTGTGACTACCACTACTCCGCGCGCGCCACACGTCGCCGGAATTGTCCCGCCAAGCGTTCTCGTGTCGTATACCGCACCCCCGCTGCCATTGTAGAACCGAATCGTCCATCCAGTTACAACAGCACCGGCAGGGCCGGATATCTCTATCTGCTCTCCGGTGTCACCACCGACGTTGTCGTAATGGAACTCACTGATCCGGATGTCAGGCACAGATGGGGGAGCGACGACGAATCTCGGAGCCGCAACCCTGACGACGCGCTCCTCGACAGGCGCAGTTGGAAGATCTGAACAGGACGCAGTAACGAGGGCCAGCGCAGCAAGCGCGGCACGTACATTCCAGAGGCGCATCGTTTTTTCGGGTGTGATGTGGGGGAGCCAGCTACGGGCCGAGCAAACAAGCGGATTTCGCCTCGCTCAAATTACTCGCCGGCACCACCACTTTCGAGGAGCAAACCAACACAATCGTGCCTCGAAACCGTAACATCCCTATCTTTTCAGCCTATGAGCGATGTCCTGCCCCGCCTCACCACAGCACTCGAAAGCAAATACCGCGTCACCCGCCAGATCGGCGTCGGCGGCATGGCCACGGTCTACCTCGCCCACGACATCCGCCACGAACGCGACGTCGCCATCAAAGTCCTCCACCCGGACCTCGCCGCCGCACTCGGCGCCGAACGCTTCCTGGCCGAGATCAAGACCACCGCAAAGCTGCAACATCCGCACATCCTCCCACTGCTCGACTCGGGAGCAGCCGACGGACTCCTCTACTATGTAATGCCATACGTCGCGGGCGAATCGCTCCGCACTCGACTCGAACGCGAAACACAGCTCGCCGTCGATGACGCCGTTCGCATCGCCCGCGAAGTCGCAAGCGCAATCGAATCCGCACACAAACACGGCGTCGTCCACCGCGACATCAAGCCGGAGAACATCCTCCTTCACGAAGACCAGGCCCTGGTCGCCGACTTTGGAATCGCTCTCGCAGTAAGCGCGGCGGGCGGCGTCCGCATGACGCAGACTGGCCTCTCCCTCGGCACGCCTCAATACATGGCTCCCGAGCAGGCAATGGGCGAGCGCGCAATCGATGGACGCGCCGATATCTACGCGCTGGGTGCTGTTCTATATGAGATGCTGGTGGGCGAAGCTCCGTTCACCGGCCCGACGGTGCAGGCAATCGTCGCGCGTGTCATGACGGAGAGCCCGCGTGCCGTGACAGGCCAGCGGAAATCGGTTCCGGCGCACGTGAACGCCGCAGTCCTCAAGGCGCTCGAGAAACTTCCGGCAGATCGTTTTCACTCGGCTGCCGACTTCAGCAAGGCTCTGATAGCGCCCGATTTCTCCGGTCGCCAGGCGACAACCGACGGGGCGTCGGCACTGGACAATCGTGCGCGATCACCGCTCAGGCACCCTGCATTGCCATGGGTATTAGCTGGCGTAGCGGCACTCGCTGCCCTGCTCCTCCTGCCCCGCGCTTTTTCCAGTCGCGAGTCTGCAAAGCCGATCCGCCTCTCGGTCGATCTCCCTGCCGAGATGATGCTGGTGCCGAATACCGCCGAGATGCTGGCAATCAGTGATGACGGCTCCACCATCGCTATAGGTGTCGTCGTCGGTGGTCAGACGCAACTGGCTCTTCGCCGCCTCGATGAGGACAAGCTCCGACTCGTACCAGGTTCGGCAAACGCAACTGGCGGAACCGCTTTTTCGGCAGATGGAAAGTGGATTGTTTTCGGTACCAACGAAAAGCTTTTCAAGGCTCCAGTGAGCGGGGGCCCCGCTACGGTGCTCGCATCGTCACGCTGGGCGCAAACCGCGTGGGTAGGTAACGAAGCGGTTATATACACCAAAAACTATGACAGCGGTCTCAATCGTGTGTCGGCCGATGGCGGCGATACGACGGTCCTCACCACACCCGATCGACAAAAAGGAGAGCTCGGTCACTGGTGGCCGCAGGTGCTACCAGACGGTGATCACGTCCTCTTTACCCGCTATCTGACACCCCCCGACCGCTCGACGATCGAAGTCCTCTCTCTGCAGAGCGGCAAGCGTCAGGTGGTGTTGAATAGTGGCTATTTCGGCCGGTATGTAGACGGACATCTGCTCTTCACGCGCAACTCGACGGTCATGGCTGTGCCGTTCGACTTCGACGAACTGCGCGTCAAGGGAACTCCGTCGGTAGTTCCATTGGAAATCGAGATCGAAGCCGCAAATGGTTGGGCCGGGTTTGCCGTGTCGCGCACCGGCACGTTCGTCTATCGCGCCGACGTGCTGAAGAACATGGAACTGTCCTGGTCCGACGAAAATGGGAACGAGGAGCGGGCTCTCGACTCGGCGGGTCGATACACGGCTGCGCTGGCATCGCCCGATGGCCGGAAAATCGCAGTCGTTCGCGACGGTGATGTATGGGTATACGACAGGCAGCGCGGAATTTTTTCTCGAGTCACGCAGACCGATCAGGTGGAAGTCAGTATTCTGTGGACTCCAGACAGCCGGGAGATTGTGTATGGCAGAGACGTCCCGCAATACGACATTTTCAAGCGAGCTGTCGATGGCAGCAGCCCCGAAGAACTGGTGGTTACGTCGTCGAAGGACAAGAGGGCGACGGGGATAACGACTGACGGAAAGTTCCTGATGTATCAAGGTGATTACGGATCGGGCGATGACATCTACCTGGTGTCGCTCGATGCCGCCGGCCGCACAGCGCCGAGGGTGCTGATCGGTGGAGCAGGTAGTCAGGATGATGCGCGGATGTCGCCGGACGGACAGTGGGTCATCTACACGAGCGTCGAATCAGGGCGAACCGAAGTTTATCTCGTTCCCTATCCACTCGACCGTGGCCCGGCGCGTCAACAGCTCTCGGTAGCTGGTAGTACGTATGCTGTCTGGGGGTCCGACGGTAGAACTGTCTTTTACGATGCGGGTGGACAAATCACACGGGTGCGGATCGATCCACGCACCGGAGAAATCGGAAAGCCGGAACTCATGAGGAGGCTACAGGCACCAATCGGATGGACTATCGGCCCCGACGGGCGGTTTCTCATTGGCAAAATAGCCCAGGGCGGCGAACGGCGTCCGCTGAAGGTGATTCTCAACTGGGTGTCGACGCTGAGAAATAATTGAGCCCTCCGTGGCGACGGGCGTTGGAGATCGCGCATGGGGGTGGACTCCGGGCGTTATGGTTTGCGGCGCTCGGCGAGGTGTGCTATCGCCGCGTAGTGGTTCGCGAGTTATTGCTTGATGGGTCTGCGGCCCAGGTGCGCGCCGGGATTTCCCTCGACATCGACCTGCTTGATGCATCGCAGGTCGACGAATACAACACGTTTCGTCGCGCCACGAATCCGGGCGCGGTGGCGCGTCGCATTGAGATCGGTCACAAGTGCTTTGTGGCGCGCCATGGCGGCGAGATTGTCTCCGTGTCCTGGGGTGCAACGAAGAACGCATGGAGCGCATACCTCTCGGCACCGATCCCGCTCGCTACAGATGAAGCGTATGCATACGATCTTTACACCGCCCCCGAATGGCGCAGCCTGGGGATTCGAGGCGTAATCACAAGAGCGATGCATGATTTCTATCGGGCTGAGGGTAAGCGGCGCCTACTGGGATTCACAGTACCGGAAAATTTTGCGTCTATGGCCGGGAGTAAATTTCGCCGTATCGGAATTACGGGTCATTTTGGAGTTCGCAGGTTTCGCCTCAATTTTTGTCGCATGGATCCTGGAGAGCTCGCTCCGGGAGGAGCACGGCAGGCAGGCTCACCATGACGATGCGCGCCTGATGAACGCAGCCGCATGAAGGCATCCTTGCCCGAGCGGTTGATGTGGACGATGTATCTCGCGCACCACTGGCGAGGACAGTCGCGATTTCCCTATCGACACGCGGCAGTGATCGAGCGCGCCCAGTCACAGAGAGTGCGCAGAATGGTCACACACGCATTTCGCACCGTGCCTTACTATCGCGAGACGATGCTCCGCCTTGGCTTGCTCCCGGACGATTTCCGAAATGCCGGCGATATCTCGCAACTTCCCGTGATCGAGCGCGATCAACTTCAGCGTGATCCTGAGTACTTCCAGTCGAATGGGCGCAGAATGGGGGAAGATCTGGAATCCCGGAGCGGCGGAAGCACCGGAGCGCCGCGCGGTGTGAAGTGGGACACCGCCGCAATCTTTCAGAATGCGGCTCATGCCGAGCGCGAGCGATGCATCGTCGCTCAGGCGGCGGGACGCTTCGTGAATTACAGAGAAACCGTGATCGCATCCCCGTTCGGGACGGAGCGTGAGATTCAGGAGTTGTATCGAGATCGTGCGATTCTTCCGTCGCGGGCTCGAGTCCAGTATCAACACCTCTCGCTGCTCGACTCACCGGATAAGAACATCCCGTTGCTCAACGAGTTCCAGCCCGATGTCATCAGGAGCTACGGATCGTACCTGGACCGGCTTTTCACTTACGTGCATACATCCGGTACAGACTTTCATCGGCCGAAGGTTGTCTTCTACGATGCAGACGAATTGCCCGAGCGAGCACGGCGGCTCATTGCCGACGAGTTCGGCGTCTGCATTCTGAGCGCGTATCAGGCCGTGGAAGCGTTCAAGATCGGGTTCGAGTGCGATCGTCACAGCGGAATCCATCTCAACTCTGACTTGTATCCAGTGCGGATTGTGGACGACAATCTGGAAGAAGCGTCTCCGGGCGAGAGTGGAGAGGT